>CBCPMW010000014.1:0-167262 GCA_965120375.1 uncultured Eubacteriales bacterium | reverse complement strand
TATCTCGGAATTAATCCCTTTACCTGCTTCCTTTTCTCTTTTCAAGGTCCTTTCTCACCTTAGGACGCGCTTTAACCGCGACGTCCTGGTGGGCTTAAGTGGACTTGAACCACCGACCTCACGCTTATCAGGCGTGTGCTCTAACCAGCTGAGCTATAAGCCCATTTAAGTCTTTAGCAGTGGCTTCATCCACATGCTTTAGTATTCTATCACTTTGTATTTACTTGTGTCAACACTTTTTTTTTATTTTTATAGATTTAATATTAATTTTTTCATATCTTCTATTAAAATATGAACTATGTATAGTAAATTATCACTTTTAGTTTTTATTTAATTTTTTTATTTCATATAAAATTTCAAAAATAATAGCCACTCTTAAAAGTGGCCAAACTAAAAAAATTATCTATTTTTAAAAATATCCTGCACATCATTCATAATATTACTTATTGCAGCTAATGCTCTTCTAGCTCTTTTTCTTCCTCTTGTTTCTTCTCTAGTACGATAAAGCAAATATAGACCGACAATTATTCCCAGTAAAAGTCCCATTCCTGTACACTTTGTAAAGTTCATAAAACCGCTACACATAAACATCTCCTCCTAATATTTTTGTAGTTTCTATATAAGTTTTACCAAGTACAAAGAAAATATGAAAAATTTTAGTCCATTTTTATATAAATCATCATCTATTCCAATATTTTCTATCTAAGCTTCTGTACTGCACCGCTTCCGCTACATGATTTGCTTGAATTAATTCACTTGATTCTAGGTCTGCAATTGTTCTAGAAATTTTCAAAATTTTATTATATGCACGTGCTGACAAACCCATTCGCTCAAATGCTTTTTTCAAAATACTTTCGGCTTTTTCTGTCAAAATACAAAATTTATTTATTTCTCTAGTAGAAACTCTTGCATTGCATAAAGTTTTTAAATTTTTATATCTAAAATTCTGTATTTTCCGTGCAGAATCCACTCTTTTCCTTATATTTTCGGACGTTTCTTGTAAATTATCCGATACCATATTTTCATAACTTACACTTGGAACCTCTACATGTAAATCTAATCTATCTAAAAGTGGTCCAGAAACTTTAGAAAGGTATCTAGATATTGTTTTCTCTGAGCAGATACATGGTATTTTAGGATGACCAAAATACCCACAAGGACACGGGTTCATTGCGGCGATTAAAATTACTGAGCACGGATAAGTTAACGTAGAGCGAACTCTAGCTATTGTAACTTTTCCATCTTCTATTGGCTGTCTGAGAGATTCCATAGACATTCTAGAAAATTCAGGAAGTTCATCTAAAAACAATACTCCATTATGAGCAAGTGAAATTTCGCCAGGATTAGGAATTGTACCTCCTCCTGTTAATCCTGCTGAAGAAACTGTATGATGGGGAGCTCTAAAAGGCCTTTTAGTTATAAGTGGACCATCATCACCTAAAGTTCCGACTATAGAATATATTTTTGTTGATTCTATAATCTCATCGAAAGTCATACTCGGAAGTATAGAAACAACCCTTTTAGCTAACATACTTTTCCCCGATCCAGGAGGACCAACTAAAAGAACATTGTGTCCTCCAGCTGCCGCTATTTCAAGTGCTCTTTTTGCTTGATATTGACCTTTTACTTCAGAAAAATCACAGCTGTATTCATCTTTCTGCACTATAACCTTAGTTTTTGGTTGTAAAGATAGCTTTTCTTCCCCTAAAATATGTTTTACCAAAGAATTTACATTTTTTACTGGGTAGATATTTACTCCGCGAATTACTGCCCCCTCTTCAGCGTTATCAAACGGCAAAAAGATGTTCGAAAACCCTTTTTCCTTAGCTTCTATAACCATAGGTAAAATCCCATTTACCGCTCGAAGTTCCCCGTTTAGTGAAAGTTCGCCGAGAAAAACCGATGAATTGAAATCAAAACTGCTTCCTTCGAGCTGACCACTCGACCTAAGCAAAGAAATAAAAATTGGTAAATCGTAGAGTGGCCCCTCTTTTTTTATGTCCGCTGGAGCTAGATTAATTGTTATCCTGCTTACTGGAAACTGAAATCCGCAATTTCTAAGAGATGCTCTAACCCTTTCTCTTGCTTCTTTTACGGATGCGTCAGGCAAACCAACTATATCAAAGCAGGGAAGTCCTCGAGATATATCTGATTCTACTTCAACTAAAAAAGCTTCTACCCCAATCAGCCCCATACTATATAATTTCGAAACCATCCCTAACATCCTTTTTAAAATTATTTTAATTATATTTCTAAAAATATATTATATAAAATTAATTAAAATAAATCAAGACAAACTATTATTTTCTTCTCTAAGTCAATTTTTCATTCGCATGAATTATTTGAGCTTTCTAAATTTTAAATTTAATTAATCATACTACAATTATTTCATATCAATTTTGTTGTTTATTGATATATTTTTACAAGATTTTCGAGTAAATTTTTAAATTAATTTTCTTTTAATTTCTATTGAATTGTGTTATAATTATACTCAGAAGTGTATTAAGTTTTGATTTTGAAAGGAGATTCTCATTCATGCATACTCTAAAAACCATTTTTATAAGCATTATAGTATCCATAGCAGTTTACCATGCGTGGCCGCCTACACTGAAATACATAAAAAAGAGCTATGAATCTGTTTCCGATAAGCTACTCAAGAATTTTAGAAATAATATATAAGCATTTCTTAGATTTTATTTCAGATTGTTGTTCATTTTAGCACATGCCGAGATGCGTGTGCTTTTTTTATTTAAAAACTTTTTCATGTAACAAAAAACTAGAAGCACCTCAAATTCAGGTTACTTCTAGTTCTTAGATTTTTACCTAGCCATCACATGTAAGTTGGATCCTAATAAAATTTCGGTATCTTCCGTGTATTTTAGGCAACTACATCTTCTTTTACCTTCCCCGCATCCGTCACATCTACTTTTTCCTCAATTTTTCCATCAGAAGGATTTTCGTCAGTAGTTTCTTTGGAATCTTTGTCGACCTGCTGCTCATCAGGAAAACCACTTTCTTCGATTTCTTTAGCAACGTCTCCACTAGCAGCAATAATCTCCGGAAGATTTTCTATCCTCAATTCTACACCGTCTTCCCCTGCCACAAAAACCAACTTTTTGCCTTTAAGTTCGCCCCGGACTTCGTATATATCATTTAGTATGCTTTGCAGCGATTCCATGTAACTTAACCATCCACGCATACCTTCCGATGTACTCGACGCTATTTCTGTTAGTCTATCAATCAAACTTTCCTCAAACTCAACTTCAGCTGAAGTTGCTTCTCTCAGAACAAGACAAATTTTCGTCAACATATCTCTTGATTTCTCTTCTGCTACATTTTTGTCCAGCGATTTGAAGACGAGTAAGCGTCCAACTTTACCTAGTATGTCATGTCCGAGTTTCTCTCTTAAATACTCCTTTATTTCGGCGCTATCTCTTCCGCTTACATCACCAGTGTTAACAGTCGAAATTATTACAGCGTTTTTGAAGCTAATCCTCTTTCCGTCACAATCGTCATAATCGTAACCTTGGCTTATAATTGAACTTATCTCTGAGCGAATTTTGTCACTTGCTCTATCCAGCCCCCTGAAAACTATCAGAGTATGCGGATACGCGTCCACAGTCTTAAGTATTCTATCTCTCAGCTTACCTTTAAACTGCGTAGCCGGAATGTCAATTGTCATGCCCGTATGTAGCCCATCCTTAACTGCCTCAACTACCGTAGCCTTGCCCACACCACTAGGTCCCGCAAACAGGAATGCAGCCATTACACCTAATTTTTTCTGTCGTTTTCCAAATCTCAAGTCAACAAAAGTTTTCCATACTTCTCTTACAGGCTGTTCCTGCCCCGATAAGTAACTAGACAGTGTCAAATAAAACTCCCTGAATCTTTCAATTTCTTCGTCAGCTGGCGGCGTCATAGGTACTCCAGTCAGTGATTGTAAAGCACTTCTCAGATGGTCCTCTGTCAGCACAACAGGTTCCCTCATTACCATTTGCTCCTCAGTTGTGGCCAGCTCAGTTTTCGGTTTCTCTTTAAACAAACTCCCTAACTTTTTCTTTAACTTGTTCCATTTACCTTCTTTTTCCCTCGATTCCTCAAGTTGACTACTAATTTGTTCCGCAAGTTTTGTCTTCTCTTCGTCACTAAGCTCGTACCGGCTTCTTGAAGCGAGCTCGCACGCAACTTCCAAGTTACGTATTTCTTTATCTGGACTTGACTTCAATGGCAAATATTCACGTACAAGATTAACGTTAGTTTCCAGCACCTCTTGGCTAATGGTAACATTATACTTCTTCTCAAGGCCCGGTACTCTGCTCTTTGTCATTAAGAAAGCCGACACAGAGTCCGGTTGACCAACTTTTATCAACGTAAACCTTCTTTCTAGAGCGGGGTCTTTTGCCATATACTCTTCAAACTCGCGAGTTGTAGTTGCACCGACCAGCTTTAGCTGAGACCTATCTAAGAAAGTTTTACAAAGATCAGCTGCTTTTGCAAACTGATGCACTTCGTCGATGAATATGACTGTTTCTGGATGTTTCATCGTCCACTCAAAGAGAGCCCTCAAACGTATCAACCAATCTTCGCCGCTTCCTCCATAGCCTTTACCAACAACAAGCGACGGAAAATCTACTTTGATTATTTTCCACTTTTTTACATCTTCTGGAACATCACCTACAGCAATCTTAGCAGCAAGTCCTTCCACCAACGCAGTCTTACCAACACCTGCCTCACCTACTACACAAGGGTTTTTACCAGCTCTTAAATAACCAATCAGCTCACTAATTTCCTTGTCTCGTCCAGCTATCAGTTCCCAATTTTTTTCTTTCGCTTTCTCAACTAAATCTTCGCCATACTGTCCGATAATATCCATCGCATTCAGGTTAAAGAAGCCCGTGGCTTCCAACTTTTGAATAACGGGTCTAGTCACAATATTGAATACCCCACCAAAAAGACTTTGAAAAAACCCGTTCAGTACCGCAGTCAAAACTATAGATCCAAGGCTCTGCATATTAAATTTTCCCCTTTCAAAATTTCTTTAACTTAAACCTCACATTTACATAATATCATATTATTTTCAAAATTTCAACAGTTTTTTTATCTTTTTTTAATTTTTTCTCAATCTCCTTATGAAATCCGTATAGCTTTTCTTGACATTTAATTTTGCATATGGTATCATCCCCCCAGAGTAAGTATGATATTGCAGGGAGGGTTAGATGTCAAGTAGCAATAGGATAGTTTCTAAAAATAAAAAAGCTTTTCATGATTATTTTATAGTTGAAAGCAGCGAAGTCGGGATAGAGCTCCGAGGGACTGAGGTTAAGTCTATAAGAAATGGCGGAGTGAACCTAAAAGATTCGTGGTGTTCTGTGGTCGAAGGAGAACTTTTTATAAATGGGATGCATATAAGTCCTTACAAACAAGGAAACATTTTTAACTGTGATCCTCTTAGAGTTAGAAAACTTCTAGCACACAGAAAGGAAATAAACAAGCTTTTTGGCCAGGTCAAACAAAAAGGGCACTCAATTATTCCTATTTCCGTATATTTTAAGGGCCCTAGAGTTAAAATTCAAATAGGACTTTGTAAAGGGAAAAAGCTTTTTGATAAACGTGCGGAATTAGCTAAAAGGTCAGCTCAAAGGGACATTGAACGCGCATACAAAGAAAATTTTAGGTAATTATAGTTATATACACTGCCTACTTAATTTATGGGGACGTAATGGTTTCGACGGGGATTATGAGTCTAGGTAAGCGAGCAGCGAGGCGGAACCGCTTTAAAATTCGCACTTTAAATTTAAACGGAGATAATCCAAAGAAAAAAGATAACGTAGTTAAGGTCGATTTCAGAAGAAAGAAAACTTTAGCTGCTGCCTAAGATAAAAAGGCAAACATCTATGCTTGAGGACCACGGCATGCATCAGGTGTCACTTGAGTGGTGAACGTGAATGGGGTAGTTTCCCGGATCCTATCATGAAATAGGGAATACTGGTTTATTTAAGTTTTCCGTTTTACTTATAAACTAGGATTTTAGATAAAATGGATACGCTCGTAGAAAGCTTAGGTAAGTGATTTTCGGACAGGGGTTCGACTCCCCTCGTCTCCACCATTCAGATAGACTGATTTAGATACAATGTAGTTTTTTTTGTAAAGGTTATTTCCGAAATTTCAGGAGTAATCGTTATGGTTTTTTCTCCGTAGGTGCATTTTAAAATTATAAAAAGCGATAATCGCTACATAAAATCAGCTACCTATTCAAAAATCTGATTATTTTAGAATTGGTATACTAATCGCAATATATTCTGATGATCCACTGATGCTTGGAAACTTTTGGTTTTTCTTTGATTTTTTTGAAATTGTAGTTGCAGATAATTTAAATCTAAGGGAGATAAAACAACTAATTATTAATTCTATTATGTACAGTGCTTTGTGTGATTACGAAAAAGAAAAATCATTGAAAAATTGGAAAATTAATTGGCAACATTTTATAAATAATTATTACGTTAAAATAGGAAACAAAAAATCATGAAAATAACATTAGTAATGAGGAAAAGGTGACTACGACTATTTTTTTGATTTCATATTGATTTTTGACATTTGAACACATTTGATTTATAATGCGCACATAAATGTAAAAACAAGATGATAATTTGACAACTAAAGATTTAGTGAAAAGAACATTTTTCCTTCCCTGTTAGTTTTAAAGCATATTTATCCGCAAAAAACTCGGACCTCTCATCCCATATCCTAAACTCATTGAGTACAAAAGGTATAAGATGAACGGTGACAATATTAACCAAGACCAGGTAAAACCATTACTAACTAACCAAAATGGTAAAAAGAAAGTAAACTCTAACGAAATTACAAAAGAAAAAATAATTAAAAAAGTTCTTATGTTATCATGAATATAACCTATTTCGTGTGCGATTATATATTCTTTTATAGTTGGATTACCAGAAAAAACATCTTGAGCAATCATTATAGCCTTAGTAAAAGGCATTGCTTGACCAAATTGTTTCATTAATGAAAATCGAGATGTACTATATGGGTAAATTACACTTATATTGTGCCCATATTTTTCTTCTGCTTTAACACTTAAACCGTAGCTAAGGATTGTTTTTTTAACACAGTAAATTTTTGTCCAGCGTAATCTTTTTAAAATTAAGGGAATAGCATTTTTCTTTAATTTGCCGTCCCCACCTAGAGTGAAGTCCTTTCACTCTTAGCTACTTCTCTCTGTTTCAAAGCCTTATGCTTATAATTTTTCAAGTAACAAAGTAAATTTTCACAACTTTGTTTACTCTTATTCTTATTATAATTTACAAAATAACATAAAACTAAAAAAACAGATAACAAAACTATCCTACCACTAAATACGCCTTTTTGACTTTTAAAAGATCTAGTTCATAATTTTACACTGGATAATTTCCGTACTTTTATCCCACAAGCTTTAATTGGACCTACTTTTAACCAAATCTCCTATCATTGTAATACCTATTCTATTATTATTTTCAACTTCACTTAATAACTCCGACAGCTGTACATCACTCAAACCCTTGGTAACATCAACAAATTTCGAAATATTACTCGAATCTACAAGTCCAAGATCCCAAGATAGTTCTCTATTTACATAGCAGCCTTCCAAAATTCTGCACATAACAGCCAAACGATTTCCAGTAATATCCTTAAACAATTCAAGTACATGAACGACATCGCCTGGGTATAAAATATGACAATTCTTAAAAACACCATAAATCCTACAAATCTGCACATCATCTAGTTCTTTAGCCAAATTTATAATGCTTACAATATTGTCTACACTGTACTCAGAGCAATACTCTGTGATTTTTGTTAAAAGAGTCATTTTAACAACATCCAATTCCTTAGCTGCGTTAAAAATAGGCATCATATCATCCGCGTTATGTATCTTGCAATCAGATATAAGCCTACACAATGGACAAAGACGTTCACTATCTATATCTTTAACAGCATCAATAACCTTTACTACGTCGTCCGGACTCATCTTGTTATGTTCGTTGATCAACAAAAGACTCATGACTTCTAGCTGAAGACCATCCAACTGCTTTGCAGCGATAAATATTCTTTTAGCGTCATCTACATCTTGCACTCCAATATTGACCAATATGTGATGGGTACGAGTCAGACCTCTGTAACTAAAGTCTTTAGCAATACTAATAATTTCCTGTACGATAATTCCTAAATCCGTCAAATTTTTTTCCGATGTTGCCTTCAAATTGTTCAAATATTCCTCAGAAAAATCACAATCAAGCAAAAACCTGTTTAGCACCGTCATCAAATATCCCATCTTAACCCTAGACTTAGCAACCGGCAAAGTAGTTTCCATAGAAACATAATAATCGTCACCAGAATTAGCCTCCGAAGTATTCGCTAAAGAGATATCCTTACAACCCAGAACAGAAACCCCAATTCCCGCCAAAGCCACTGAACACAATTTCTTTTTAATCTTGGATAAATTCAATATAAACACCTCTAAATTATATTTCTATAAAGCATTATATCAAATTTAGTTTAAAATTTCAACATTTATTTAACTTTTCTATAAACAAAATAATTTTACAAGCAACCACAAAACTCTTTAACTTCAAACGCCACACATACTCCCTATCATGACCTCTTCAACAGTAGCACTCTTTACCTCAGAATCAGGAAACTGGGAAATTATTTCAGATTTTTCTCCTTTGTACACACCAGTAAAAACTTCAGTTTCTTCCCTCACGTGCAAAAATAGCTTCTTATTTTCTGGATTTAACCTTGAAATCTTATCTTTAACTTTAAAATAACTTCTTCTTATCTCACTTTTACTCTTTTGAAATACTATCTGACCTTTGTGAATAAAGACTATTTCATCTGCAATTTCTTCTAAATCATGAGTCAAATGAGAGGAAAATAGAATACTTACTCCTTGACTTGAAAGGTCGCTAAGTATCCTCATTAATTCAATACGAACTAAAGGATCAAGTCCACTTGTTGGTTCATCCATAATAATAAGCTCCGCATTATGAGACAAAGCCAAAGAAAGTAAATATTGGGTTTTCATACCCTTTGAAAGATTTACAATTTTTTTATTCATCGGCAAATTAAACTTATCAACATATTTCTTAAACATTGCTTCGTCCCAATTAGAATAGGCAGATGCAACTATATTTTTCATTTGGTTTAAAGTAAGTTCAGGGTAAAAATAGTCTCCATCAAGCAAAAAGGCAATTCTGTCTTTTAAACTACTTTCATTTTTACTGTTAAGAGATTCCCCAAAATATTCAATTCTACCGCTGTCTGGAATTACTAAACCTGCAAGCAATTTTATCACAGTAGTCTTCCCAGCTCCGTTTACCCCAATAAACCCTGCAATTTTCCCCTTCTCTATACTAATGTTTACACCCTCTAAACTGAAAGATCCATACCTTTTAGAAAGATTTGAAATTTTTAAAACAGTATTCCCCAATTTTTAATCTCTCCTCAAAATTAAATTTACTAATAGTTATTAAGTTTCAACATCAATTCATCTGACAAATTTCTACTGTAAAAGTAATCATTTAAGAAAGCACTCTTCTTAAATGAGATATTTTCAACAAAAAAACAATTAGATTTCCCGTCGTAAACCTCATAATATTTTTCATTCAGAAGCACACTTTTTTTAGATACATCAATTTTATATAAAAAATTGAAGGGAAACTCAACACTTTTTGATATTAACTTCAGTTCATCTTCGACCCAAACGACATAATCTTCGTAATTAAAATTTTCATAAATAGCCTTGAATTCCTGTGATTTACTAAAATTTTCCTCAAATACAAACTTATTTTTCGACACAATAAATGGCTTCTTAAGGCAAAAATCAACCATTTCATTCACTTTCTCTATATCATATTTACCAAAAACAGAAAATTCTGAAATTTTACCCGATTTTTCAAGTGAAACTACAAGCGAAAAAACATCTTTAATTTTATGAGAAATTTTACCATACACAAATTTAAAAAGCATACCTCTTTCTACTTTACACTGTATATTATAGTTCTTGACACCTTTATCTAGGATTAAATTCTTAACTTCTAAGACCTTTTTATTCATAGACATCACCTTCAACTATAATATCTCTCATACTTATAGTTGGACTTCCAACTGCTACCCTCACACTTTGGCCTAATTTAACGCAGTATCCGCCAAAAAATTCTAGGTCATTTCCTATAATATCTATCGAATTAAAATTCTTGAGCAAATTTCCAGAAAGCCTTAAATCTCCTATTAAATTTTTAAACTCCCCACTATCTACAAAAAAACCCACGCATTTTAATTCAAAATCACCATTTTGTGGGCTTATTACGCCTGAATACGCCCTTTTGATAAATATGCAGTCCCCGTACTCTTTAATTATTGATTTTTCATTCATATCACTACTTTTTTCGATGTAAGTACACCTCATCCTTGACGAAACATCATGCTTATAACTTTCTCTTCTTGCAAAACCATAAGGCAAATTATTCTCACTTTTCAAGGATTCCATAGACATATTATTCACTATTTTTCCATTTTCAACTAAAGTGACAGGCGAAATTAAAGTTCCAAGATCATCGTATTTATCTAGTCCTGTAATTTGCCCTGCAAATGTTGGATCATCTCGAACAGTCAAGTTACTACTAAAACTGATATTTTTATATTTTTCTCCGTAATATCTATAAATATCATCTTCAAGCATATGGCCCAGTATCTCATGAACTAAGTATCCTGCTGCCTGAGACGAAAACACCACAGGCACAGACTCATACGCTTTACGAGAACTTTTGGAAACTGAAAAATTTAAAAACTCTTTGTTTTCATCTATGACTTTAATAACTTTATTTTCTAAAATTTCAAAATTATCATCACATACTGGTATTTCTTCAATCAAAAGATTACTCTTTCTTTCAAAAACCAACTTTAAGAATCCATAATTGCGACAATCCTGGAGGTCATTTATCAACACTTTTTCATTATGAAGGTATAAGTAACAATAAAATTTCATTTCTGGACTTGAAAAAATTTTATTTACATTTCTAAGAAAAAAAACAAGTTTTTTTAAATCGTCATCTGAAATTTTTAAACTAGCTTCATCTGGTGAAATAAAACAGTCGGACGTTGAAATTTTCGTCAATCTACCATTTTCAATCCTTTCACCATTTTCTGATTTTAAATCATAAGTCAAGTCCCCCTCTTTGCATTTTAAAGTTGTATCAAAAGTGCTTTGTCTGTAAACAAACATAATTCATCTTCACCTTTATCTTGAAAACTGCTTTAAAACAACCTTTTGACTTTCATACCACTTACAGTGTTTTACAGTATTCTTTTGAATTAGCCCCTGAACCATACAGTTTCTACATATTTTTTCATTTTTACACCCTCGACATAAATCACTAGACGGAGCAACAAAATCATGAAACTTTTTCCCGCAATTTGACATGATTTCGTCTATAGACTGCTTTTCTAAGTTGCCCAAAACTAAATCTGAAGTAACACACGGAGTAATGTCCATATTAGGTTTTATAGCTATCATTTTACTTCCAGCACCGCAGTTTTTCTGATTAGATTCGCTCGGAATTTTCACTGAAAATCGCGAATCATTATATTTCGAACTTAAATAGTGCAAAAAAGCACTATACTGTTCTATTTCAATGCGAGACATTAAACCATTTTTTAGGGCATCTCCCTTATTTATAATTAGCCCAATTTCTATAAGCGAGACCCCGAGATTTTTAACCATGCTAGTTAGTTCTTCTATTTCATCCCTTGGTTGATTCGTTACTGTTGTGCTTACCTGACACTCAATTTTGTTTTCTATAACCTCTTTTATGAACATTATCGCTCTCTTGTACGATAAATTATTATTTCGGATAAAATTGTGTGTTTTTTCGTTCCCATCCAGACTTACTCTAACAACACTTCCACCTACTTCTCTAAGTCGACTCAAAGATTTTAAAATTTTATCATTTAAAACTATCCCACTTGTCGAGACCGAAATAATGATACCCCGGTCAATTAAAAAATTTAATATGTACCCAAAACTAGGATGAGTTAAAGCCTCCCCTCCCGTTATCTGAACCTGAAAAACCCCAGATTTTTCTATTAGACCGAACACTTTTTCCACATTTTCTCTACTAACAGCAATCCCACTTTTGTCCCCCAAATAGCAGTGGCGGCACTCTAGAGGACAACAATCGGTTATTTCCCACATGATTGCATCTGGAAAACAAATTTCACGATTTCCTCTTTCAATTTTGTCGCAAGTACCCGATCCCACAATTTCTACCAAACTGCTTACAATCAAAGGTCTCAGAAAATTCTCAACATTGCCCCTTACCTCATCTTCTCCAGAATCATAACTTCTAAGTAAAAATGAAACTATGTCTTCCATTGAATATTTTCCGCTGCATAATTTTAATATATTGTAAGCACTCTCATTAATCTTAAGAAACTCCCTCTTTCCATTTTTAAAAAAAGAATAAGAGTAAGAACCAGGAGAAGATTTTACAAATGATTTATCACACAATTTCAAAAACATTTCGACTTAAAATCTCCAAACATTAAAGATCTCGACTTTCAAAAATTCTATTAGAAATAACGACCGAAAAACAAACAAAAACTACAAAAGATAACATGCTTACGAAAAGCATAAATTTTGAACTCAAACTGTTTATTAGGTTATTAATATCAACAAAGGTGGAAACTACCTCTAGCAAACCCAAAACTAAAAAAGAAAAAATCATTTTAGAGAAAAAACCTATATCCAAAAAACTCACTGGAAGCACCAGCGACACAGAAATACCCGCGGAAAGAATACTAAATGCCAATACTCCCAATAAATTTAAGCTTAAAATCCCGCCAAATCCCAAACTAAAATAAAGCGCAGCCCCCCCCACTAGGAACTGAATAAAAACCAAAATTAGAAGAAACAGACATCTAGAAAACACGATATCTCTTCGCCTGTAAGACGCAGTAAGCAAAAACTCAGTACCCTTTCCAGCCTTATCTCCATAACAATACTTTACTCCAGCGAAACAAACCAAGAAAACAACCGCTGCAATAAACGTGAAGAACACGCCATACAGGTACACTCCTTTTTTTACAGAACAAACAACCGTAGAATAAAGGACTCCGAGCGCTAGCACGCTTTTTTGCATTAATATATCTTTGTACAACAACTGAGAACATTTGTTTAATTTCAACACAACCTCTACTAACCCTTCATTTAATCTTAAAAACCGAACTAACAAAAACTAAAATATAAACCCGACACCCGAAAAGGTAGCTACTGCCGGAAGCAGACAGACTTCCCCAACAGCTATAATTCCTCCTGAGAAGTAAGCCGCATTAAGCACAGCAAACCCGCCCGCTGTCGCAACTGCACATCCAAGGATCCCCGGACCTAATATTTCAGGTTGTTCCATTTTCTTAAGCTTTTCCAATAGCATCTTCTCCTTAAAACAAAATATTAAACAGCTCACCAAAAGAATATATCCATCAAAGATCGACCGCTTTAGATTATAAATCATTTATTTTTAAAATACAATACAAGTATTGATATTTTTACTTATTTGACATTTTTTATATCAATGTAATTCTTTATATTTGTAATCTATACATTTTTATATGCTAAAATACTAAAATTTTTAGGTGAAATTGCATTATTTGTTTATTCTTTAATTAAAATTTTCATTAATTATATACAATCTGCATCGGATCTACATTTTTCGAGCCAAATCGTTTCACCTGTTTTGTCTGAAAAAACACTTTAGCTAAACATTTTTAAGCAAGAAAGAAATTTTCTTTTTATCAAACAAAAAGCGCCAGACTACAAAAAGCCCAGCACTATATTTGGTTGCGGAGGGCGGATTTGAACCACCGACCTTCGGGTTATGAGCCCGACGAGCTACCGGACTGCTCCACTCCGCGATCCTCAATATTTTCTCATAAAAACTGAATTATGTCAAACAAAAAATTTCGATTTTCTCATTTATATATATATCGCATAAAATTTAAATTTATATAAGAACAATTTTAACTATTTTAATGCTAAAATGAGTACTTGCACCGCATGAAATTTATCAACCATAAAAATATAATATGATTTTCATTCTTGCAGTGCAAGTTACAGACAAAAATTCGATTTCTATTTTTTACATTTTTTTCTGTCAAATGAAGGGTTGAAAGCATAAAAATTTTTACTGTTTAATTTATCGGTACAAATTCTAAGTCCTTCGCCAAAACGCTGATAGTGTACAATCTCTCTTTCACGGAGAAATCTTATAGGATCCTTTACATCCGGATCATCACAAAACCTTAGTATATTATCGTATGTTGTTCTAGCTTTTTGTTCTGCAGCTAAATCTTCATGAAGATCGGTAATAGGATCACCTTTACTCGATATACTTGCGGCATTAAAAGGACTGCCACTTGCTGCAACTGGATAAATTCCAGTAGTGTGATCTACATAGTAATCCTGAAATCCTCCTTTTTTTATTTCTTCTTCTGACAAATTTCTAGTTAACTGGTAAACTATGGCTCCTATCATCTCTAAATGCGCTAATTCTTCAGTCCCAATATCAGTTAGTATAGCTTTAAGCTGAGGATATGGCATTGCAAACCTTTGTGTTAAATATCTTAGTGAGGCTCCTAATTCTCCATCTGGACCACCATACTGACTTATTATCATTTTAGCAAGAGATGGATTAGGATTTTTTATTTTTACTGGATATTGAAGCTTTTTTTCGTACACCCACATAATTTATTCACACTCCTTATCATTGTCCCACGGCCACGGTCCTGAGATCCATTCCCAATTATTTTCTTCATTATTTCTCATTGTAAGTGGTCCAAAATTTTCTTCATAGACTTTTCTTAGCTCCTTGCTTTTTAATTCATACTCCTTTAGTTTCTCATTTATTTTTAAGTCGTCAGGATGAGTGTCTAAATAAAGATGAAGTTCAACAATAGCAAAATCTAAAGTTGATATTCGTCTAAGAAGTCTTTCTCTTTCTGTCACAAATATCTCTCCTCTTCCAAACAACCCTTAAAAGGTTTGTCTAAGCATTTAAACATAGTTCCGGCATTTATTCCGTGTTCTGGACTATAAATTTTGTCAGCATTTTGATAAGGAATATATGCCATAGCTTCAGTTATATCCCCCGGCAAAGGAGATATCCCATATTCTTGTTCTTTCTTAAAAAAAATCATGTCTTCTAGCATAAACATTTCTCTCCTAACATTTGTGCATTTTCGGAAAATAAATTTTACCTACTGCACATTCTAGTATATGCTAGACTAGTAAAATCGGTTACTCTATTTGTGTCTGTTTTGTATAATATATTGACTTTAATTATTATATTATTATATAATATAGATATAAAATTTCGTGTGCTAAAAATACTCATAGAAAGAGGGTAATAGTATGTCCAATCGTAAAAATAATATTTCGGATGATTTAAAACCAGATATACGCCGCTACACAGAAGCTTTTATAGAAGTTAAAACAGCGTCAAAAAATCTACCATCTGCGTGTAAAGAGAGTATATCAGACAAATTGGAAAAATTAGAAAAACTAAACAAGGAAATGCAAAACAAAAAAACTCCGAAAGAAATTGAAATTGTAGCTACAGCTTCTTTTGCGCTGCTTAAAGAGCTAAAACAAAATATAATTTCCAAGATAAAAGGAGATACAAGTAAACTTAAAGATGCCATAAAGAGTGCAAATAATTGGCTTAATGAAATAGTTTCTAAGATTGATAAAGAACAGAAACTGGTATTTTTCAATGATTCTAGAGTTGATCCCAAACCTATTCAAAAAGGAACTCAACAATCAGAACTTTTCGGTAAAGACGGCCCTAAAATTGATGATATTAGACAAACATCAAATGCAACAGATTGTATATTTAAAAGTAGTTTGAGAAGTATTGTTTCAAGGCATAAGGAACATATAAGAAAAATGTTTAAAAAAATAGGTAACGACAAATACAGCGTAAAACTTTACAGAATGGAAGCCGAAGAACGGTATGGAACACAAGGAGGACTTATAAAAATCTGTACAAAACCAGCTGCCCCCATTAACGTGGTGGTTTCTAGCACACCGATTAAAAAGGACAAAAAAGAATACTCTGAGCTGTGGGTAAGTTTACTGGAAAAAGCTATTATAGCTGCATTCAAAAAGTTCCCGATAAAAATTACCGGAAAAAAGGCTATGTATCGCGTTAACGGTAGTTTTGAAGACCTCGAGCGTCAAAACCTAAAAGAAATCAAATATAAATCTCTACGTGACTATGCCCCGTATTTTACAACCCTTATCCTCGGTACAGAATCAGTATACGAATATAGAAACAACAAACGTTGGAATGCAGGATTATCAGCTGTAAAAAAGAATTCGCGAAAAGGACATAATAGTAATAGTAAGGATAGCGATGTTCTAAAGTCAATTGCAGAATCTCTCGGTATCAAGACTGAAAATCCTAAGGAAATAGCCTGTGAATTTCAAAGAAAATTTGAACAAGAAATGGACGAACAATTTAGAAAAATAAAAAGCGCCTTAAATAACAGAAAAATTGTAACTGCTACAACTCATGATGATATAAGATATTTAAAAATTAGTAGAAAATGTAGTGGTATATCTAGATTTGAAGATCTTCTTAAAAAGTTAGAAGAAGTTCTACAATACAAAGGCCAAAAAGGCAGAACAGATGAAGTTGATAAATTAAAGGAAGAAATAAGAAAATTTCTCCCAAAAGATGACAAAGGTATAATCAGCAATCATGAGTACGCTGTTTATGACGTTGATGATTCTAATAAACTAATTCTTATCGGAGACGCCCATAAAAACAGCGAATGGAGACTTTTAAGACAAAAGAACGGTAAAACTGTTCGATTTAAAGACAAGTCTAAAATTGAAGGATGTAGCTGGATAAAGATGTCGACATTTGTTAGACTTTTCAAATCGTTGACAATTTCTGACGCGCCAAAGTAGCTAAAACCCATAATTTTTAAAAAATTTGACACAGTGTTCACAGATATGGTAACATTTAAATCATGGGCCCGTAGCTCAGCTGGGAGAGCGTTCGGTTCGCATCCGAGAGGTCGACGGTTCGATCCCGTTCGGGTCCACCAAGATTTACAGGGTCTTAATGTAAGTGCTTTTTGTGTTTTTGTTGATGTTTAAACAAAAATTCACATTGTGTAAATCATTCTGTCTATTTTTAGTGATGAACGCTAAACTATAACCCGTATTTTTTCACAATATAATTAAAAAATTTATTAATTTCAAATTTCGCTTTGTTTGGAACAGTATGATTTAGGATTACACTAGGTATTTCAATATTTGATGAATAGCTCTTCGTCTTTTGGAATAAAATCCTTTTGTTTTTAAGATCTATTTTTGATATCTCAAACCCAGCCAATTCCCAAGCATTGTACATAGAGGTCGGTGTTTTGCTGTACCAAAATGAACTATCCTCATATGCTAATTTAGATAAAATAAATCCACCTATTCTTTCTATTTTATCGAATATGATATAGAATTTCTTGTCGGTTTTCTTTCTAAAGTATTCTAAAAGCTTATTTTGTTTAGATTTTACACTCAATTTGTGGAAATTTAGTAAATTTTTACAATTATCGCTAATTCTGAAAATAGTCTCAGAAATACTTATATTATCAATATATTCTAAGTCAGTGTATTCAAGTTCACGTACCGAATACTTGTTTTTAATACATAGTCTAAGATAAAATTCTCTTGCTTCATCACTTTTGGTTCTTGCCGTAACTAGGTATATTATTTGACCAGCTAATTTCTCGAAACAGTGTTGCGAGTTTTTTTGTTCTTGCAATAAGCCTCACAAAATTGTTTAATTCGACAAATATTATAAAGCAGAAAATTCTTTAATCACCTCATTTTTATGTTGTATAAAATCAGAAAACCCTTTAAACACACATTTATCCCACTCACTCTTCCTAACTTTCTCACTTGCAAATCTACTCTCCAGTACATACTTGTAAGTTCACGATTTACGGCTTTGAATGCAATCTCTGGTTGAATTTTGTATTATTTCAATTATTCTATCAAAATTTTGATCTATCTTATTTTCATTTGAATCAGTAACTTACAGTTTAATATTTGTCATTTCTTACACTTAGTTTTTATTATCTAAATTATATTCTTGGATATTTATAAACCCCACGTTAAATTCCACTTTTACACTGTTATTCTTCCATAGTGGAATTAAGAAATAAAAATCCACCATCATATATCGGACTTTATTCCAAAGACTTACAGTATTTCAAGCATTTTTAAAAGTTTTATACAATCGTGTGGCCCCACACTGTCCATATAAAAAGCTTTGCTCTTCTGCAGCAATTGTAGACATATTTATTCCATGCTTATAAATAAGCATCTTAATTTCTGCCAGATAAGTGCCCTCTATTGCATTTTCATAGAAGGTTGTTTTGGCTATTTCGTGCCTGTTTCTATGGAGATTTAATTGGAAATTTTTTGTTTTAACTACTTAAAAATACATGGAATTTACAATGCATCTAAATATGAAAACAATAGCCTCATAAGCCCATTTGCCATCTGGATATCTTATTACTTTTATATACCCACCTTCCGGCTTGCCATGCCGTTAAAGCCTTGGCGATTTTCAATTTTACAAAATTCCAATCACCAAGAACATGTCAGTAAATAATGCAGCCGTACGACTGTGCATCCCTTTCTAGAAAATTATCTATATATGAGTGTCAAAAGTTGATAAATAATCTAACAGGTATATTTTCATCTAGTTAACATGTTTCTTTATAGGCATCAATATAAAATAGGAGCACCATTTTGTATTACTGTAGATTCCGATACCTTGGAAAATGACATAGTAACTATAAGATAAAGAGATACTATAGAAGAAACAAGAACAAATATCCGTGATATCATAAACGTTATTACCTTTGATTTTTAAAATGGCACTACATAGTTAAATACCCATAACCGTGTGAAAGTATGTAATCCCCTTGAAAAAGTCCATAGAGAAACAAAACCTTAAAATAACAAGGTTTCATTTCTTTCGAATTTAGTCCTTAAAAAATCCCCTATAGTATGAAAATCTGAACTTGAAATTCATGCTCGAACATAAACAAAACACACACCATTACTGAGCCCTAGGTTATATCAAAAAATACGCAAAACTGTGGTCGAGGTGACAGGATTCGAACCTGCGGCATCCTGGTCCCAAACCAGGCGCTCTACCAAACTGAGCCACACCTCGGTACCATGGTACATTATACTTAATCAGATTTTAAATGTCAACAGCTAATTATTCAATTTCTTGTTAAAACTCGCGCGAAGCTCCTCCTCCGCCACAACTTCCACCCCCAAATCCGGAGCCATTAGAGACTCCCCCAAATTCTGTACCGTCCAAAAAATATCCTCCACTTCCTATGTACATCCCGCCACCTCTGTTTTTAGTATAAAATATAAACACGATAACTAAAAAAATTAGTATAAATACTGAAAAATATACCTCACATTCCTTGTCTTCGTCGGTTTGTTCTATAGGTTCAGAAACTTCACCTGGTATATCTAGTCCATATTCTGAATAGATTTCAAGTGCCAAAGCTCTATAAATCTCACAAAGGCCATTTCCCCACCTATTATTCTTAAAATGAGAAATACCGTATTCATCTAAAATTCTACCAGCCTTTGCGTCATTTACTGCACCTTCTAAACCATACCCCACTTCTATCCTTGCTTTTCTGTCATTTACTGCGAGTAAAACTAAAATTCCGTTATTTTTTTCCTTTTCTCCTATTCCCCATTCTCGAAAAAGGTCAAGTGCATATTCTTGAACTGTTTTACCGTCTAAAGACTCAATTGTTGCAACTACAATCTGCGCACCTGTTGCTTTCTCAAGTGTATTCCCTTGGTTATTGATATAGGTCTTCTCATCTTTATCCAAAACATGTGCAAAATCGTTTACATAAAGTTCACAATCAAAACCTTTAACATTTACAAAAGCACACACAAATGAGACAAACAAAAGCAAACTTATGCGCCTCATAAATTTACCCTCCAAATTCTTCAGTTAAAATTTACATTTGGTACTTCTTTATCGCCTTCGTTTGCCTGAAAATATTCCATCTGCTTAAATCCAAATAAATTCGCTATAATTACAGTCGGAAAAACTTTCGATTTTCTATTGTAATCCCTAACAGCATCATTGTAATCTTTCCTTGCAACTGCAATTCTTCCTTCTAACCCCGACAATTCATCCATAAATCCAGTAAAAGTTTTATCGGCCTTTAAATCAGGATAATTTTCAACAATCAACATAAGCCTGTTCATTGCGTTTGAAAGTTCACTGCTTGCCTGAGCTTTATCTGAAATTGTTGTCGCACCCGCAAGCTTTTCTCTGGAAGAAGATACATACTCCACAATACTAGTTTCATGCTTAGCGTAAGCTTTCACTGTCTCTAAAAGATTAAAAGTAAGATCAGCTCTTCTTTTCAGCTGTATATCTATGTAAGCACCTTTACTGCTTACATTTTCTTCTAAACTTACGAGATTATTATACCCACCAATGCTAAAAATCAATAAAATTAACACAAAGACGGATACTGATACTAAAGTTAGCATACTTCTTGACATATTCCTTAAAATTTCCATGTGAAAATCCTTCCTAAAAATACTACAAATTTTAAAAAAACAATGACTTAATCACACTAAACTTCACTTTGAGTCTATTTAAAATAAAATTTTCATGTTCGTACAAATATTCCTTTTGCAATTTTATACTTTATTTTAAATTCCACATTTTAATCTAAAATAAAACTCTATTAAAGTGTTTTAAGTTTGTATTTAATTTCTTAGTCCATGGCACTAACAACTACGTAGGCTGAATCGCTCTTATCTTCGTATTTCACGCTGTACGCTTTAACTTCATAGACTCCTTCTTTAGACGGAGCTGTATAAAGGCCGTTATTATCAATCGTTCCTGTATTATTCTCAGCCATTGCCCAGCGTATTTCTTGGCTACTTGATCCTTCGATATGAGCTTGAAGCCTAATCTGCTCAAGAGGTTTAACCCTTGCGGTGTTTGGAGTAATTACAACTTTTACGTTTTCATCGATAACCAGTTCTTCTTCATCTTTCTGGGTTTCAATTGGCTTCAGCGCCCACCATCTTATATCAACAGCTTGAGCGCTTGTTTTTTCTTGCAGCCTTACTCCAAGTCTTATTGTCCCCTTTTCCGAATTTGCAACGGCTGCAATCTGGACATTGGGTGCTGATATAGAAATTTCTTCTTTCGGGAATATACTTTTATCTCCAAAAACTAGCAATCCTTTATCGTCTGTAAGATAATTAGCTTTATTATCTATAGCTGTTACAACCGCAATATTTCCTTCTCCAAGCCCATGTACAAATTCATATGAATAATAACTTTTGCCGACTCTTGGATTAAATCCCAAGTTTATTCTCTCGACCCCTGTTACTATATTATCTATTTTTGGCTCAGGTAAATCCAAAATTTGAGGATTTGATTTCAGGGTTTCCGCCTCTTCTTTCCCATAACTTATACGCTGAAAACCTGTTTCATCTTCACTTATTCCTTGCAAAAGTCTTAAAAGATCATTGCTATAGATATACTGTTTAAACGGATGTTTTTCAAAACTTTCTATAAAGTAAGTAAGCTGGTTTGTAACTATATGGAATTTAGCCAAGTATAAATGTTTATCTTCCACGTTATCAATTATCTCTGTAAAATGTTTTTTATAGAAATCGTTTACAATAAGCTGTCTAATCGGTTCTGTTTTTATGGAAATAGGTATTTTAATATCTTCTTCTATTTGCAGTTTATTTGTACCTACTTCTACACTGAAACTCCCTTTATTTATTATCAAGTTTGCGGGAGCATCAGTTGAAGCATCACAAATTAAAAAATACTCCTTTTCAAGTTTTTTATAAGTAGAAACTTCTGTTTCCTGATAATCTATGTTTAAAGTTTTTTCTCCTTTAGATGTTCTAAAAAACTCACCAGACATATCAAACGAATACTTAACGGGGGCTTCAACATTTTCTTTTTCGAAAATCACAACTATTTTCATCTTTTTCCCTGGATTTACATATCTTGTAACTTCCAAGTTGATATAAATTCCATCTTTTTCATAAACCGGTATTTTTTGTACTAAAAGGCTATCTATTTTAAGTTCGGATTCTCTCGGTTCTTCTGATGTTAGAAACAACTCATATGTTTCACCAACTCTATTATATTCTTCGCTTACTCCACTTGATTTTCCTGACCCTGCTACAGAAAAGGTGGTTTCCTGGAGTTCTTCTTTGTACCTTATACAAAGATAAACTATTCCTTTATCCTTATTTTCTTCAAAGCCTTTTATTATATCAAGTCTTTTGACGCTCGCTTCTGGAACTACAACTTCGCGCCCCATATAATCAATCGCCATACCAGTTTCTAAGGAAAAAGTTTTATTGTCAACCAAAATAACATTCAGCCCCGAAACAATCCCTGATCCATTTAACATTCTGTTGCCTAATCTACGCTTAGAATTAAAGTAAATTTGCTCACTTTGAAAATCTCTTACAGTCATTAGCTTTCCGAAAAAGTAATGATTCCTGCTACATTTGTAATATTGCTTGTTTTTCATCTGAAACCTATCCCCCTAATTAAAATTCCCTTTCTAATTTAGCGCTTTTATCAGGCTTTAAACCTTACTTTTATCTGCATCAACTAACACAAGAGTAGTTGTATCTTTGCTATTCTCACCTATTATCAGCTCATGATTCTTTGCTATATAAGAATTCATACCCATGTAGCAGTGATGATCCAAATATATCTTATCACTAAGTACTACTAAGTTGCAAATAGAGTCTATTGGGGAAACACTTCCTATTACTTTCATAAGCTCTATATAATCCTCTGTATCATCAATATACTTATCGCTCAAAATTACCGTAAAAACATATCCATTATTGCCAAACAAATTTTCAACTTGCTTCTTTTGATACTGATAATAATCGTTATTTTTAACATCAAACTGCTCTACTATAATCGGGTCTATACCCGTATATTCTTTCACAATTTTAGATATAGAAGCCTTTGTCCCTTTCATCTTATAGATACTTACAGATTCTTTTATTAATTTTCTAAGCTTCTTCTCTCCCCATATCGAAGCGTTTTTTACTGATATCCAATCTGCTATCCAGTTTAGAAAATCTTTGTTTGTTTTCTCTGTATCAAACTGTATAGGAGTGTTATCAATTCTATCCTCAAGGTCAACATATATAGACTGAAAAATCCCTAAATAACGTGCTAAAAATGAATCTTCTTTTTCCCCTTCTTTATAAATTTCCGGCAAATAATCTACAAATGAAACGCGCGGAAACTCTATTTTGACACTTCTTATTTTTACTCTTTGTTTTTCATAATTAATAATTTCTAAACAAAGCCACAAATATCTTCCTTTTAAATTAAACATAAGTAAATCGTCCATATTTACATACTTTTTCGCTCCTATGTAATCGAGCATATCTATTTTCCTGTTTATGTCAGTGCTTTTATCATTAATATATTCGTTTATATCAGCTTTTACTTTTTCATCCCCCTCAGACGACGGTACCAATATTTCTGAAGTATCTGCAGCATACAGTCTTATATTAACAACTGCACCCCCAGGGATATTCATATCAATACGAAGTCTATGCCAAACTGTTTCTATCTGACCACTATCAAAAGCTCCCGATATATAGACCCCATTTTCCCCATTTTTCTTAGAAATAAGTATATCGTCAAAAAAACTCAGGTTATTTATAATACTTTCGCAGCGCCAGTCACTCTCTCTATTTAGAACAAAACTTTTAGCACCTGATGCCACAAACTCACCCCCTTACTTTTCTATTTTACTCATAAGAATCCCTTACATAATTTAACTCTATTTTCTCTATATAATATACTCCATTTGGTGGAACAATAACATCCTCTGATGACGTTTTTTCTATAAAACTCCCTTTCGGTATAACAGACAACTTGCCTAAATGAGAAACATAATCAAGATTATCTATCATTCCAAAAAGATCTCCATAATGGAATGTTTGACCAAATTTTCGGTTAAGGTTATTGACAAAATTTTTTATTTGCTTTTCTACTAATTTTTCGCTTTGCTTATAAAAAGAATTTACAACTACTTCACCACTTATCAAAAGGCCAATATACGCCGGGCCTATAACATCAATTCTAGTATTTACCAGCCTATATCTATCAATCTGTCTTATTATATTCCTTTTGTAACTTTCAGGCAAACTAACATTTACCATGTTGTTCCATCTTACCGCTACAGTAACACAATTTTGATCAGTTACTGTTTTTCCATCAATATAGTTG
This sequence comes from uncultured Eubacteriales bacterium, assembly GCA_965120375.1. Classification (GTDB taxonomy): domain Bacteria; phylum Bacillota; class Clostridia; order Oscillospirales; family Acutalibacteraceae; genus CASPLG01. The sequence continues at coordinate 142,834 of CBCPMW010000014.1, read as the reverse complement.
GGTAGAATCCTTATATTTTGCAAGATAAGGCCCGGAGTTTGACTAACAATTCTTTCGTAATCTTGCATGGTGACTGCTCGTCCACATCTACTGAAAAGATCTGCTGACCGAGCTTGAGCATGCTGCATAGTTTCAATATCTCGTCCACCTTTTGCATCAGTAATTTGACATATTCTAGATCTTTTTAAAACTTCATTTTCAGTTTCTACGGAAGTTATCATCCCTTTTCTGATATTTGATCTTTCTCCCATACAAGTTTGCATTTGACAAAGCCTTATATTCCCTACACCTTTTCTCGGAGCCATTCCAAGAAAATGGTCTCCAAACATTATCTTTTCCTTTCTTTCATCAAGCATATAGTGCCTATCGTATTTACTTGAAGAAAAAAAATCATCAACTCTATCCCACACATAAAATATTTCTCTATTGTTTTTCTTTTCACCTATAATTAATCCGAATCCATCATAAAGTATGTTGCTTTGCCTAAATTCAAAATTCTGAGATGACGTTCCTGTCCCATCTCCTAAAACCATTCTGTGCTTAATATCTGGACTAAAAGAAACAACCATGACAGCATTATCGCCATCTTTTAATTTTCCCATTCTACTACTTAAATTGTTTATTGTAAAATTGACCATTCCTTCATCTATGTTACGTTCAAAAGTAAATCCATCCGCTTGAATCCAACCGTCCCCTTTTCTCACATAAATCACGTGATTTCCATAGATGGACATATGACTTTTAGTAACTACTTTTCCATTTTTTATATCTTTTTTCTTAAAAATTAAATTTTCACATTTAACATCCCCTTGTTCTACTTCAAAAACATTCAGTTTGATATCCGTAACAGCGGGCGGAAAATCGTATTCTTGCCTTTTAAGTTTTACTTTTATAGCATAAACACCACTGTAGTCAATCATTTCTCCAGGTATATTGAAAATAACAATCCCGGAAAACAAGAATCTATGGGTTTGATCTTCTACTATATTAAGTTTATGCCAACCAGTCTTCCCATCTTCAACTCCATAATATAACCAATCTACAGATGCCATTTCCTCAAATGAATCTTCTTCGTTTACAGGATTTCTTTTTAGATTTTCACCAAGATACATATCAAAATAAATATTTATATTTTTTCTACTTACAAGAGGATCGCTGAATTTTATTATAAATTCACGTGTTCTTGAAGTACTAACTCTTCTAAAACTATAACCAAACAGCTGAAATATTCTTTTTCCGTCAAATTTATAGTACTCTTCATCTACTTGTCTTTCTGGATTATTAAATTCGACACTTAAAATTTGAGAGTTCACTAGATGCTGAAAATGAGTATTTCTAAACACCATATTCCCTGCTTTCCAATTTGTCCCTTCTGGAACATTTACACTTCTAGATAACCCAGAAACTTCTATAAGCGCCCTAGAACCTCTATTTTTCTCTTTTTTGACATCAAGAAGCTGCAAAAACTTATCTTTTACACCAACGGATATACGATTTAAATACTCATGTTGAACCCATTTCAACCAAACCATAAGTTCTAAAAGAGTGATTCCCGGATCGGCTTCTTGATGATTTGTCCATTCGTTGCTTAAATACAGTATTTGCCGTCTAGCATCTTCTAGTATCTCTTCTATGGGTTGATTATTTAAATTTTCAAGCTCTATCAAGTCTTGTTCACCTCTTACCTATTTAGCTAACTGATATATTTATTTCTGGTTCCCCAAAAACCGGAACTACAAACTTGTTCGCTTTTACTTTTTCTAAACTAACTTCTTTTTTCCCTTTTGATGTTATCATTTTTGTAAAAATATTTATCTTTTTTATCCATTTTACATTTTTTACAACCTTTACGTAATTATAAATAAACTCTTTTCTCGGAAAATCACCTATATTCCAACCTCTTCTTGAAAAATTCCCGTTAACTGGATCTAAAAATTTTTCAAGTCTCTCTTTGATTTCTTTATATACGCCCTGATATGAATTGAAATTGTCTATTACAATATCAAGCCCTACTGAAGTTTCAACATAAACAACTTCAAAAATTCTAATTTTAGAAGATCTATAAAGAGTAACTGGTGCTTTATCGTCTATAAATTCCCATATATGATTTTTTATTCCCTGAAATTTTTCATATCCTTGCATGTAATCGACAGGTAAAACCGCAATAGACGTAACACCTATACAGGGCTCGCTATTTTCGTCTACATGCGGCACGCATTTGACTTTGTATATATTTCTGTCATTAAAGCATATAGACTCTTCAAAGTCCGACAGAGAAACTAACCTATTTCCTCCAGAAACTTGACTAAATGTCCTGCTTGCAGCCCTATCTATTGTTTCCATGTCAACTCCGCCCATAATAGGACTTGGATTTTTAACACTGGATATATTTTCGACATCTGAAAGGAATCCTTTTACTTTATAAGGATCAATATTTCCGTCTGAACCACTGCAAAGTGAATATTCTACTTTTATACTTTCGTCATTTTGACTTGGGGGAATTTTCCCATTTTTACCATCTCCAAAAAGAATCTCGCCCTTAGAGTAATCAACTTCATAAAAACGATCATCCATTCCGGCACAAAGCAAACCAGAAACGGGTTTCCACTTTATCCACAGCTTTTCAAGGTTTCCAAGTTCGTCATATTCAGCTTGTGCAATGTCAGACGTAGCATTTAAAAATATTTCTTGCTCATTCACAGTTAGATTTCCAAGTTCATTAACCCAAACTGAAACATCGGTCGCATTTGGTTCTGCTAATCTACAAAGTTTATTTTCTTCATTTCTGGAAATAGAAAAATATTCCGGAACGTGTGTCTCTTTTTGTGAAACCCTAACCGCATTAAAATCTATTCCTTTTATTATTGGTCTTCGCTCTATTTCTTTATTTATGTCACTTGAGTATCCATCGTCAATATTTACTATTCTAAGAAAATATCCTTTTTTTCCAAATAAACTAATCTGTTTAAAGTCACGCTTCCCTATCATGGTTACTGTTTCACTATGTGAAAAATTTTCAGTCAAATCCATAATTTCCATGTGTTTCCATTTGTATCCACCCATGCCATCATCGGCACAGTACTCCCATTTTACTACTGGATTAAACCTATAAATCCCTTCTTCTATGTTCACAAAAAGGCGTATTGTTCCTTCGGAAAGTGGATTTTTAAGACAAATATACATAGCTGGGTGAGCACAAAGTATCTTATTTAATATTTTTACTTCTCCATTGTTTATTACATCGATTTTTTGCCCGTCTAAATTTGATTTTACAAATATTTCACTGCATGCATGTCCTTCATCTGGATACTTATAACTTGCAGTAATTTTATGAATATATGGGGAAATATAATTTGAAAACGCGTCAAGATTACTATCAATTTTCGATATTCTTGCCCTGACGAAATTACCATTACCAGCCCCAACCAAAGCAGGAGATATATCTTCCGGGCAAATAAACGACACTTTTTTGTGGATATCTTTACTATTGTCTGTTAGTGTAAAAAACTTTTCTCCTCCTTTATCAACTTTGAGTTTTGCCCATCCTTTCCCGTTCCAATATTCCCATACAACTTCTTCAATTTGTATATCGTAAGGTTCTAAATCCTTAAAATCAATATCTGTCATTATATATTTAAATTTTTTCCTGGAAGCACCTCCAATCTCTTCATCAACTTTAATTTTTACAAACTGTACCTCTGCGTTAATTTCTATCTTTGCTCCTTTTTTTGTCAAGGCTTCTTCACAAGCAAAATTAAAAGTGTTATACATACTGTACCTTTCTTCAAAAGGAAAGAAATCAGTATCGTTCAAATTTGTGTCGTCACAAAATAAAAAGTCAGGCGGAAGTTCACGAGAAAAAGATTTGTAGTTTATTCCTGTTACATGCACGTCCCCTTGAGGGATTTTGTCAAGTCTACATCTTATATTTATTCCTTTTTGCTTGTTTACTTTTACTTTTTGAGGCTTACTTTTAAAGGTAACGTGTATGCTATTATCAATTTTTTCCATTTTTTCAGCTTTTTCCCATTCTTTGCCGTTAAAAACTTCCCATGAAGCATTCTTTTCATCGGAAAATATTTCGGATAAAACTTTGTTTTTTATCTCTGATATATTATTTGAAAAAGTAAATGTCACGTCAGGTTTTGACATATCAAATACAATGTCATCTTTAAAATATATTTCATGACTTTGCATATTTTTATTTGAAATATTATCAAAAACCCTGAACTGTGGGATTGGATCTTCGTCATCATCACTTTTTTCGTCAGCTGTGTAAATATCAACTATAGTGTCGGACTTTCCTTCTGTAAAAAATATTCCTGTAATTTTAGTATCTACTGCAAACATATTATCTTGAGTTTCATATACAACTATCCCTCCGCCTTGTTTTTTCGCTTTTGCGTAAAGTGCAGATCCTTTTTCTATATAAGTTCCACCGGACCTTTCTTCAACGTTTACTATAACCATTCCAACAGAAGCCGTTGACGGTCTTAACTTTATTCCGAGCATATTTAAAAACGTCAGATAGTAGTTATAAGAGGTTTTATTGTATTTATTTATAGTCCCTTCCATTAAATGACAAAAAATCCGAGCAAGAACCACACCAAAATCAGAACTTCTTTCGTCAAAGTTCCATTCCGGGGTATATTGATTTGCTAGTTTTTTTACCTGTTGCAAAATTGATTCTGCTTCTCTTTTATCAAGTTTCGGAATCCCCTTCATTTCTCGCCCTCCTAAATTAAACTATTTGTTAATTGTCATCTTGTGCGTAACTCTTTCTTGGACGGGAGAAATATTAGTTATATAATCTACATTTACAATAACGCTTGAAACTGCTCCTCCATTTGTAGAAACTGATACATTTAAACTTCTTATATTTTTTTCCCATCTTTTCAGCGAACCTGTAATTGTTTTCTTTAAGTCCCCTATAAATGTCGGATCTACAACTTCAAATAAAAACGATTGAATGTTAGTACCAAAACTTGAAATTAGTTTACGTTCATTTAGCTGCGTACGAAGTATAACTCTTATAGATTGCTTGATATTTTCATTATCTTCTGATGTCATTATCCTTCCTGTGTCTTTATCAATTTTAACCGGAAAATTCCACCCTCTAACTGTAGCCAATTTCTTCAGCTCCTTTAAAAAATCTCTTTTATAAAAATACCTATCCTATAGACGTTGTTGCGGATCCTGAAACTTTTACTGTTGCACCTGAGACTTGTGTCGACGACGTACCTTTTACATTTACAGTTGACCCTTGGAAATCTGCCTTTCCCTGAGATTTTACTGAAATTGTTGCCCCTTCTATCTTAGATGCCGAACTTGCTGTTGAGGTTACATTCTGACCTTCTATATTCAAAGTTTTACTTGACTTAATGGATATACTATCTTTACCGATTGTTATCGAATTTTCCCCAACTGCAATTTTAATTTGATTTTTAACAGATATATCAATGTTCCCTTTTTCTCCATCTATTTCTAGTTTTGTATCCTCATTTCCCATAACAAAACTTAACTTTTTCTCAGTTTTGCTAATTGTAAACTCCCATTCTGATCCGTAACTAAAATAAAATTTAGGTTTGCTTTTATCCTCTAACATAGGACTGTAAATAACTTCATCATACAAACATCCCAGACAAACTGCGGAACCTATCCCTTGATCCAAATAGCCTATTAAAACCCTTTGTCCTACAGGAGGAATATATACCATTCCAAATCCTGCTTTATTTTTGCTTATTAGACCTGCAATCGGAGTCATAACCTGAACATTTTCTATCGAAAGTCCTGTCCTTTCAACTTTTACAGTAATATAGTTTAATTTACTTTCTTTTACAATCTCCTGAACAATTGCTGTATCTATAATCAAATTAAATCACCCCTTTGGCTATTGCTAACTACTGCTACAAACATCTGTCGCAAGCACTAAATCTGTCATAAAACTTGAATTTTTGGCTTTATATTTATGTTCAATTCCTTTGAGAATATATTTATTATTTAAATTGGTACCGTAATTTGTAACTTCAACTTTCATCCCAAGACTAAGCTCCGCATAACCGTATATTGTGGCTACACATTTAATAAAATTAATGGATTGCCTAGTAAAAGCTGCTTGCGCCGCAAAGCTAGCGTGAGCGGCAGTTGTTATGTTTAATAATTGTTTAACTTTTGCTGTACTACTTCCGACATTTTTTGTTATTTTACTTGGGACACTTCCTGATCCAATATTTGATGTATTTGATGTAATTCCTTTTGACTCTACTTCCGTCTCCTGATTCGTTATATTAACTCCACTTGCTTTAACTTGTTTAGACATACCTAAAACATCTGATGTCCAACTAATACTTCTTAAATATTGACAAGGAAGAAGTTTTAATGAATCGCTTCCACCACAATTACCTACACTTATAAAATTTACTTCCCCCAGATCCATAAAAAACAAACATCCAGTCTCCTCTGCTAAACGACATAAAAACTGATAATCGCTTTCATCATTTTGATATATAGGACGACTTAATGTCGGTTCCTGACTTATTTTTACAGTAACCGTTCCAACCTGACTGCTGTATGAAGTTGTTATAACTGACTTAATAATATCTGAGTATTTTTCTCCTTTTTTAAGATCAGATTTTCTACCTGCCATCATCCACATCTTAGCATCTAAGCATTCTAGTACTACACAAACACCTTCACCTGCATATTCTAGCTGGACACTTGCTATAAATCCCACAAAAGCCTCGGAAACTTTCCTGGTTCCACTGCTATTATAATACCCAAGTTTAACTGTTATTTTTTCTCCTTGCTTAACCACATCAGTCTCATTACCAGCAGTTAAAACTCCTTTTTCCGAATAGTCAACTTGAAGTCTTTCTAAGGTAATTTTGCATGTACTTGACTCATTTTCTATGCTTGACGAGATTTCTACACTTTCTATGGTTAAATCGTCTTTATTTTCCCATTCTGTTTCCGTCCCTATTTTAATTGTTGCACACGGCATTCCTATGTTATACGAATTATACGCACTTTCAATACTCACCAATTTTTACACATCCTATACCAACTTAGTAAAAATATTGATATATTTATACGCTCCATTTTAAATTACCTCTAATTATACAATTTTTTTCAAAAAATATAAATACATTTTGTGATTAATTTTTTTTAACCAATCAATAATTCACAATTTATATTAATCCACTCCTTCTTCTTTTTGATAACATTTCATCTTCCACTTTTTCGAGTACTTTTTCTGATATAGAATCAATATCTATTCTTACCATATTTGACTTTATCAAATCTAAAATTTCCTTTTTGCTAAGCCCTGTCTCTTTATCTCTTTCTACAGTAATTCCAGGTCTTGTATAGTTGTAAATCGGAGGTGATTTTTTCTCAATTTCTTTCCTGGTAGTAACTTTTTGCTGTTTTTCAGTTTTTCCACCGAGTTTTTCGCGTATCACCTCCATACTTATCGGGTTTTTATGAACTACTTTTTCTCTTTCTATTTCCCTATAAAAATTTTCTATGTTAGAGATTTTTTTACGATTTAGTAAGATTTTTTCTCTCAAACTTTCTTGTAAATTGTTAAAATAAGATTTTTCAGTCTCTTCTACTTGTCTATATAAATTTTTCTGATTTATTAACTCTTCAGTTGACTTGTTTACAATATCTGGCAAAGATAAAAATTTTCTTTTGAATGTAAAATTATCTATTTCCAGAATATTTTTTAATTTCTCATCTACAATATTTGGTTTTTTGTAAATTTTCAGACTTTTCTTTATTAAATTCCCTAACACATTTTCATCTATAACTGATCTCATAATGCGCCTTGACTTGACAGCTTTTGCAATTTGTTCTATTTCCCCAGTTATAGTTTTTCTAAATTTATTTGACAAATTTGTGTAAAATATGTTCCCTTCTTTTCTTACTATAATATTTTTTATTCTTTCAATATTTCTATCTATGTCTTCCTTTTTATAAGACTTGTTTACTATATCTTCAATAAAAGTTTGTTTGTTACTTATATTTTTTAATATTGTTTCCTGTCTACTTTCTATGTCGGAAATCTTAGTTTCTTTGTCCTTGATTTTACTATAAACTTTACCGATATATTTCTTATCAAATATGGAAACTATTTCATTTTCATATGTTCTATCTATACCTTTTATAATTTCATCAAAAGTACTCTGTTTTCTATGGATAACATTTTCTCTATTTAAAAGTTCTGTTTGATTTAAAAAAGTCTTGTCTTCATATAAAAATTTTTCTGTCTGGCTACTTATTTTATTTTTTTCTTTTATAAATTCTCTAAATATATTATATTTCTTTAATAAACTGTATAAATCTATTATTTTTGTTTTTTCGATTAATTTTTCTTTTTTTTCTAAACCTCTGGTGTGTTTATTTACCGTTTTACTACGATATTCTTTATATTCATTAAAAAATTTTTCAAAAGTCTGGTCCTTAAAAACTTTATTTACAGTTTGAACTTTAGGAATTAAGTCTACTATTTCTCTTTTATCTTGAAAATAAGTCTCTATATCTTGCAGTTTGAAATTGTTTTCCAGTATCCTATTTACTAATTTTTTATGGTTTATTTTTCTTTCTAAAATCAATTTATCGTAAGAATTTATGTTTTCCAATTCATATTTTTCAGATATGGTTTTTTGAAAATCCAAGTTTGTTTTTTTCAGATTTTCCACATATAAATTATTTAATTCTAAATTTTTATCAAGTACTTTTTCTGACAAATATGAACTGATTTTTTGGACTTTTTCTAAAATAGAACTTTTTTCTGTAACTTTATCTTGTCTTTTGGTTTTCTGTATTTGAAGTTTCTGGTTTTCTAAAATTTTTTCTATTTCTTTTTCTGAAATCGTCTTAGAAATGTATTTTTGGTAGTCTTTTAATACCTTTTTACGAGTTAGTGTTTCATCAAAAATATTTTGTTTATCACTTTTAATTAAATTTAACTCTTCGTCTGTTTTTCTTTTTAAGATTTTCGTTTTTTCTTCAAGAGTATCTACCCTTGACACTAAATCTATTTTCTCTTCTATCTCTTCTTTAAACCTAGTAAAATTTATAAACTTTAGCTTCTTTATAGTCCTATTTGATAAAACTGTACTTTCAAAATTTTCATTAAATTTTTGGTATTTATCCTCTATACTATTTTTTATTATATTCCCAAAATTTCTGCTTTCTAGATATGTCCCAAAGCTAACTAATTTATTTGTTCTCTTAAAAATTTCTGTGTATTTATCTATTATAGTTTTTTCTCTATAAGTTTCATTTAAGTCCTCATTTTTTACAAAAACTGATCTGTAGAGCAAATCCTTTTCTAAAATTTGCTCTGGCTTTTCTTTTTCTAATTTTTCAAAGCCTAAATCTTCGTCATGTTTTCTTTCTTGAGTTTGTCTTAAAATACCAACAAGCCGTCTCTCTACAAAAGCTCTACTTAAAAATTCTTTCTGAGAAACGGTATTTATTATATCTCTATATTTTTCCTTTAAGTTTATAAATTTAGTATATATTTTAGATCTTTCTCTAAAAAGATTTAAGCTTCCATCCGGATCTTTCTGACCTAAAAATCGTTTTTGTTTTTCTTTGTCACTTAATTTTTTTTTTGATTCTTCTAGGAGCGACTTTAAGATATCATTTATAGTTTTTTCGTCAAAAACATTATTTGAAGCAACTTCAAGCTTTTGGACTTGGCCACTTGTAAGATGATTTCTTACATTTGTAAGTTCATTTTTAAGCTGATTTAGTATCTGCTGGCGAATTACCGTATTATTTTGAATTAAAACATTTTGATCGCTACCAGAAGCACGCAGCTGTAAAAGAAGATCTATTATTCTTTGCAGAACATCTTCATCTAGATCTCTTTTCCGGGAAAAATCGTAAACAAGGGACCTTTTTGCACTAGTTTGAGTTTCATTATCTACGGTTACAGCCATAGAATGCTTTTTCAAAAACTTAGCACAAAAACTGCTGTTTTTATTTGTAAGAGTCATATAATTAGGCGTTCCCAAAAAAGAGTTAAGACCCTTTGTTACTTTAATATCCCCCATTTAAATCCCCCGAATCTACTTTTTAGTCAGCAACCATACTCTCAGTAGCATCTGCAGAATTCTCTGCTTCGGCAGCCGATTCTTCCGCTGCATTTGTCATTTCTTCAGTTGCTTTCTTAGCTTCTTCTAAATTTTTCTGTTTAGTTTCTTCCCAATTTTTTGCCTGAAGTTCTTTTGCAGCGTCTCTTGAAGCCTGTGCCATAGCGCGAGAAAGTTCCATAGCTTTTATTGCTTCAAGTTTAGCCTTCTCCATTTCCTCCGTCTCTTTAGCTAAAGCTTCTGCATTTTGTCGCTTTGCTTCTCTAAATTTATTAACTTCTAGAGCGAGTTTATCTGCACTTTTTTTCGCCATTTCTGAAGCTTTACTCGTCGTTTTAGCAAGTTCTTTTGAATATTCCCGTATTTTCTCTAAATTTGCTTCTTCAGCCTTTATTATTGCGTCCGTGAGTTCTTTACTTTTTTTCTGGTACTCTTTAGCTTTTTCTTTCGCTATCTCTCTCATTTCTTCTGTTTTTTTAATCCCTTCTTCCCGAAGTTTTTGCCACTCTTCATTTAATTTTTGTGCATTTTCATACTCTTCTTCCATTTTTTCACGCATAGCTTCAAGCTGTTCGGAAACTGACTGTGCAATTTCAGCATTAGCTTGGTCCATAGCATCTTTTTTCTCTTTTTCTTCCTTTAGTTTGTCGCCCATACTTTGCAAACTTTCTGAAACTTTAGCCGCTAATTCAGCATTTGCTCTTCTTTGTTCTTCCATTAAAGCTGCAGTTTCAGCAGCAGCATCCCTTGGATCTGCAGCCGCAATAACATGCCTTGCTTCGATGGAGGTATCTGAATCTGAACTGAGAGAAACTCTTGTAATTCCCGTATGCAAAACAGTAAAAGTCTCTATCAAAACCTCTGATCCTTTAGCATCTAAACCACTAAGGGTCCAGTCTTTCACTCCTAGTGATAAGAATGAATATTTCCCGATAACTTTATTCCTTTTGAGAGTAGAATATACTATTATGGTTCCAACTGCAGGTCCAACTTCAAGAACTGTCTGAGAACTTAATAGAGCCGCAGCAGTTAAAGCAGCCTTTCTAACGGAATTATTTGAGCAGGCACTTGCTGCTGTTTGCATTGCTGCGTCAGCTAAAGCTGTGGAAGTTTTAATCATAAGTCCCCTCGTAAAAACAAGCTCAAAAACATCATCTTGTGGTTTGCCTACATGAATTTTATGATCATTAACTCCACCTTCTTCATAAAACTCAAAACTTCTAGATGTTTTTATCCCCTCTACACTAGCAAATCCAAATTTTTTACCACCTAAAGTAACTTCATATTTAAAATTTAAGGATAAATTACCAGAAGGAGTTACGGAATCACTAGTCCAGTTATTTCCCACTTTACTTAGCGCCTCCTCTCTAAATAAATATCAAAGCCTAAAAGCTAAACATCAAATATATTCTTTTTAGGTTTTTTACCACTTTGTTCTTCATTCATTTTTTTGTTTATACTGGATATTTCACTACAAAACCTAATTCTCTCTTTGTGACTTAAGTTCATTATTTCGGTATACGGCCAGTGAAAATAATAAGCCAAAAAAGAAATCTCCTCATACAAAGTATCTTGGGGATAACTTTTTAGGCTTCCCCGAAAAAAGGCAACGTCACCTCAAACTTATGCGAACAGTTCGGACAATTCATATGTGCAACTTGTGGTTCCGCTGCATTTATTTTTTGGTAAAGATCTTGCAGATAAGCCATGTCTGCAGTAAATAAGTTCTCAATTACACCTACATTGACGTTTGGAAGGTTTCCAAGTTTTACAATAACTCTTTCCAGCAAAAGGATACTTAAATATCCTGCATTCATTTTTACTCTGGGATCATTAAGAGGAACTATTTCATCAGCTGCGTTCGCAAGTCTCATTATTCCAGATTTATGAACTTCACCATTTTTGTCTACATATCCTTTTGGTAACTCAAAACTTATTTGTGTCTCAAATGACGCCATAATCAATCACTACTCCCTTTTCCCTAATAAAAAATTCTGTGTCTTTAAATCTCTAGCTCCCCCACTCAGGCCGCCCTTAAATTAATTTTCAGGCGGCCAGAAAAGAGCATAAGTTTATTTATCCTGCCGTTACTGGTGTTGTATCTCTTAAAATTCCTTCGTGCTGAAGAACAAGCGTTTCAATCAAAACGTCGGAACTTGTTGAGTCAAGGCCTCCAGATTCATATTTACTTGGCCAAGCGTTTACAACTTGCCAACTTGCAGTTGCCTCCCCAGCATTATCAAAAACGGTAATTGTAGCATTAACTGGGGTAAATGTTCCACCTTCCAGATAACTATTGAAGTAGTTATACAAAAGTGGATTAGAGTACAAACCCTTTGTTAAAGTCAAGTCTCCGTAGCCCACAAGTCCCGGTAATTTTCTTTTTGTAAGTCTACCAAATCCACCTTCTCTATATTCACTTGTTTCTACTTCTGCTGAAAATCCTTCTACAGTTTTAAAGGATGTAGTACCGAGACCCTGAAAGCTGCAAGTAAACCTGAAACCTCGTATAGGGTTACGCAGTCCCCCGGCAGCGGCACTTTCCGTGGTTAAGGCCTCCGTACCTAAATCCTGTATTCCTTCTGCTCCCATAAATAATCAAACTCCTTTCTTAAGAAAAATTATTCTCCTGTTTTTTGTGTAATTCTAAATATTACGAATTCTGCGGGTTTGACAGGCGCAACACCTATAACACAGATAAGTCGTCCAAGGTCAATGTCATCTTTAGTCATTGTATTTGGTCCTATGTCAACGAAAAATGCATCTGACGCCGAACCTCCTACAAGACCGCCACTTCGCCACACTCCTTCTAGGAACATTTCAATTGTCCTTTTAACCCTTGACCAAAGTCCTGCATCATTTGGTTCAAAGACGACCCAGTTGGTGTTGCTTTTGATCGATTCTTCAAGGTATATGAAGAGTCTCCTGACGTTGACATATTTCCAAAGCGGCTTTGATGAAGCTGTTCTTGCTCCCCAAACTCTGATTCCAGCTCCCGGGAACTTTCTTATAAGATTTACTCCCTTAGGATTCAAAAGATCTTGTTCACCGACGCTATAGTTAACAGAAAGTCCAGTACAGTTAGCTACAATTTCGTTTGCCGGAGCTTTGTGTACTCCCCTTGAATTGTCGCTTCTTGCATATATTCCTATAACTGAACCCGAAGGCGGAATAAAGATGTCTTTCTTGTCTAATGGATCAAATACTTTTAGCCACGGATGATAAATCGCGCAGTAATCGCTATCGAAAGAATCCCTATATTCTAAAACATCGGGAACACTTTTGTTTTCAAGCGGCATATCAAGAACCGCAAATCTACTGGCTAAAAACTCACAATGAGCTACAAGTGACAACTGTACATTCGCACTAGTTATTCCGGGAACTGCCAGAATATTGACATCTGTGTTGTCTAAAAAGGCCTGTATTCCCGTTCGTTCACCTGGTCCATTGTCTTTTCCAATAAAATCAGCATCTGTAATGCTTGCAGCCGAACCATTCAAGCCTCCCTTTAATGTAGCCTTTACTTCTTCAGCAGCTTTATCGCCTCCAAAGACACTTCTAGCTACTTCTATAGGCGCTGCAGGCTCTTTAGGAGGTTTAGCCTTAATATTGACAAGATCAGACTTTAACATCTTCTTTTCAATAAAAGACGGAGATGAAGTATTTAAAGAGACTCCCTCATATCTTTCTTCTAACCCATCACACTCAACTGTAATATCAAACTCACATGTTTTTATAAGTATTTTTGGGGATATGTTCTTGTCAACAACTTCACCTTCAAATGGTTTTGCAAAAGTGATTGTGTTTCCTCTAGCTGCTGTAATAACGTTGTACTGTACTTTTTCTGTCCCTTCTAAAACAACAACGTCCCCTACGTCGAATCCTATAGCATTTTTGAGTCTATAAACCCCTTTATCCATAGCTTCAAGTATCTGCGTTCTGCTGTCGCTGGATGGAACAAAAGTCACTAAAACCTTGTCTCCCCATGCCCCGGGACTTTTAGCCTCTATATTTATTATTCCCTCTTTACCCTTAACGCATACACCTTTTGCAATTGTAGCATCAGGCGGAGCTATTCTAGCTATAAATGCTCTAGATCCTCCGTTTGCAAAGAAATGCTGAACAGCATAAGACATAAACCTGTAGTTGCCAAACTCGTTAACTTGTAGATGCCCGCCAAATTTTCTAGTATAATCCGAAGGACTAGTAACGAGCACAGGAGCTCCACCTACTGGTCCTCTCTCAGCCAAACCAATAAACCCTGCAGTGCTTGTCCCTACTCCTTGCATGGGGGTAGGTCCACTATCAAACTCTTCCACATAAACCCCAGGAGATAAATACTCTGCCATAACCTTCGGCTCTCTACCGGTTATACCAATAAGAGCCTCTCAACTCCTTTCAATTTAAAAATATTAATATATTTACTGATAAAATAGGGAAATGAGCCCTAATTTATGGTAAAGCTAACTAACATTTCTACTTAATGTTGTACTTTTCTTTTATAACCTTTACTTTATCTAATAGCGTCCCAATCTTAATTTTTGACTTAAGCCTCAGCATAGCATAAAGAGGCCGAAGAATTTTGCGAACTTTTTTTCTATCATGTAATTTTTTCAGCAATTTCTTTTTAAGCTCTTTTATTATATTTATGGCAATTAAGACAACCATTGGCTTTCTATTTCTACCTCTCGCTATTCTCCTTCTTCTTATGGCCATTTCATCTGCCGTCAAACTTTTCTTTATTTTTCCACTATCAAATTTTTTAATCAGGGCTTCCAGTTCATTGTAAAACTCTTTGTTTCTATCTTTTTTGTTTTCTACTATTTCTTTTATTTGATTTTCTTCTCTCAAAAGCCCTTTTAATTGCCTTGCAAAAAGTTTCTTTTTAGATCTCACATCTTCTTGGGCTTTTTTGCCTGAAAGTTTGCTTATCTTCTTAGATAATTCTTCTAAAATTTTATTTTCTTGATCATACTGAAACACTATGTTGTCATCAGTAGCTTCTTCATTTTTATCTTCTCCAACTTCAAATTTCCTAATCTTTTTATCCTTTTTCTTGTAAAGAAAACTAACAACCCCGGATTCAAACGGTTTATCTTTACCATCAAAATCTTCTCCAAACATTGTGCTCGATTTATCTTCATCTTTTCCTCTTGACTTCTCCTTTTTAGACCTAGCACTAAACATCAAATTCTTGTCATCTCTGTCCCAGTCAGCTCCCACGTCCACAGGACCTGCCATATCTGTCTCTACGCATCCAACTAAGTCAGGATAATCTCTTACTTCTTTCTTTTCTTTAGGTAAAATTTGATTCAGCTTGAGCTTCCCTTCCAAAACTTTTTTCTGATTTGAAGATACAAGCTTTAACTTAGATTTTTTATTTCCCATCCGTCTTTGCACACTGGCATTCCAGAACACTTTTTTACTTACAGGAATCAAATTTTCGTAAGGATTCAGCTCGTTCCTATAACCAGAAAAAACTGCTTCATTGAGTTTTTTCCTTGATCTGTTTTTATACTCTGCCAACTCAAATCCCTCCTGCCTCCCCTGCAGAAATCCTGTATGCAAAAACCTGAAACCATCCCCTTTCTTCATTTACATTAATCTTTTTGGTAAAATTGTAATTTTTTATTCAACTAAACCATATTATCAAAATTATTGCACTATAATACGAAATTATTTGAGATAATTTTGTATGATTTTGTTTGTGGTAGTCATTATATCACAATTTTTTTCTTTATACCATTAATTATATCTTAAATTATTATTTTTTATTTCTATGCGCAATATTTTAGGGTAAATCAACGAATTTTTCGTTTTTAATTATCGAAATTCAATAATAATATGTTCAGAATTTAAATTTTATTTTGATAATATTACTTATCTCAACTTTAGAATCTATTTTGAACTAAATCTTTTAATTTTTACTAGGCTCATTTTAGTTGCCTGCTTGCATTTCATAAACCTCCGAAATTTGTTGACAGATCGTTTTAACTATAAGTATAATTTAACTGAAAACTTAGTTTAAAAAATCTTAGATTAAGTGTTTTCTTGTTGCTAGGTGGGCATTCTTGGGCTGTTGGATTAACTATGTTAGAGACCGAAAGAAAAGAAGCTTTTTGGTCCGACGTTTTACATTAACAAAAATTTAAATTTGTTAGGAGTTTTTAAATGATGGATGCTACATTGAGCTTGTTGGCTTTGTTGGGTGCTATTTTGTTCTTTTCATCATCTTTTGGGAATGATCAGATTCCTGAACTCGACGTCAATTCTTCTGCGAGAGCTCTTTCCCAGAAAATACTCGGTGAGGAAAATGTTATGTTCTCTCCCATCGGAATTGAGTCCGCTTTGTTGCTTTTAGCTGGCGATCATAACCCAGACAGTTGTAAACTTGAGGAACACGATCACCTAGACCTAAACGCGTGTAGGGACTGCTTTATAAAAGACAGAGTTGCAAAAGCTCTAGGCATTGCCGATTTTTCAACTTATAATGAGAGGCTTGGGAAAACTATCGAAACTCTCAGAACGAACAATATTATGGAAGTAGATAACTCAATTTGGCTAAACCAGGATAGGGTCCCTTGTATCGTGGAAGAGGCCTTTAGAATCAAAACTATTCACTCTTGTTCTTCCCCAACAAATCTATTCGCAGAGCGTTATATAGTCGGCGATCTTAGCGCAGTCCCAACTATAAACAACTGGGTTTTCAACAGAACTAAAGGTCGAATCAAAAAAATTATAGATGACAATCGGTTCACCTTCGCTTATGTTAACACTGTTTACTTCAAAGATAAGTGGAAAACTGAGTTTGATAAGTGTTTAACTTCTACGGATAAGTTCTATAATATAGACGGGACTGAAGGCTCTGCAGACTATATGCTCTCAAAATCCAAGTACAATGTCGCGTTCTGTGATGAATTTTCAGCGGTAGAAATTCCTTACGCTTCAAAAAACGCAAGTATGTACGCTTTTCTTCCAAAAGACGGCTATAGCACAAAAGATTTTTGCTACAACTGGGTTGACGAGGCAATCTCTAAACAAACTGAAACAGACATAACCCTTTACCTCCCAAAATTTAGATCTCAAACAAGTCTGAATTTAAGCGATATTCTGAATTTATTTAAAATTGGTGACTCGTCTGTATTTTCCAATAATTTTGATATAGTTCATAAAACTTTTGTAGACGTTGACGAATCTGGAACCGAGGCCACTGCTGCAACAGCCATTATAACTAGGATGAGCTACAATCCAGATCAACCAATGGAAAAAATAGTGAAGTTCGACCGCCCATTCGTCTATCTCGTCAAAGAAAACTTTACCGGAAAAGTTTTATTCATGGGAGCTCAATGTAAATTTTAGTCTTTATCTACAAAAATTGGAGTCCATGCTAACTTTGATTTAGTATGGACTTCTATTTTTTGAATATTTTTTACTGAACTAAAATATTAAAATGTAAATCTTTATGTGAAAAACTTGAAAAATTGAATATGTGCATCCTTCTATCATATTTTGACAAAAATATTTGTTTATTCAATGTATAATGCTACAAAATAACAAATTGTCGTAAGAGAGGTGTCACAATCAGATATCAAACTCTTTGGATATCTGCCAGTTATGTCTCATAATGATTTAACATCAAAAGATTTTATCTATCCGGGGAGAAATTCCTTAAACAGCTATCTTAAAACCCGCAATCATACTTATAATTCCAGCCAAAATAGCAATAATATTAATCGTATTAGTACAAAACCAGAACAATATATTATCAGAAATTGTACAAAAAGTAAAATGATATTTAGATTGATATTATCAACAATAACTCTAGGAATTTTTACCTTTTTTATATTTATTTTATCCCGTGTTTTTAGCAAAGGTAATAGTAATGATTGCTTTTTCGATTATAATATGTTTATATGGCCGGTTGTTATGCAAGATCCAGAACCATTCAGTGAAAATGTTCCTCCCCCAAATGATATCGTAATGAACGCTTCAATTTGGAAGGCAGCTTCTGAGAAAAGTTCACAAAATAATTTCGATTTCGATGGTAAAATTTTAGTAACTCTTTATGAAGCTGAGCTCGCTTGCGACGCTCTGTTCGGAAACAATATAAAATTAAACCCTAATGACGAAACCCTTAGAAAAAAATTTTATGAATTTAATACAGAAAAAAACTTATTTTACGTAGATTGTGTTAGTTATGATCAGTGTTATATGCCTAATACTGTAAATTTATTGAATTTAGGAAACTCAATTGTACTAAAAGTAGATTATATAGTGATGGACTCTCCAATCAATAAAGGTTTTCATAATATAAACTCTGATATTAGTATCAATAAAAAAATGGAATACTGTCTTAAAAAAAATTATAAAAACGATAAATTTTATATATCATCTATAAGAGAAATATAATCACAGCAAAAAAGTAGCCATCAACAAAAAGAGTTAAACGGCTACTTTTAACTTTGATTATACAATCCTATTCTGCTAACTCTCTAGCTCTTTCTTCAACTTTTTCTTCATATTGTTTACTCAAGTTCATAACTGACAAAATCCAAGCAACTAGAATAGCAAAGAACAGCGGAATTATTGTGAACAGATGCTGAAGTATTCCACTTCCAGCTGAGATAATATTTGTTAGGAAATAGATTATTGCAGATGCACCAGCCTTACCAGCACGACCACCTATTACTTCAACTGCAGCCTGCCCTTTTACACGTACATCCTCATCAAGTGGAATGTACGCCATACTCTTCGTTTGGTCAAACAGGCAGTACTTTATACTCTTTGATATGGCATCTATGAACAAACCTACCCACACCGCAACCATCGGCAATGACATTCCCAATAATACAGTTCCACCGACATTCAAATACGCCATAATCCCAAAGAAAACTCCACCTATTATGAGGAAAACTAGGGGTGTAACAAGCGCACTTATTTTCCAGCTAAATCTTCTGAGAATATTACTTGCAGTAAATGTAAAGAATATAGTCAAGACGCCTGTTACCATAGACAAAGTCGCCATCATAGCACTGTACTGATCTGGATCAGTTAAGGTAATTCTCATCTGTTCTTTCCAAACAACCTCAGCAAAGTTTATCCCTATTCCATACGCAAGAACCAGTACACAAATCAACATAAAGTACGGAGACGTAAACAGGAATCTGATTCCATCCATAATCCCCATTTTCTCTTTTCTCTTTTTCTTCTTAACAAGACTCGGGTCATAGCAAGCAGGATCTGCTAGAACAACTTTGTTGATGTAATAATAAATTCCCATCGTTGCCAGCGCAAAAAATATGCAGGCTGCAACAAGTATTTTAACGTTTGTGACAAATGCTTGCCCTTTTGCATGAGACATATTGTACAAAAATGACCCAGAAGCAACAACTCCGATATTACCTATTGTTGTGTAGAATGCAAAAAATCTCTTTACTTCATCGCCTTGAGTAACCTGATTTGCAAATTGCCAAAACAGCGAAGAAATAGCCATTGTTCCCCAGATTTCTGAGAATATGTAGAACAAAGTATAAGACCAGTTGGTTACGCACGGAATAATGTAATAAAATGGCCCCGGCATAGTTGACTGCAAATATCTCACCGTCTCAGAATTCGCATGCAGTGTCCCTTCTATCGCTCTCGGAAACAAAAACAGCAAGAATATAGCATAAAACGCTATAAATATTCCAACCATTATATAGAAGGTTTTACCTACGCCATATTTATTTACGAGATATGTAAACAACATTACAAACAAAAATGCCGCCGGCATAACAAAAAACAGCTTCAAAGGTGGAATTAGTGCAGTCCCTCCACAAGTTGCATATTTTTGAATAAACAAATCCTTTAAATCTCTTACCATTGTGTAAACAAAAAGTATGCAAAACATCAAAAAACTCATTGGTAAAAATTTCTTTAGTTCGTGACCATGTATCGGCCAAAAAATAGCCTGAAATCTGTTAAATTCTGGCTTTTTTATGGTAGTTTCATTTGTTTCCCCCATAATTAAAAACACCCTTTCTAATAATGTAAAATGAAGCACGTTTAAACACAGCTAAACTAAAATCCTATTAACCACCATCTTTCTAAAGCAGTCTGTACTACAGGCACGCGCTTTACAATACTTTCAAGATCTGCTTGACAATGCGCTGCATGAACAATCTTACAGTACCAACACCTCTCACATTTTGATAACACAAAACATCAAAATCCGTGGCACTGAAATGGCCGCATAAGCGCCAAGTATCTTCGTAGCTATTACATTATAGCAGTTTATTTTAAACATTACAACTCATTTTTTGTACTTTTTATAATAAAAAAACTTGATTATATTTATACTTTATAATAAATATATAAAATAATTTTATTTTTATTGAATTTTTTATAAATATAGACTAATATTTCTCATTTTTAAAAATATTTGATGTTTTAATTTTAAAATTTTATATATTTTCACAAATTTAATATTTTTTACCTAATGGAATTTTATTTTAATTTATGATTTTATGCAATGTTACCGACTTTGTCCAAACAATAATTTTCCTTTATATCACTTATTTTTATTCTTTAACTATTGCAAAGTATTTTCCTAGATTTTTCGATATAACCTTTTATAAAGCATTATAAGTACAATATAACTTGAAATTAAATTGCTTGAAAAATTTTTTCGTTTCTGTTATCATTGTTTTGAAAGTTATAGCATGGAGGTTAAACTGATGGCTAAGTGTGATATATGTAACAAGGGCGTTTCATTTGGAATTAAGGTCTCTCACTCTCATAGACGTTCGAACAGGAAATGGAAACCAAATATCCAGAGAAGAAAAATGGTAATTGATAACGTCCCGATGCATGTTAATATTTGTACAAGGTGTTTACGCTCTTCTAAAACTGCGTAGCTTGTGAGTGTTTTCACGAAAAGGGGCTCTTTGGGAAATTTTATCTTTTAGAGTCTCTGTTTTTGTATAAAAAATTAGTTTTTAATTCGGTTAGGCAACTGTCTATGTAACACTGCTCATCCCTACTAGGTTACTTGTTACTAAACCAAAACTTACGGACAAAGCCCGGTTTATTCTGTTCATATAAATCCGGTCTATATATCCTATTTTTTCTTTAAGTCTGACTTTGTCTAAAGTGCGGATTTGTTCAAGCAAAACTACTGAGTTTTTCGAAAGTCCGCAGTATTTTGTATCTAATTTTATATGTGTTGGGAGTTTTGATTTTGATTGTTGGCTTGTTATGGCTGCAGCGATGACCGTTGGACTAAATTTATTTCCTACGTCGTTCTGTATGATTAGTACGGGTCTCATGCCACCTTGTTCTGATCCTACTACAGGGCTCAGGTCTGCATAAAATATATCTCCTCTTTTTATTTCCATATCTTAAACACTCTCCGTAAAGTACAATTTTTAATTTCTGAGAGTATTTTTGGCTATATTTATGTGTTTTAATCATAAATATATAAACTTTATAAGAAATATTGATAATTTAAGGTAAAAATAATAACAATTAAATAGTTATTTTTTCTTTGTCTTTTTTTACTTTTTAAATACTACAAAATTTGGTAAAACCTAAAAAAAGTTTGCACGTTTAATTTGTTTTCTATTTTAATTTTTAGACTTTAAATAATTTAAAAACCGACATTTCACCTCTAGTTAAATTAACTTCACCTAATCCAATAAAATCACCCTCGCTATACAGCCTGTATTTTTGTTTGTCTACGAAAATATTGTTTTCCCCTAATCTACTGAGATAGAGGCTTGCACCGCTT
Source organism: uncultured Eubacteriales bacterium (assembly GCA_965120375.1). GTDB lineage: Bacteria > Bacillota > Clostridia > Oscillospirales > Acutalibacteraceae > CASPLG01. The sequence continues at coordinate 120,961 of CBCPMW010000014.1, read as the reverse complement.
TTAAACCTAATACACTGTTTCTGACTAATTTCTATTTTAGGATATTCCATAAACAAAGATTCAACTTTTATAATTTTCTGAAAAATTGAACCGTCTTTAATATCTTTCAAAGCTTGGTCTAAACTCAAACTTCCATCTATACTAAATCCGTTAGAGTGTATTCTTCTAAGTTCGCTCATTGCTGCTCCTACTTTAAGTTTATCTCCAATATCTGAACAAAGAGTTCTAATATATGTTCCTTTGAGGCAAGAGACTTTAATCGTAGCTTCTTGATTTTTTGTATTAAAATCAAGAATTTCAATTTCATCTATCTTCACTTTTCTTTTTTCTCTATGTATAGTTTGCCCTTTTCTGGCAAGTTCATATAGTTTTTTCCCATTTTTCTTTAAAGCTGAATACATAGGTGGAACTTGGAAAATTTCACCGGTAAATTCGGTTAAGGCTTCACATAAATCCGAATATTTTACGATTCCTTTGCTTTTTTTTATTATTTTCCCGGTAATATCCTGAGTATCAGTTGAAATTCCAAATTTTATTTTTGCTACGTACTTTTTTTCACTGTTTTTAATTAAATCTAGCGCTTTTGTAGCTCTACCTAACATAATCGGTAAAACACCATTTGCCATAGGGTCCAAAGTACCCATATGGCCGACTTTTTTTATATTTAGATATTTTTTTATCTCATAAACTACTTTAAAGGAAGTAATTTTTTCAGGCTTATCTATAACTAATATTCCGTCAATATTACTCATTTTTTAGCTTCTTTTCTATAAATTCTAGTATTTCTAATTTTAGTTGTCCTAAGTTCCCTTCATATGAGAAACCGGCCGCACAAAAGTGTCCTCCTCCTTTAAACTTTTCACATATTTCAGAGGCATTTATCTTTTCGGTTGTGCGAACCGATACTTTATACATCTCATCAGATTTTTCTCGTATCGTTACACCAATTTCCACACCTTCAACTCTTCTAGGAATAGACGTAACTCCTTCAAGTTCATTCTCTAAAACTCCAGCATTTTCCATCATTTCTTGAGTTATACACACGACTGCGCATTTTCCATCAAAAAAATATTCAATGGAACCGTATATCATTGACTCTAGTTTTAAAAACTCTTTTCTCTTTGTATCAAAAAATATTTTATTAATTCTTGAAACATTTATCCCCTTTTCTATCAAATTTGCAGCTATCTTATGTGTTTCAGCTGTCACATTTGAATACTTAAAACAACCTGTATCTGTTGAGATTCCAATGTATAAACATTCTCCCGTTTTCTTATCTATATCATAATCCATCACATTTATAAGCCTATATATGATCTCGGACGCTGCAGCAGCTTTATCATCCACAAAATTCAATTTTGCAAAATTTTTATTACTCATATGGTGATCAATACTTAAATCTATTTTGTTTCTATAACTAAGACAATTTTCCGGTAACTGGTCAATTTCAGCCAAATCCACACTTATTACAAATTTAGTTTCAAAATCTTCTACCTTTATATATCCTTTTATGAAATCATATTTTTCGGAAACTTTATCAATTAAAACTTTTGACTTTTTCCCTATACTTTGTAAAATCCGACACAAAGCGTAAGCGGAACCTATTGCATCTCCGTCAGGATATTTGTGTGTGACAATACAAAAATTATTTTCACTTTTGATTACTTTGGATATATTTGATAATGTTTCCATATTAGAATCATCCTATGTAGAAATCAAATTATTAATTTTCTCCATCATATTTACACCATACTCAACAGAATCCGTCGCTATAAATCTTAAATTTGGTATAAAACGCAGCCTAAGGCGAAGACCTAACTCCTTTTTTATGTACGGCACGGCACATTTTAAACCGGAAACAGCCTCATTCGTTTTTTCTATCCCGTGTATAGAACTAACATACACACTACAAAGAGACATATCCCTAGAAATATCAATTTTTATTAGGTCAATAAAATTATTACTGACTCTTGGATCATTTAACTGTCTAACTATCGCTACAATTTCCCTTTTTATATTTTCGAACGTATGTTGCATTCTATGTGTCGGCATACTGTCTCCCTCCTTATAAACAATCCTGAACTAATCTTTACATTCTTCCATCTGAAAAACTTCAAAAACATCTCCTTCTTTTATATCGTTAAAATATTCTAAACCTATTCCACACTCGTATCCATGCATAACTTCTCTTACATCATCTTTAAATCTTTTTAGTGACTGAACTTTATCCTCAGCTACAACTATCCCGTCGCGCACTACCCTTACTTTTGCATTTCTAAGAATTTTACCGGATACAACATAACTTCCAGATATAGTCCCAGCATTTGAGAGTTTGTAAACTTGCCGACATTCAGCTTGCCCAAGCGAAACCTCCTTAAAGCTTGGCTCAAGCATTCCTTTCATTGCCAAACTTATTTCTTCTATACAGTCGTATATGACCCTGTAGAGTCTGATATCTACGCCGCTCCGCTCGGCATTTTCGGCGGCCGTAGCATCGGGCCTGACATTAAAACCCACTATTATAGCATTTGAAGCTTGAGCTAACATAACATCGGACTCATTTATTGCGCCTACTGCTCCATGTATAACTTTAACTCTTACTTCCTCGATCTCCAAACGTTCAAGCGATTGGCTGACAGCTTCAACTGACCCTTGAACATCAGCTTTCACAACGACCTTTAGCTCCTTCACATCCCCGATTTTCATATGATCGAACAAATTGTCTAATGTAACTTTAGCTTGACTACCGAATTTATCTTCTTTTTGCTTATTTTTTCGTTGCTGTGTAAGCTGTTTTGCGAGTTTTTCATCAGAAACAACATCGAATAGATCTCCTCCCGAAGGCACGCCATCGAGCCCTGTTATTTCTACCGGGAAAGATGGGCCGGCTTCTTTTACTCTGCAACCTAGGTCATTTGTCATTGTTCGAACGCGTCCTACAGCAACTCCTGCAACAACTACGTCTCCGACTTTGAGAGTCCCATTTTGTATCAATACAGTTGCAATAGGACCACGACCCTTATCTAGCCTTGATTCTATAATTGTTCCGCGTGCCGGTCTATTTGGATTTGCTTTCAACTCTTTCATATCCGCAACTAAAAGTAGCATTTCAAGAAGCTCTTCTATTCCCTGTTTATTTTTTGCAGAAACAGGAATACACGGAACATCTCCTCCCCATTCTTCTGGAAGAATATTATGCTCTGTTAGCTGCTGCTTAACTTTTTCTGGGTTCGCCTCCGGCTTATCCATTTTATTCATCGCAACTACTATAGAAACCCCGGCATCTTTAGCATGATTTATTGCTTCTACAGTTTGTGGCATTATACCGTCGTCGGCAGCTACAACCAAAATCGCTATATCTGTTACTTGAGCTCCTCTAGCACGCATAGTTGTAAACGCCTCATGTCCCGGAGTATCTAAAAACGTAATATCACGATCGTGTATTTTTACTCTGTACGCACCTATATGTTGAGTTATTCCTCCGGCTTCTGTAGATATAACATTCGAATTTCTTATAGTATCTAAAAGAGAAGTCTTACCGTGATCGACGTGTCCCATTACAACTACTACAGGAGCCCTTGGAATAAGATCCTTTTCGTCGTCCACACTATCATCTATAATTTTATCTTCTATAGTAACAACCACTTCTTTTTCAACTTTAGCGTGAAATTCCATAGCAACCAAACTAGCTGTATCGAAATCGACAAGATCATTTATAGAAACCATCATTCCCATAAGCATTAATTTTTTTATAACTTCTGATGCCGTCGCCTTTAATTTGGATGCAAGCTCACTGATTGTAATCTGTTCCGGGAGCGAAACTGTTAGTGGACGAGTTTTGCGTTCTAACTCTATCCTCTTTAGCCTTTCTGCTTCTGTTTCTTTCCTAGAATTTTTTGGCTTACCTTTCTTTTGAGATTTTTGATTTATTTTTTGTTTTCTTACCATATTATCGGTCTGAACTTTTTCAGCCGCCATTTTATCGTATTTTTCATTATATTTCTCTATATCTACGCTTACCGTTCTTGTATTAATTACGCGGTTTTGAGACTGGTTTTCTTGTGATCCAGAAAACACAACATTATTTTTCTCAATGCGGCCACCTGTCTGTATTTTTACTATTTTTTCTTTGTTCCTCGGTTGCACTTTGGGCTTCATTTTGTCTGCAACTAATTTCTTTTCAGTTCTATCCTCAGATTTATTTTCGGATTTCTCCTCAGTTTTTCCCGGCACTTTAGTTTCATCAACAACAAAATTCGGGGATCTACTTGCAAAATATTTGTCTAAATCTTCAATCTGATTATTCTGGGTATAGTAATCCAAAATCAAATCTAATTCCTTTTCTTCAAGAGCGGTCATGTGCTTTTTTTCGCTACCTAAATATTCGCGTATCACCGCTATTATATCCTTGCTTGCAACTCCAAGATCTTTTGCAGCTTCGTAAACTCTATATTTTATCATATTGTTTATTCCTCCCTAGAATTGACTCTCTTCTAAAATTTTTTTAAACTTGAGCGCCATTTCTGAATTTTTTATACCAAGAACCCCTGTACTTCTTCCAACGAAGCTACCTATATCTCCCATTTTAAATTCTAGTTGTATGCATTCAGTTTTCTCTTTTTCCGCAGACAAAACAATACTACATTTAGATTTATCTGACAAATCCGAAGCCAATAAAATAAGCTTTATCCTACGTCTTTTCAAATCTTCCTTTACACATTTACTACCAAACACCATATTCCCAGATTTTACTATAATACCTAAAAAAGATCCACATCTATTTTGCAGAAACATTCACCATCCGTTCAAGGTCATCATAAACACTAGACTCAACTCGACATGAAAAAGATTTTTCTAATCTTCTGTTTTTTTTAGCTTTCTTAAAACACTCTTTATCTTTGCAAAGGTAGGCCCCTCTCCCTTGAGCATTTTTTTTACAAACGAATATTTCCACTTCGTTTTCGCTGCTAACGGATTTTACTACCCTTATAAGATTATCTTTTGTTTTTCTCTCGCCGCATCCCACACATTTTCTTAGCAAAAGTACTCTATTCTTCACTAAAACACCAACCTTAGTCTACAAAAAACAAAAAACTTAACTTTCAGCTTTTATATCAATCTTCCAACCCGTCAGACGTGCTGCCAAACGAACATTTTGTCCTTTGTTCCCTATCGCAAGCGAAAGCTGTCCACTCGGCACTAAAACAGTACACTCTCTATTTTCATTTGAAGTCACATTAACCCCTATCACTTTTGCCGGTAAAAGTGAGTCTCTAATAAATTCTTCTGGTTTATCGCTATATCTTACTATATCAATTTTTTCTCCGCCGAGTTCATCAACAACTATATTTACTCTAGCTCCGTGATTACCTATACACGCCCCTATAGGGTCTATGTTATCATCAATACTTGATACCGCTATCTTGGCCCTAGACCCTGCTTCCCGAGATATGGACCTTATTTCTACTTCTCCATTAACTAGCTCCGGAACTTCCATCTCGAAAAGTTTTCTTATAAAATCCGGATTACTTCTAGAAATCATAACTCTTGGACCTTTATCTGCTTCTTTAACTTCAACAACATAAACTTTTATCCGATCACCTTCTCTTACTTCACTAATTCCGATTCTTTCGCTTGCAGGGAGCATCGACTCAGCCTTACCGATCCTTAGTGTTAAAGCACCATTCACAGGATCAATCCTTTCCACTACAGCGCTAACTATTTGACCTTGTTTATCCTGGAATTCCTGGGCAATCTGACTCTTTTCTCCGTCTCTAATTCCCTGTCTTATTATATTTCTAGCTGTTTGAGCTGCTATTCTTCCGAAATCCCTTGTATCTAATTTGAAAGCAACTTTTTCGCCAACCGAAACTTCCGGATCAATTTTCCTTGCCTCAGAAAGTGATATCTGTCTGCCTTTAACTTCTACCTCATCTACAACTTCTTTCATGAGGCTAACTTCGAACTTTCCCTCTTCTTCATTGATGTTTATTATAGCTTCTTCATTTCCATCATAACTATTCTTACATGCCGTTACAATTGCCTTTTGTATTTTTTCCATCATAAAATCCATCGGTATAGACCGTTCCGCCTCTAACAAACGAAGAGCTTCAAATATTTCTTTGCTCATACAACATCTCCCTAAAAAACTTTTCTGGCAAACTAACTCTGCAGCTAAGTATAATATAACATATCTTGTCAATAAAGTCACGTGTTTCATGCATCTCACAGCCATTTTTATATAAAATATTTAAATTTAAAATCCAAATAAAATGTAAAAATAATAGATTATACACTTTATTAGTGCATAATCTCATAATTTCTTACAAAATATCATAAAAATATTATTCTTATTTTACACCTTTAAAAATCGACGTTAAAGCTGCATTGCCTATTGACTGCAACACACTTGTTCCTATAAACTCACTGCCAAGCTCATCGTCATCCCCCGAAACGACTGTAATAACCTCATTCTTCTTTAAAGTCCGTCCCGTGTCTGCTACACTGCTTCCTAAGCTAACTCTCTTACAAGCTTTAAAAGTTATACTTTTTATTTTTCCACCTTCAACAAACAAATCCTTGATCATATCTGAAACTCTAGCCTTTGGTTTAAATCTCATCAAAAATGAACCTAATTTGAACGACTCATGTGTTACTCCAATTGCCATTTTTTTACCCCACTTAAGTTTGCTACTTACATTACTGGATGCTTTCTCCATGAAGTACTTGTCAGCAGCAATTTCATTTTTCTTTAAGACTTTTGCAACACTATCCATATATTTTCTCCACATTTTTTGATATTTATCAAGTTCAGGTATTGATTTTTTATTTTTTTCAATTTTTTCTACATCTCCCATGAACCTTAGTATTTTGTCAACCACTACCAGTTTTCTCAACGAGAACCTTAAATCATCTAAACTAAGACACTGTTTTGCTTCTAGTTCCTTCCTAAGTTTAGTAACAGCTGTTTTCATCTTTGCCCTAGTTTTCTTAAGCATTGGCCATGAAACAGGGTGTTTACCAATTTGTCTGAAAAGTTTAATATTGTCCGCTTCACAGTATTCTCTCTTCAAGAGGGTGACAAGTTTTGTGTCACCTTTTCTATCAAGATTAAGATTTTTAATCGCTTCACGTTCTTCGCGTTCTCCTTCTCTATCAATAGAAGTCCCAAGCTTAGTTTCTAATTCTTCTAGTTCTTCGTCCAAATCAGATTTTATTTCAACTATGTTACTTTTGTACAAATGGAAAACTTTACCTAATTTTTTACCAAGTTCTTCCTTCGAACTTTGTAGCTTTTCAATCATGTAATCCAATTGATCCAGAATTGTATTGTGATTTTTGTCCATATCTTCAACTCTTTTTAATTCTTGCTCCAGAACTCCTTTAGACTTTTCCTCATTATTACTACCTTCAGTTTGTTTATAGCTTTCAATTGCATCTCGCAGTTCACCTAAACGTGTTGCAAATTCTGAACAACTTCTTCCGAGAGTCCCAAGTACTGAACTGCTTCCCAGCGTTACTTTATTGCCAACTTTAGGTGATTTTTCATCTAATTTTTCAACAAAATCCCCAATGCTACTATTCCCCATAACATTCTTTAAAAATGCATCGCTAAAAGTTTTTGCTTCTTTGTTTTTGAAAACTTCCATCTTCTTTAAATAAAATAGCGCATATACTATGTCTTGCATCTGCTCGGAAGCCCCTTGGAGCATCCCTATGTCATCTTTAGATTTATTCAAAGAATTGTTACAAGATTTAATGATATCTTCAACAAATTTCGACACCTTTTTGTACGTTGAATTAGTCATATTCAAACAACCCCCTTCTCTTTTAGTCTAAAACAATCTCTCCTAAAATCTAATATACACACGTGCTCCAAAGCCTGCTCAGTTTCACAAAAACTCTCAAGATTCAGAGCAACACCTTACAAACCCTTACACTAATCACCTAGTTATAGGGACACAATATGCTAATTTTTTATATTAGTCAAGCATATTTTTGTATGATATATATAAAATATTTTAAAATGTTATAGTCAATCCACCTCCACTAACGTTAACAAGCGCTCCAAAATCAGATTTGCTAATACTACCGACTTCCTTACCTAAAGGATTTCCTTTAGCAATTTTACTAATAATTTTTAACATCTTTCCTTTCTCAATCCTTTTGATTCTGATTAGACCGCACTTATATTCCTTTGCAAATTCAAATTTAAGATATCTCCCCAGAACTTCTTTATCCAAAACTTCTATAACCGTTATTTCTTTCCTAATTAGAACTGGAACCGGTCCATTGTTACGTAGTCTAAAACAGGTACCATACAAGCCATCTGCCAAATTAATATAGCCGTCCTTCTTTACCTCTTTTAGATCTTCATTCGAAAATACCTTCATTAAAGTTTCAAGACTGAGCTTTCCGCTTCCAAATTGCTGCAAAGCTATCCAATGAGTCGAATAGAAATCTTTGTTCCCGAAATATATTTTTGTACTCTCTCCCGCACAAACTTCTTTAATAGCATGCTTTAACTCTTCCTCGTAGATACCGTTTTTTACTTTTTCTAACAGCTTGCAGACCTTTTCCACATCTCCCTCTTTTCCAAAAAAGTCAGATCCAAGAATGGTATGTTTCAATCTACTAATAACGTTTTGTTGATCCTTATCAACAGTCACCTGCCCGAGTGAACCCTTCTTTTCCACGGCGCCCTTCTTTTTAAGAGGGTTAAGGTTAGAAAAGAAATTTTTTACATCATCAACAAAACTTTTTTGATCCTTATCAGCATTCACCTGCTCGAGTGAACTTTTTTTAACAATCTTCTCTTTAGAAAGAGCCTCTCCACGTTCCAAAACATCAATTAATTTACCTATAAACTCTTTACGGATCTTTACTGCCGTTTTTGTTCCATGTCTAGAGTTTTGATAGCCTTCCAGGAATCCCAATAATTCATCAAACTCTTTATTAAGCTCTTTTCTCGACTTGATATCACTAGAATTTATTTCTTTGTCTTCTGGAAAAAAATCTTCAAATCCATCTTTTTTGTTAAGCTTTGTATATATTTTACCCATCAAAGCATTTTGAGGGAGCCTTCCTGGGTCAACTGTTTTACTTTTTGCAAGTTTCGTATTTTTAGCCAGCCAACCTCCAAATGCTTTTTTGTCTAAATTTGCAAATGCACTTACTCTTAAATTCAAAACTGAAATTATATTACTCATACTCCTCAAAAGGAGAAAACCCCAAACTATCTCACCGAAAACGTCTCTCAAACTACACAAATACTCAAAGTATCTCTCTTTTCCAGCTAATATTTCCAAACGTTTAATCAAATTACCGTACCTAGCCTTGTTTCCCCCCAGACATTTAACCACCTTTTTCTCTACTTCGTCTGTTTTTTCAGTTGTTTCTAAAATTTTTTTATCTTCCACAATATCACCCCTTTTATTTGATTTTATTATATATTTGCTCTCATGTCAAGTATTTTTATGTAAAATATATAAAAACTATGAAACCAATGTATTTTCCATAGTTTTAAAATGAAATATTTTGTACTAAATACCTACAAATTAATATAAAAATCTATAAAGTTAAATTGAAATTTGCATAACTCCTAGTTTATTAAAATACTTGACTTTATTTTCAGATTGTATATACTATTCCTTGTTCAGACTTTTAGAATATTCGCGCTTGTAGCTCAGCTGGATAGAGCGCATCCCTCCTAAGGATGAAGTCGGGGGTTCGAATCCCTTCGAGCGCACCAACATTTTTAGATTTAATTTGATTTTTTAAGTATGTTTTTAATCATATTTATTATATTTTTTATAAAATTCATTTTTTCTGGTCTCTTTCTAACCTCATTTTCAGATAAAATTTCATTTCTACCTATTTCTTTCTCATCGAGGTAATAAATAACCTTTCCTACAATTTGCCCTTTTTCGACAGGAGCTTCGATTTCGCTACACAAATCTACAATTCGTTCTACTCTGGTTTCGTCTCCTTTTTTGAATGAACAAGAAAACGACGATACTCCGGAAACATTTATTTCATCCTCAACACCATTTTTTACTTGAACTTTAGATTTGAACTCTTTGTCGTTAAATAAAATATTTGTTGTGTTCATGAAGCCATAATCTAACATATTTTTATGGTCTTGCCAATCGTTTGGAGCATTTAGTGTCACTGCGATTAGCTTTACCTCATTTCGTTTGGCACATGAAACTAAACACCTCCCTGCAGCTTTTGTAAATCCAGTTTTAACTCCTATACAACTATCATATAACCTTAGGAGTTTGTTGTGGTTTTTATATGAAACTATTTTGGGTGGACTTATAAATTCTACTTTGTCACTTTTTTTCGAAGCTATAGAAGAAAATTTTTCATTTGACATGGCATACGCCCCTAAAATAGCCATATCGTACGCAGTTGAATGATGATCTCCACTGTCTAAACCAGACGGTGTTACAAAATTAGTTCTGTTCATTCCAATTTGTCTTGCCTTTTCATTCATCATTTTTGCAAAGTTCTCTACATCTCCTCCTACCGCCATTGCTGAAGCTGTTGCTGCATCATTCCCAGAACACAAAAGCATTCCCTTAACTAAAGATTCTAGACTTAAAATATCTCCTTTTTGCAGACCCATTGATGTTCCTTCTACATGTATCATTTCTTCAGTTATCTCTACTTCTTTATCTCCACAAGCTTCTATTAATTCTACTGCCAGTATTGATGTCATAATTTTTGTAGTGCTTGCCATCGGAAGTTCCTCAAATTCATTTTTTGCAAAAAGGACTTCTTCTGTATCAGCTAAAATCAAACATGCTGATTCAGCTGAAATAGAAATCGAAAAAACTTTCGGTATACACAAAAAAAAGCATGTTAAAAATAAAAATGCAATAGTCCTTTTTGTTTTCACGCTCAAATCACCTGATTAAACATATGATAAATAAAAAAAATTTATACATAGAAAAAAAGCAACCCTTAAATTCGAGCTACTTTTTTGCTATTAAAATTAAGCACCTTATTTCCAAAAATGGCAAAAAACATCTGACCCTCTGATACACCTAAGCTTATCAAATCTATCTTAAAATAAATCGATCTTTAAGTTTAGGTCTCAGGTCAGATATCATTTTTAGAATTTTACCAAATTAATTTATTGCTACGCCGTTTACATACAATTTGTAATTACCAAACTCTATATTACTATTTGACTGATCTTCATTTGTAAAGCTTGTAAGATACGAATCTCCAGTAAGTACAAGTTTTGAAGAAGCATCCATACAAAGAGTAACACTTTTTGCGGTATTAGAATTATTAATAGCTCCTGAAAACTCTGTATCTTCCTCTATGTTTATAGCAAGTGTACTTACAGAATCCACTTCTATATCTCCGGCTAAAGATTGGGAATGTGCATTCAGCGTCACATTTCCACCATTAGATCCAGATGTTCCCCATTCACTTGTTCCTTGAATTTTTAAAAGTAAGTTGCTTCCATATTTCATAATGCAGTTTTCGAGGTTTATAATAGCGTCTGTATTAGTTACGAAGAAAAATGGAGCAGTTTTATAGTAACTAGAACTTGAACTAATCTCAAGTGTAGAGTCTACGCCTTTAAAAGTCCCTGTTCCTTCATCTGCGTCTCCTGACATACTTTGATATATCATTATTCCGCAGTTGTCGACATCATTTCTATTTCCTTTACCACTACAGCTTAGTGTAGAATTTTGTACTGTTGCACTGTTCTTCCCTTCAATTACTACCATCTGCGAACCATTCGCAACACCAACAGTATCAAAAATGCTTATATCTCCAGTTGAATAAATAACGGGCGACCCAGAACCGTTTGTTTCTAAATCAGAATTTCTTGCAATTACAGTCCCTTCTCCTCTGTCTGTAGCTAAAGCTGCACAAGATCCACCTTGAGTTTTTATTACTACATTATCAGCTTCAATATATCCACCATAAGTTGCGTCTAAACCACGAGAGCTCGAACTTCCTGTTGTAGTTATTTTGGAATCTTTAATATATATTTTGGCATCTTCTCCTGTTGCAAATACCGCATTACTTCCTTTTGCATTTGTCGAAATTGTGCAGTTGTAAATAGTTGCCTTTGACCCCTCTGTCACGAGTATTCCGGCGTTTATTCCGTAAAATTCAGAATTTTCCGTATTAGAAGAATCTCCGCCCGTTTTAGTTATTGTTGCACCATTTAAACTTGCATCTCCACCATTTTTAACTAAAATTACAGATTCATCGGAATTTGATGAACTATATTCCCCATCTAAAGTTTCTTCTACTCCGTCTACGGTATAAGCTCCTACTGCTTCAACTGAAGCGTTAGAACTTGAATTTTGTAAAGTTAATTCACTTGAGGAATTTAGAAAATATCTTTTGACTAGATAATTAGAAAGAAAAGTTAAACCTATGCACAATACAGATGAAGAAAGACAGTATATCCAAACTTTGTCTTCACATGGAAACACTTCTTTAAATGTCTTCTGGCACATACTTGACATGATAAGGTACAGTAGCGCAGCTGCAATTACAAGATTTTCTAGGGCGAATATAACATAATAAATTATATCCAAACTGGAACTGCTCGACTCACTTTCTTGGCCAAACAACTCTTCGCTGAATTCTTTCTCAGACATCGTCCCCATCATACCTTGATCTTCTCCACCTTCACCTGAGAAATCTTCCTCTTCTGCATTTCCTTTACTATTTTCTGAAGAAACTTGAGAATTACTAGACGAGCTACTTTGATTATTTTTTATATAGTCCATTGTAAAATATTCTAAAACAATCATTCCCAAAATAACTAAAATCATCACAATAGCTTTTGCAATTTTATTCATAAATTTAACCCCCTTAAATTTTTGCTGTTTTATAAATTTACAACAAATTTTTTAGTTTAAAAAATAGCGTTCAAAATAATAGACATAATTTCATTTTAAACAGCAAGCGCAGTGTGTTTTTCATAAGTTCTAAGTATTTACAACTAATTTCTACTGTAAAAACTCTAGATACAACCACGCATAAAACATGAAAAACAACTTTCGTAAATAGTAAAATCACCTCCTGGTAAATAGCATTCTATCATATATTAGTATAAAAGTACATAAATTTTTTGTTTAATAAAAAAAATTATTTAATCTGCTTGATATCGCCAATTCTCCACTACAAAAAATATAATTTTATAGGCAAAATTTATTTTAAAACAAAAATATAATAGTAAATTTATAAAAATATGAATGAAATATTTTAAAAATAATTATTTTTCACTTTTTTACCAGAAAATATAAAAAAACTTGACAAAAAAATACAAATTAAATATAAACATTAGTGATAAATCTTCAAAACCACTTGCAGATTATCATGTCCAAAATTTTGTGAAGGAAAAGAGGGGTTTTTTTATGAGAAAATTTTTTATGTTTTGTTGCACTATTTTACTCAACTTTTTTTGCTTTTACTCTGTAAATGCAGAAGAAACCAGGCCGAAAGTCTCGGTAATAGTCCCGGTTTACAAAGTTGAGCCGTGGATACGAGAATGCCTAGATAGTTTAGTAAATCAAACTTTAAAAGAAATTGAAATTATATGCGTAGATGACGGTTCTCCAGACAACTGCGGAACAATACTTAATGAATACGCTGCAAGCGACCCTCGAATTAAGATAATTTCGCATAAATATAATTTAGGAATTTACAAAAGTAGGAACTCTGGTCTAAAAAACGCGACAGGAGAGTACATAACTTTTGTCGATTCGGACGATTATATAGAACCTTTTACATATGAAATCGCGTATAATCATGCAAAGAATGATAATGTTGATATAGTTCAGTATGGACACAAAATCTTTACCGAGGGAGATGAGATTGAAAATAGCATAGATTTTTCAGATTCTAGAGTGCTGACTTTAGAAGAATTTATCGGAGAAACATGGAACAATTTTGTATGGGATAAGTTATTTAAAGCTGAAATAATAAAAAATGATGACTTAAAATTTCTTCCCATTATACCCTGCGATGACACGTGTTTTTCCTATATGGTAATGCTCAGAGCCAAAAAATTTAAATTGCTTCCTGGAAAATTTTACAATTACCGCTACAGACGAGATAGCGTCTCAAGGATTTCATCAGACGATATTTTTCTAGGTAACTACAGAATGTTTAGATATATCTGTGATGACTGGAGTAAACATAATCTTTTGAATGGTCAAGAGTTTGTTCTCTTTCCCTACCTAATTCACTGGTGTATTGGGCACTATGACTTGAGTTTAAAACACTCCTGTGAGCTTTTATCGTGCTTTAACAGAAATATTTATCGCCCAGAAGTCGTCGACGCGTGTCCCGAGCCAATAAAAACTTATGTTAGAAACCTTGAATATTCGGCTTTAACTAAAAAAAATAAATTGCAAAATGGAACCTATATTATATCGAGTTCTCTTAACGATAGAAAAGTTCTTGATATAGAAGGAGCCTCGACTGAAAACAAAGGTAATTTGCAAATTTATGAAAAAAATAATACAGATGCTCAAAAATTTGAAATTGAGCTGGATGAAAGGGGGTTTTATACTATACGAGCTAAATGCAGTGGTAAAATGATCAATGTTGAAGGAGGAAACCAAAAAGTTGGAACTAATGTACAGCAACAGGAGGAAAATGGATCTGACGCACAAAGATTTTACATTATTCCACAGGAAGGAGGAGATGAATTTGAAATAATAGCAAAATGTAATTTACTTCTACTTGATGTAACTTATGGAAGTACTGAAAACGGAAGTAATATTCAAGTTTGGGAGAGAAACCATACTAAAGCTCAAAAGTTTAAATTTATAAAGGTGGGGTAAACATGAAAGTTGGAAAAGTTATCAAATATTTTATATGTATCTTAGTTTTATTTTTTTGGGTTTTACCGCCTATTTTCGCGGAAAATTATGGAGACTCCGAAATTGGTCTTCATACAGTAGCATGTGTTTTTGCCGGTCGTGAAAAATATTTGTCAATACTTATGCCGTATCTCAAAAAGCTTCAAGCAGATAAAAAGTTAACTGAAATAAATTTGTGGCAGTTTACAGATAATGAAAATGATTGCGCATATTTAGATTCTATAGCAAATCTTCATAAGACATCAAAAAATTTTACTAGTTATAGAACTATTACCCCGCTTATTGAGGATAATGAATTTAGTATAAAAATTAAAACTAAACAAGAAGCCTATATTTTAATAAATGATACATACGAAATAGTTTTAGGAGGAAATCAAAATACGAGATCTTTTATTAAAAAAGGAATATCTGGGTACAATTTATGTGAAGCTTACTGTGAAGGTATTTTAAGTGGAAGTAAGTATCAAACTTTTAAGATTCAACTTGAAAACGGTGTGTTAAGAGTCCATGGTCTAATGGGTTGTCAAGTAGACGAAACCGAGATAAAATCCATAAAAATCCATAGTGGATATGAATCGGAAGGATATTGGGATTATGAAGAAACCCAGAATAAAAATATAAAATTATTTGATACCGATAAAAGAGTCGGATGCTTAAACTGGGGAGAAGCTTATAAATATTATTTGAATCATGATTTCGATGTATTTTTAAAAATCGATGATGATATAGTTTATATGGATTTAGATAGGTTTGATGAATTTATAGAATATATAGTAAACAATCCTTCCAATAACTGCATATTCCCGAATATGATAAATCATGCAGTTTCTTTATTCTACAACAATAAATATGGTTTAATTCCAGATGAGATACTAAATGAAAATTATGTAAACAAAAGTTCTGCAGATGATCTTTATTGGTATCACACAGACGGCGAAAATGCGGGACGAGTCCACCAGTATTTCCTTGAAAATTGCCTTAAATTTAAAAATAACGAAATTTGTCCTATTAATTTAGACGATCACAAACAATCTATCTGTATGTTCGGTGTTCTGAAAAAAAATTTCAACAACGTATTTGATCCTGGATTTGTTGAAAGTCAGATTATAAGAAGCTTTTATGGTGACTTTTTCTGTACAAGTTTAGATCGTTTTGACGATGAAGTTTATGTTTATAATCTGCGAAATAATATATTTTATCCGAGATTTGTTGCTTGTCATTATCAATTTGGCCCGCAAATGACGAACGGTCTTGACGAAAGTTATCTTGAAGGTTACAGAAAATTATCTTTGGAAATTGGATGAAAAGTAAAAGTTTAGATTTTTTAGTTGTAAATAATAAACTGATAAAAAGACACCGGAAAAATTTTTGAGCCGGTGTCTTTTCTTATTTAGTTTTCATCAGTACAACCAGAAAACATATCAAGTGATTTTAAGTATTCATAAGCTGAATCGACATTTAACTCTTTCCTATAGTCCACATTCATGTACTGAGTATGTACATATATATTCATTGAATTTCCATTTTCTAGATTCTCTTTTTCTTCTTCTCGTTTTTGTTTACTTGTATAGCTTGCAACTTCAATTATGCTATTTGTATTTGTTATATTATTTACGCTTACCACCCTATGATAATTTACTACTACTCCGTTTTCTAAAGTTATTTCTTTAATTAGTGCCATAAAACTAATCAGCTCCTTTTTAATATGAATATCCAACAATTTTGTTTATAAATATAAGGTTATTTTCCGAAGCAATTATGCTGCTATCTGGTTGCACTATTTGGTATCCAGTTAAATGATCTTGCCAAGATACTGATGTGCCACTTAATAAAACTGCTGCCGCACGAAGATATGATTGATTATCATAATGACCAACATTCTCTAACACTATACTTTTTCCGTTTGGATTATCGACTCTAACACTTTTAAAACTAGACGAGTCATTCCTGTAATATATTTCCATGCAACTATAGTTTTCTGCACTGTCACTTAATGTTATTGTTCCTTGAGTCCCACTTTCATTGTTATAAAGAACAGTTTCAGATAAAATTCCTAAACTACTTTTTGCTGATTCAAGAGTTGTTTGTCCTGTTCCTCCTTGTGATATTGGAATAACCTTTTTGTCTAATTCATTTATTGCGCCAACAATTGAAGATTTTTCCTCAGTTGAAAGGTCGCTTAACTCTCCGATACTAGAAGAAATAGTCCCGGATGTTTCCAAACATTTTTCTAGTTCATAAGCTGCATTTTCAGCTTTATTTAATGCTTGAACTAGAGCATTATACTCAGATGTACTTTCGATCTCCTCCGAAAAATTCGACTTGGATAAAACTACTATTTTAAATCCAGAAACTTTTAAAAGCGAGTTTTCACTGTCAAAAATCTCAAATTCAAAATCAACTATTCCAGCAGTACTCACTACTTGAGAAGTTACAACAACAGTTGCAATATTCTGCTCGGCATCAACTTCACAGCTATTAAAAATGGTTGTTTTATCTGGTTTCTTTGCGTAAAAAGTAACTTGTCTGTCTGCAAGACTGAATGTTTCGCCCGAATCTTTAAAGGTTACTTTTATGAACCTTGAGTTCACTTCTCCTTTATTCATTGTCAATAATACATCATTCTTTTTCCAGACTTCAAGAGATATCGATTTCGTTAGCATTATTTTCCTCCTTAAAATTATTTTTCTCCTCACTTTTATATCTATAAAAAATAAAACTTTGCCTCTCTAAAAGCAAAGTCTTTCAAAATTAATATAAATTTTAAAATTATTACAAGTATTATTAATAATTCTTTCGCATGATAGACTCGTTTTCCTATTTATTGGTGAAATAAAATAGTTAGTAAATATAACAAAAATATAGATTTGTAAATTAACAAATTTTTAAACATTTAAATTGTTAATTTATGATATAATATAAATCAAAGGAGCGATATAGATGAATTTGAAAAATATGTTAATCAGTACTTATTGCGGGTGTTTAGGAGTTACAACTTTAGTTTTGTGCTTCTGTAAGGTGTATAAAACTGTTAACCAAAATAGGCGAGAAAGAGATAAATTTTCCTACTTATGCAAAAATTTGAAGGGATTAGATGGCGCTTTCCAAGAAATGACAAACAGCAAATCGGAAAACGAACAAAGCCGAATAGCTGCAATAAAATTTAAGGAACCTATATCCAAGTCTTCAAATTGCATAGAAATAGACAAAGTATTTGCAGGGGAAAAAGGTCCAGAAGGTATTAAATTAGGTATGTTACCTGAAATTTATGTGCCTATTGTAGAGCGCGTAATTTATTCAGTACTTTTACCGTTTCTTCATGAAATAGAACTCAGTGAATCTGACTTTTGTAGACTCATTCCTGAAGGAAGTATATATTCTGCACTGAACATAACATATAACAATGACCCTAATGATCCTAAAAGAGGTACCGCCGCATTTTTGCTTGCTGATGAAAATTTAGAACAAACTTTTGGGATTACAGTGCGTTTGGACGGTGATGCTAGAAAAAGTGATACTCCATCCGGTGTAAACGGTGTAAAGGTTTCACTTGTTGATGAACTTTTATCTATCCCCTTTTCGCGCAATGAGTCTGATCCAAATCTATCCGCCTAGAGTTTGATCCTGGTCTTGGTACCATTTTATGGCCTCCGAGATGTCGGATTCATCGAAATCAGGCCACAAATTTCCACAAGAAAATATATTAGAATAAACGGACTGTACTGGCAAAAAACCAGACAGTCTGTTCATTTTTCCCCACCTTATTATCAAATCTATTCTTGATATATCCCAGGACTGTATCGCTTTGCAAATATCTTTACGCTTCCCCTTGAACTTTGTTAATCTAAATATATCCCAATCCCAACTATAGTTTATCAAAAAATTAACTCGAATTCCCCCGCTATTTACTCGAGTTCGTTTCGTGTATTTGGACAGCTCTCTCGGAAACATCTGTGAACCTTGATCCCCTAAAACTAGGATTTCTGCGTCTTCCTTCGCAATAAGGTTGACAGAGTCAACACATGCCTTTGAAAACGCAATTCGCTGTTTTTTCTCACGCTTGCAGTTGTCGGACGTAAATCCATAAAACGTTAACTCCTCTACTCCAAGCCTACACGCCATTCTAAACAACCTAAGCCCCGGATCAATCCCAAACTTATACCCTTCAAACTTTTCTTTACTGTGCTTCAAGGCCCATCTTCTGTTTCCATCCGGAATAATGCCAATATGACGCGGTATTCTCATAAAATATCCCCTTTTCAATTTTGGGATACATTCTAACACGCAAACCTAAAGCTCTTGCGTCGAAATCTGACTGGCAAACAAGCACACTACTAAAAACCCTAATACTTCTATAAACCAGAACCAAATTTGCTTTTCAAGCAGACCAAATTTTTTAAAGAACAACCCTTAACTTTTACACAAAATAAAAAACGTCTCTACAAAAAACAACCAACTAAAACCAGAACACTTTTCAAAAAAATTATGGCTGGGGTGGCTGGATTCGAACCAGCGCAATGATGGAGTCAAAGTCCATTGCCTTACCGCTTGGCTACACCCCAATAAAAAATTTTATGGGGTGGATAATCGGATTCGAACCGATGGCCTCCAGAGCCACAATCTGGCGCTCTAACCAACTGAGCTATACCCACCATAAATGGCGCGCCAGAAGGGATTCGAACCCCTGGCCTACTGCTTAGAAGGCAGTTGCTCTATCCATCTGAGCTACTGGCGCAAA
This sequence comes from uncultured Eubacteriales bacterium, assembly GCA_965120375.1. Taxonomy (GTDB): domain Bacteria; phylum Bacillota; class Clostridia; order Oscillospirales; family Acutalibacteraceae; genus CASPLG01. The sequence continues at coordinate 101,350 of CBCPMW010000014.1, read as the reverse complement.
TAACAGCGTCTAAATCCTAAACAAAACTTAGAAATACACGCAACTTGGAGCGGGTGATGGGAATCGAACCCACGCGGCCAGCTTGGAAGGCTGGAATTCTACCATTGAACTACACCCGCAATGACCACGACGCTTCCCATTTTATCACAAAAAAGAATGTCGTGTCAACAGAATTTTTCAAACAGTTTTTATAGACAATTCAGAATCATATTCCAGTAAAATTTTATTCATTTTAAATCCATCATTGTCAATAACAAGAGATGAAATCTTATCTTCCACTTCTTTTCTAATAGTTTTCAACAAATCTCTGGCACCACTTTTCCCGCCCAACGACATTCTCGCAAGCTCTGCCACCGCCTTATCCTCAAATTCAAACTCGACTCCATGTTCTGAAATAGTTTTTTTATAGTCATTAAGCGATAGCACTGCAATCTTCTCAAAATCTTTTTGCGTAAGTTTGTTAAATACCACTATCTCATCTACTCTACTTAAAAACTCTGGGCGCAAAAAATCTGACAAAGCTTTGTGGGCTCGTTGTTTTGTAATCTCATTTTCACTTTTAGCAAACCCTACCATCCCAGACTTTTTATCACTTCCAGCATTAGAAGTCATAACTATTACAGTATTTTCGAAATTAACTTTCCGTCCGTGTGAATCTGTTATTCTGCCTTCGTCAAGAACTTGCAAAAGTATATTCATCACATCTGGATGAGCTTTCTCTATTTCATCAAACAAAATCACGGAATACGGTTTTTGCCTTACCTTTTCGGTTATTTGTCCGGCTTCATCATAACCTATATAACCGGGTGGGGATCCTATCAATTTCGAAAGTGAATGCTTCTCCATATACTCAGACATATCCACTCTTATCAAAGAATCGGGTGCATCAAAAAGTTCTTCTGCCAAAACCTTCACCAGTTCTGTTTTTCCTACTCCAGTTGATCCTACAAATATAAACGAAGAAGGCCGCCTTCTTGGACCAATTTTTATCCTGTTTCTTTTTATTGCTGCAACTACATCTTTTACTGCCTGACTTTGGCCAACAATTCTCTTTTCCAATTTTTTTTCTAAATTTTTAAGTTTATTGAACTCATTTTCTTGAATCTTAGCAGACGGAATCCCTGTCCAAAGTTCAATAACTCGCGCAAGGTCCCAGTCAGTTACCTTCCCTCCGAGAGCTTTACCCCTAAATTTACTAATTTCCTCTTCTAATTTAGCTTTCTCACACCTTATCTCTGCCAACTTTTCATAATCTTTATCCTCTTCTTTTGCCTGACTTGAAACCATGTTTTCTTCCTGAATTTTTATATCGTCTAACTTTTTGTTTAAAGAATCGTATTTTTCCATAAATTTATTGTTAAGTGCACAAAGCGCGCACGCTTCATCAAGAAGGTCAATCGCCTTATCCGGTAAAAACCGATCTGTTATATATTTTTCAGATAGTGCAGCTATAGTACATATAAGAGATTCTGGAACAGTAACTCGGTGATAATCTTCATAATAAGTTTTAATTCCTTTTAGTATATTTATTGTTTTATCTACCGACGGTTCTTCTACTTTTATTTGCTGAAATCGCCTCTCTAAAGCTGAATCTTTCTCTATATGTTTTCTGTATTCAGAGAAAGTTGTAGCACCTATAACTTGTATTTCTCCTCGCGAAAGAGCTGGTTTCAGTATATTTGCAGCACTCATAGAACCTTCTGAGTCGCCTGTTCCAACCAAATTATGAACTTCATCTATAAAAAGTATAATATCCCCATCTTTTTTTACTTCGTCTACTAAACCTTTTATTCTACTTTCAAACTGACCACGAAACTGAGTACCTGCAACTAGAGAAGTTAGGTCTAAAAGATGTATCTCCTTATTTTTTAGTTTATACGGCACATTCCCGGCAACTATTCTCGCAGCTAATCCTTCTGCTATTGCTGTTTTTCCAACTCCTGGTTCGCCAACCAAACAAGGATTATTTTTACTCCTTCTACAAAGTATTTGAACCACTCTTGACGTTTCTTCGTCACGTCCTACTATTTTATCAACTTTACCAGCTTTGACTTTATTATTTAAATTGGAACAATAAATATCTATATATCTTCTTTTTTGTTTTCTCTTTCTTTTTTCATCTTTATTATGGCCACTTTCGCCTGATTTTTCAGTTTGCCAAGAAGGATTAGGCTTACCACCAAATGGAATACTCCCAAAAATACCCTTAATAAAAGGAAACGCCCCTGACTGCTCCACCTGACTAACTTCATCTATAATTTCCTCCTGAAATTCATCGCCAGAAGAATCCTGATCTCTAGGCATGGACAAAACTCCATTTATCTGCTCTTGCATACTGCCTAAATCTTCTTCTGAAATACCCATCTCTTGCATTATATCATTAATCGGTTTAACTCCTAATTCTTTTGCACAAATTAAACACAGGCCCTGTGGATTAGATATATCTTTTCCTGCCGCAATAAACATTACAGCCGGCCTTTTCTTGCACCTTGAACAAAGCATAGTATTTCTCCTTAAATCACAAATCTTATACAGCAAAACACACTTTTCTAAATTTTATACATTATTAGCCCCATTTAATATCACTACAAAGACTTTAAAATATTTTACCAAAGCATAAAGCATTAGTAAAGCAGTAAAGGACATTAATACAACATTTAAAGCTATACTTTCAATCCCCCAAATTGCTTTCAATGATACTATTATAATGACTGAAATGTAAAATGCAACTGTAGCAATTTTGCCATACCATTTTGCAGAAGATGGAAACTTTTTCTTTCTAAGCAAAAACATGCTTGCCATCAACATAGATAATTCTTTTAAAATTAAAATCACCATAAAAGGTATGACTTCCGGAAACTTAAGTCCAACTGCAAACATGACAGCTATTAATGTAAGTTTATCTGCTGCTGGATCGAGCATCGCTCCCAAATTTGTTTTTTGATTAAGTCCTCTTGCTAAAAATCCGTCAAGCAGATCGCTAATACCTGAAATTACCAAAACAACCCCTGATAAAATATAACTGTTTTTTACTATAAAAATCATAAATGGAACAATGAGCACTATTCTTATCAGCGAAATTAAGTTAGGTATATTTATTTTTTTCTGTATCGACGGATTCTTATCTATCATATTCAACCTCTTTCTACATTGATATCAATAAATCGTCTCCTCAACAACATTCCAAACCGGATTGTTTGTATAAAAATACTTAAATAAATAGGTTGATTCAATACTGCCATATGAAAAAATCCCGGACGAAATATCAATTCCTTGTGATAAAGACCTTAAACAAAACAACAAAACAGCTAAAACTATATATCCTTTTAAAAGTCCAAAAACAGCTCCTAAAGCCGAATCAATAGTCCTTGGCAAACAAAATCTAATAATTGAAACTACTGCTCGTGTAACAAACCCTAATATAAATAAAATTGCAAAGAACAGTACTATTTCAAGTGACAAACGCACAATGTCGACAAAGACCGGTGCTATAGCTTCTTCTATTTGCTGCGCAGCGTCACTACTTACACTACTAATAATATTGCTTAAATCTTCTTTTGTTATTCCATAATAAGAAAAAGAATTGGAAACAAACTTTGGAAGCAAATTCAGCAAAGAATCTACATTTGCATCACTGTACTCTATAGAACTGTTTATATTACTAAGCACACTTTCCCTAATAAAATTATCATAAATAGTCCGAGCTAAACCCGAAGAAATATAAATAGACGCTAAAGTCGCAAAAATCAAGCTAAAAAATGAAAAAAACGACCTAATTATCCCGGACATAATTCCCAAAATTAAGAAAAACAAAAATACAAGTAAAACCAATCCATCTAAAATCAAGAAATTAATTTTCAGCACCCCCATAAAAACCAATATAACAAAAAAATCAAGTAACAATATACCATATATTACCTAAACATACAACACACTTCTGCATAAAGAAACATTTTATATCAAAACTTTACTAAAATAGATTAACCTTATCTATGTTACCATTTTCTAGGACAAAAACAGAGGAATTCAATCCTCCTAATAATACAGAGTTTCTATCTGCGCGTTTAATTTCATTTTGAAGTTTTCCAGTAGCAGAATAAACAAACAATTTACCACTTCCTGACCCTATTATTTTCCCTGCAGTGCACAAAATACTTTTAAAAACACAATCTATCTTGTTTTCAAATTTCAAATCCCCATTTTTATCTAAAAAACTCAAACTGCAATTATTGCTTCCTGGAACACACAAAGAGTACGCCACTCCAAAATCCGGATCAATATGTACACATTTTAGACTTTTCAGATCATAACTTATATCGTTTTTAAAATTTTTTCTGGTATCAATAAAAACAATTTTCTCGTCCCCAACTGCAACTAAATTTTTATTCGATAAATAGTTAACCGAAAATAGCATATTGTCGTCTACATCATATGTAACTGCAGGTTCTTTTGAATTAAAATCAAAAACATAAATAATTGATTTAACTTGTCCATCTAAAGAAGAAACCCCACAGACTGCAGCCCCACTTCCATCTTGTTTAAGAGACACACTGCACACATAAAAGTCTGCAAAATTATATTTATATTTTTCAGTTTTGTCCCTGTTAAACACGGTCAGCTGCGATAAATACGCCGCCGATTCACTAACAATCGCATATATACCACTACTTGAAATATCCGCACAAATAATTTTAAAATCTGAGCTGGCACTAAATCCCGACTTTAGTCCAAACTCAACACTGTAGCTAGTTCCGCCTATGTCATAAGCTATAGCTTTATTTTTACACGATTTAATCGCAGGATTACTAAAATTATGAGAACGTTTCGAAAATTTAGTACCCGATAAGCTAACCACTTCAAAAGAATTACTAGTTAAAACTGCCAAATCACCATTAATTAAAACTGCATTCCCAGGTAAAAGCAAACTTCCTTGAACTTTATACGGAAATTTTGTACTACTAAACATCGATCTAAAAAAGGCTCTGCTACCTGAAAGCACACCATTAAAAATTCTATAGTTTAAAGAAAAAATAAAAACCAAAAACATAAACAAAAAAACTATAAATATTAGATATGTATACCTTTTGCCTCTTTTCAGAGATAATTCCTTTCGCATATGTGCTCCTCTTCAGCTATCATATATTGTAGAAAACTTTATTTAAGTAAAGACCGCACGCTGGAGCGGTTGGCCCCGCTTTGCTCCTATCTCTCGCTTCCATAATGTCTGGTATACTGAAAGGATCAATTTTACCTTGGCAAACCCTCAGAAGAGTCCCTATCATAATCCTTACCATATTATACAAAAATCCGTCAGCCTCTATATAAAACTTTAGAAGTTCATTCTCTTTTTCCACTTCAAACCTTTTTACATTCCTAATTATATTAATTTTTCTTCGTTTGTCAACGGTACAAAAAGAAGTAAAGTCGTGTTTTCCTAAATAAAAGTTCCCGGCTTTTTTTAGTTTTGAAATATCAAGGGGATACCAATAGTGAAGTGCGTATCCGTTCATAAACGGATCCCTTATTCTACTGTTAAAAACTTTATAAACGTATTCTTTTCCAGTGCACGAATACCTAGCATGAAAGTCAATTGGAACTTCCCTGCATTCTGTTACACATACATCTTTAGGTAAAAATCTGTTAAATGCAAAAACTAAATTTTCACAGGATATTTTACTATTAATTTTTGTGCTTAGACAGTACATGTTAGCATGAACTCCAGTATCAGTTCTGCTACAGCCTTTTATATCAAATATTCTACCAAAAATTTTTATCATAGCATCCTGAAAAACGGCTTGAACTGACAATGCATTATCTTGTATTTGCCATCCATGATAGTTTTTTCCGTCGTATCGCAAAGTAATTAGCAAATTCCTCAAATTAGATTCGTTATGCTCTTGTTGTTGCAAAGTACCACACCTATCATAAATAAAATCACAAAGCATATACAAATCCCGTCTTCTAGACCTATCGATAGCTTTTTTAAACAAGTTCTTTCCGGTTTTAGACCATAACAGCGACATTCCATAGCCATAGCTAAATCATAAGCTCGCCTAAAAGTAGATATAAATAAAGGTAAAATTACAGGAATAAACGATTTTACTTTTTTTATAAGCCCGCCCCTGTTTATATCTGCTCCTCTTGATTTTTGTGCATTCATAATTTTGTTTACCTCTTCAAGCGTAATTGGAATAAATCTTAAAGATATAGTAATCATAATAATTAAATCGTCTACATTAAAGTTAAATCTTCTCAATGGTTTCATCAGACTTCTCATCCCATGAGTCATTTCACTGGGAGATGTTGTAAACATAAAACAAGAACTTATAATTATCATGTTAAAAACCCTTAAAGCAGAAAAAATACTATTTTTTATCCCTAACTCTGTAATTGAAATGCCAAAAAACTCAAATATTGGTTCACCAGGAGCATAAAACAAATTTAAAAATGCTGAAATAACTGCCATAATTAATATTAATCCAGCACTTTTTATATATGTTTTTATTGAAATAGATGAAATCGCCACCAACAAAGATGTAAAAACTGTAATTATAGCTATCGGCAAACTTCCCCAAACAACAAACACAACTATCATGAGAAAAAACGATGACAAAATCTTAATCCGGGGGTCTAATTTATGTAAAATCGAAGTCCCCGGTAAATATTGACCTAAAACTACATTCACTGCCAATTCACCCTTTTCTTATCAAAAATCCCCGTTATTTCTCGAACCGCATCCTCTACTCTTATTACACATTTTTTTTCCATATTAATCTTTTCGTATATTTTACCCATTATTCTAGATATCTGTGGAATATCAAGATGAATCTTTGATAATTCTTCGTAATTTGAAAACACTTTTTCCGGTCTGTCAAACATAACTAAATTCCCTTTGTTTAATACTATAATTTTATCAGACATTTTGGCTATATCTTCCATGATATGCGAAATAAATATAACGGTATTTTTCTTATACTTTTGATAATTGTATATTGCATTAAGTATCTCTTGTTTACCCGATGGATCCAGTCCAGCAGTAGGTTCATCCAATATCAAAACTTCTGGATCCATAGCGATAATTCCCGCGATCGCAACTCTTCTTTTTTCTCCTCCAGATAAATCAAATGGCGATTTATCAAGTAAATTTTCTGATATTTTAACAAATTCTGCTGCTTTTTTGACTCTATCTTTTATTTCTTCTTCACTTAACCCTTGATTAGTTGGACCAAATGCTATATCTTCGTAAACTGTGTCTTTAAAAATCTGTTGTTCTGGATACTGAAATGTCAAACCGACTTTAAAGTGAACCTGCCGGACATCCTCAAAATCACTCCAGATATCTTTGGAATTTATTAAAACCTTACCCTCAGAAGGTTTAATTAATCCATTTAAAAGTTTCATCAAAGTTGACTTTCCCGAACCTGTGTGCCCAATAACTCCTATTATTTGATCTTTTTCAATAGACAAATTTACATTTTTTAGAGCATAAACTTTTAAAGAAGTTCCGTTATCATAAACATAAGAGAGATTTTTAGCTTCAATCAGCGACATACTACCCCTCCCAGAACCTTAGAAATATTTTCAGCACACTCCTCTTCACTAGTTACAATAGGAAACGAAAATCCTTTTTCATTTAATCTACGTACCAAATCTAAAACCTGAGATGTACTTATACCTAAAGCTTCAGCATATTCTAAGTTTGACAAAATTTCTTTGGGCTTTTTGTTAAAAACCAACTTCCCAGAATCCATGATTATAACTCTATCTGAGAAAAATATTTCCTCCACATTATGTGTAATTAGTATAATTGTAGTCGAATTTTCTTTATTTAATTTTACTATTGTGCTTAAAACTTCGTTTCTTCCTTTTGGATCTAGCATTGACGTCGGTTCATCTAAAATTATACATTCCGGATCCATTGCTAAAACCCCCGCAATAGCTATTCTCTGTTTCTGTCCACCTGACAACATATCCACAGAAAAATTTTTCAAATCATAAGCATCAACAGCTTTAAGTGCTTTTTCAACACTTTCTAATATTTTATTTCGAGAAAACCCTAAATTTTCTGGACCAAAAGCAACATCTTCCTCAACCAAACTTGAAACAATTTGATTATCTGGATTTTGAAAAACCATACCTATTTTTTGCCTTATTTCACATATTCTTTCTTCGTCTTTAGTATTTATACCGTTTACCAAAACATCTCCAGATGTCGGCAGTAAAACTCCGTTAAGCTGCTTAATTAAAGTGGACTTCCCTGAACCATTCTTGCCTAGTATAACTAAAAATTCACCCGAATTCACATTCAAATTTATATTTTTTAGTATTGAAATTTCTTTCTCTTTCTCTTCATCAAAAACAGAAAAACACAAGTTTTTAACCTCTATTAAGCTTTCTATACAAATCTCTCCTTCCTTTAAAAATATTTCTAAGTAAAAATTTAATCATGAAACCCATATCGAAGTGGATCCTGCTGGTAAAATTAAGTTTGAATCCTTAACTTCCAGCCCAATTTCACTAGACAGCACCGTCCCTTTTCTCTTTTTTTGGATTACCTCTTTCATTATATACTCCATTACAGACGGCGAAAGGCCAGTTGTATAAGAATTCAAGATAAAAAATTTTGCTTCATCGGATAACAAGGATTCGCAAAGCCCAATAAACTCGTATAAATTATCTTCAAGTCTCCAAACTTCTCCGCCAGGTCCTCTCCCAAATGACGGGGGATCCATAATTATTCCGTCATATCTATTCCCTCTTCTTTTTTCTTTCTGGGCAAACTTTGTACAATCGTCCACAATCCATCTTATAGGTTTTTCAGACAAATTCGATATTTTTGCGTTTTCTTTTGCCCAAGAAACCATACCTTTTGACGAATCAACATGGCATACTCTCGCTCCAGCATCTGCACATGCTAAAGTAGCTCCACCAGTATAAGCAAAAAGATTTAAAACGCTCATCTGTTTACTAGACTTTGATATAATATCGCTGCAAAAATCCCAGTTTACTGACTGTTCTGGGAAAACTCCTGTATGTTTAAATCCGAGAAAACCAACCTTAAAACGAAGCCTCTTATAGGAAACTGTCCAATTGTCTCTTAAAGTTTTATATTTTTCCCATCGTCCTCCACCTTTTTTTGAACGATAATAGTGAGCATCACAACCTTGCCACAGCTTATTAAATTTTTTTGTTTTCCATATAACTTGAGGATCTGGCCTTACCAAGACTATTTTTCCCCATCTTTCTAGTCTCTCTCCACAAGATACATCTATTAATTCATAGTCTTTCCAATACTTTGCTACTCTCATTAATTAAAACACCTTAAGATAACCTTTCTGATATTTTTACAGCAACTTCGTCGGCAATTTTTTGCATTCTTTCAGTATCCATACATTCAACCATAACCCTAACCAGTGGTTCTGTCCCCGACTCTCTTACAACTATTCTCCCGTTTCCATTTAGAATTTCTTTTGCTTCAGAAAGGGTCTGCAAAACCCCAAAATCATTGTTTAGTAAACATTTTTTTTTGTTATCTACACTTATATTTACTATAACTTGTGGGAAAACTGTAAAAATTTCTTTGATTTCCGACGGTCTTATTCTTCTCCTTTTGAGTGCATTTATAAGTTGAAGTGCAGTAAGCTGACCATCTCCAGTAGTGGAAAAATCACGAAATATAACATGACCAGACTGTTCCCCTCCAAAATTATAGCCATTCTTCAGCATGTTTTCAAGTACATAACGATCTCCTACTTTTGTAGTTTCAAAATTAATATTGTTTTTCTCGCAGAATTTTAAAAATCCCATATTTGTCATTACTGTTCCTACTACCGTATTTTTGGCTAAAACACCTCTTTCAGCCATATCTAAAGCGCAAACAGCCATTATTGAATCTCCATCTATCAGTTTACCATACTCATCAACAGCCATGCATCTGTCTGCATCGCCATCAAAAGCTATACCCATATCCATATTGTTTTCTACAACGTAATTAGACAAACTATTCAAATTCGTAGATCCACATTTTTCATTTATATTAATCCCGTCCGGTAAGTTATGTAAAAGCGTATATTTTATTCCAAGTCCTTCAAACAACTTTTCTGCTGTTTTGTATGCCGCTCCATTTGCACAATCTACGGCAATTTTAATCCCTCCTAGATCATTTTCAACTGTAGATTTTAAATGCTTTATATAGTCAGATACCGCATCTCCTCGAGAGTAAACTCTTCCTATGTTTGAATTTTCTGGATATTTATACGATAAAAGCCCATCAAAAGCTAACTTTTCAATTCTATCTTCAATTTCATCGGAAAGCTTATACCCATTTTTGTTAAAAATCTTGATTCCATTAAACTGATAAGGATTATGGGATGCTGAAATCATAATTCCTGCGTCAGCCCCGTACATTTTTGTTAAAAATGCAACTGACGGAGTAGGCATCACTCCAACTATTAACACATCTGCTCCCGCTGAACATATCCCCGCTTTTAGAGCTCCTTCTAACATATCTGAAGAAATTCTTGTATCTCTCCCGATGATAATTTTTGGTCTCTTCACTCCATCTTCTAACAAAGAAACCGCAACTGATCTCCCTATGTTTAAAGCTAGTTCACAATTAAGCTGCGAATTTGCCACTCCTCTAACTCCATCTGTCCCAAAAATTCTACTCATAAACATTCTCCCCTAGCTTTAAAAATTTCAGAATATGCGCTGACACTTTTAATCATCCAACTTAGCACAAAGTTCTGGCGCTTCCAGCCCCATATGTAAATAGGCAGATCTTGTTGCACACCGTCCCCTATGAGTTCTACTCAAAAATCCTATCTGCATAAGGTACGGTTCGTATAGATCTTCTATTGTAATCGACTCTTCACCTATGGCTGCTGCCAAAGTTTCAATTCCAACTGGACCACCTGAATAAGATTCAATAATCGCTTTTAATAACCTTCTATCATTTGCATCAAGTCCTATCTCATCTATTCCAAGCTTACACAAAGCTTTCTTCGCAACATTATATGTTATTTCCCCATTGTTAATAACTTGAGCAAAATCCCGAACTCTTTTTAAAAGCCTGTTTGCAATTCTCGGTGTTCCTCTAGACCTTGACGCTATTTCAAGAGCACTTTCATCTGTAAGGTTTATATTTAGTATTTTTGCGCTTCTTTTGACTATTTTCGCAAGTTCCTCACTTGAATAAAGTTCAAGACGCAAAATAACGCCAAATCTATCTCTTAAAGGTGCTGAAAGTTGTCCTGCCCTTGTTGTCGCTCCAACAAGCGTAAATTTAGAAAGCGCTAAATGGTACGACATGGCCATCTGACCTTTTCCAGTTACAATGTCAATGGAAAAATCCTCCATAGCAGGATACAAAACTTCTTCTACATTTCTTGGTATTCTGTGGATCTCATCCATAAAAAGAACATCCCCAGAAGAAAGCTTTGTTAAGAGAGAAGCTAAATCTCCTGGTTTGGAAAGAGCTGGTCCAGAAGTTATTTTTATATTCACTTTTAGCTCTTTTGCGATAATCGAAGCTAAGGTAGTTTTTCCAAGCCCCGGAGGACCGTACAGCAAAACATGATCAAGTGGTTCCCCGCGCAATTTTGCAGCCTGGACAAAAACAGACAAATTTTCTTTGACTTCTTCTTGCCCTATATAGTCATCAAACGAAGTTGGTCTTAAAGGGTTATCGAAATCAAAGTCTGTGCTTATTTCTTCCGGGGACACTATTCTATCATTTTTCTCGTTCTTCACTTTTTCTACATCCAAAAATTATCACCTACCTAATTAATAGTTTTAAGTGACTCTCGAATCATCTCCTCGACCGTTAAATCACTTCCAAGCTTAAGAAGTATCGGCATTACATCTTTCTTAGAGTAACCAAGCATTTCAAGGGCGCTCAAAGCTTGCAAAGCCTTGCCTTCAGGCTCTAAACTTACTACACCTATTTCTTTTGTATGTTTTACTATCTCTACCTTATCTTTTAGCTCCAAAGCAATCCTTTGTGCTAATTTTTTCCCAAGTCCCGGAGCTCTTGTTAAACTTTTGATGTCCTGAGACATTATAAAAAAGGAAATCTGATCTATTGAAAACTCAGAAAGAATAGAGAGAGCTAATTTGCTGCCTACACCTGATACACTTGTTAGAAGTTTAAAGAATTCCAGTGTTTTTTTATCTAAAAAAGCAAAAAGACCAACAAAATCTTCACGAACAACCATATCCGTAAAAACTAAAATCTCTTCATTTATTTTGGAGCTTAAACTATTCAAAGTTTTTCTATCAGTAAAACACTTATAACCTATTGAATTTACATCCAAAACTAAAAAACTTTCATTTATTTCTACAATTGACCCTTTTAAATAGTAAATCAATAACATTCTCCTTAATCACTTTTTAAGTATTGGAAATTTTGAGTAATTTAAATGGCAAAGGGCAATCGCCAAAGCATCTGCTGCATCGTCAGGTTTCGGATTTTCTTTTAGATTTAAAATAGTTTTTGTCATCATAATTATTTGATGTTTTTCCGCTCTTCCATATCCTGTAGTTGATGATTTTACCTGCAAAGGCGTATATTCACTAATAGCAATCCCTTTTTCTTTAAGTGCAAGAAGAATGACCCCTCTGGCTTCTGCAACCTTTATAGCTGTTTTGTGATTATTCTGAAAATACAGACTTTCTATAGCCGCAGCATCAGGCTTATATGAATCAATTAACAAATTTATTTCTCTAAATATTCTGCCCAATCTTTCTGGTAAGCCTTCCTTAGAACTCGTAGAAATTATCCCAGCAACTACAAAACTTAAGCGTCCTGAGAAATAATCAATAAAACCGTATCCTGTGGTAGCGTACCCAGGGTCAATCCCCAATATCCTCACTAAATTCCCTCATTTTAAACCATTCTCTTAAATCCTCACTTAAATAATTATACTATAAAACAATTTTTTCGCGCAAGTAGTTCACCTTTAAAGACCATTATTATATAAAGAATAAATTAACTTTTAAAATCTATATATTTTATGTAATTTTGGCGAATTAAACTGCACAATTTTTTACAAACTTACTTTTTAGGAATTTAAACATAGTTTTCAGCTAAAGTTACAATATTTTTCATAAGCATCGCAATCGTCATCGGACCTACTCCTCCTGGAACCGGCGTTATATAAGATGCTTTATTCTTTACTTTTTCAAAATCAACATCTCCACAAAGTTTTCCAGTATCTAATCTGTTTATTCCAACATCTACCACAACCGCTCCTTCTTTTACCATGTCCTTTGTTATAAAAAAAGGTTTACCTACCGCAGAAATTAGAATATCAGATTTAAGACAAAAATCTTTCAGGTTTTGAGTTCTACTATGACAAACAGTAACTGTCGCATCTTCTTTTAACATCATAATTGAAAGTGGTTTTCCAACAATGTTACTCCTATTGATTATAGTACACGTTTTAGCTTTTATTTCTATATTGTTTCGTTTTAAAAGTTCAATTATCCCAGCCGGAGTACACGGAAAAATTAAAGCTTTATCACAAAAAATCTTCCCAATATTTAGCTCATTAAAACAATCGACATCTTTTTCATGTGAGATTATTTTAGCTACAGACGAAGAGTCAATATGCTTTGGAAGTGGAAGCTGAGTTAATACCGAGTGTATATTTTTATCTTTATTTAAATTTAAAATAAGATTTATCAGCTCTTCTTGTGTAGTTTTTTCCGGCAAAGAATATTCTTTTGAAAGAATCCCTATTTCATCGCAAGCTCTTTTCTTATTGTTTATATAAATTCGAGACGCCGGATCATTTCCGACTATTATTACAGCTAAAGCTGGATTTATACCTTTTTTCTTCAATTTTTGTACTTTTTCTTTAAGTTCTAGCCTAATTTGCTTCGAAATTTCTTTCCCATCTAATATCATTAGTCTCCCCTACCTCAACTTTTTATTTAATTATATCAAAAATATATCTCTCATATCTAAAGCTATAAATAAAACTTAGATAAATTTATTCTTTACTTTTATGAATATTAAATAGAATCCAGAGAAACACTAAAAAAAGTCAACAAAAAGGGGGGTAAAAATGAATTTTCGCACAGATTTAGCTTTGGAAGCTGTAGAAATTCACCAAAATATAAATGGACTAAAAATAACAGAAGAAAAAAAAGGAAAATCAACAGTTACAAAAATGATGATAAAAACGAGTGAAGCTGCAGAAAAGCTGGGTAAAAACAAGGGAAAATATATAACAATATCAATTCCACCACTTACAGAGTATTTTAAAGTCACAGATGAGCGAATAAAAATAATTTCAGATGAAATAAAAAATCTTATACCAAAAGACGGGTTAGTTTTAGTTGCAGGACTCGGAAATATTAACATTACACCCGATGCTCTCGGTCCAAAAGTTTTAGATAATGTGCTTGCAACACGCCATATAACACAAGAATTAGCAAAATCGATAGGACTCCAAAACCTTAGACCCGTTTCTTCTATTATTCCCGGAGTTTTGGGAAAAACCGGAATTGAAGTTTGTGAAACTCTTATAAGTTTAATAGATTCAATCAATCCTTGTTGCGCAATTATTATCGATGCTATGGTTTCAAGACGACTTAACCGTCTTGGATGCACTGTACAGCTTTCAGACGCTGGTATTTCCCCTGGATCCGGAGTAGGGAATGAGCGTCCTCTTCTTGATAAAAATACTTTGGGAATTCCAGTTGTAAGCATAGGGATTCCGACTGTAGTAGACGCTTTAACACTTGCACGTGATATAGTAAATGATTTTTCCAAAAATCCAAAAGAAAATATTAACCAAAATTCTGAATCATTTGCAAAAAACATGATTGTCACACCAAAAGAAATCGATTTAATGATAAAACATGCCTCCTTACTCGTTGCAATGTCAATTAACTGTGCTCTTCAACCCAGCTTCAGCCCCGAAGAACTTTATAATTTAGTTTCTTAAAGCCTGTTTTTGCATAAACTTTTAATATTAAACATATTAGTTTATTAAATCTATCTGCTTTTTTGCAGTTTAGTCGGAGGTATAATTTTTGAGGATTTTAGTAAAAATAAGGACTTTAGATATTTTTCTTTATCTGGCCTCTTCTTTATGTTTTTTTCTAGCTTTTATTTGTGTGTTTATAAAATTTAGAAAATCTCCCCCATTTGATTTGGAATCTTTAAGTGTTGTTGCTATGAAATCTTTCTTTACTCAAGGAAAAATATCGACATATAACTTAAACATTTCCAAACCACATTCATTTGATTCCATTTATTTAAAAGAATTTACTAAAAAAACTAGTAATAGTGAATATAGCTTTTATGAAGTTCCAAATCCACCTAAATTAGACGAAAGCTATAGTGAATACCATAGTCCAGATGAAAAAAAGTACAAAATAATAGAAAGTCAAATCTGCGAAGGCGGCTTGAAATATGAAAATTTTTATGTAAAAAACACATCTGGAATTGAAATAGACATACCTAAAGAATTATATTCTCGTCCCGACGTTCATATAAAAAACTCAAAACTACCTCAAGTTTTAATCTACCACACTCACACATCTGAATCTTATCTTATGAAAGATGAAGGTTTTTTCTACGAAAGTTATTATCCAAGATCTACAGACAGTTCAAGAAATGTTATAAGAGTTGGCGAAGAAATTGCAAAAGCATTATCAAATCACGGAATTAATGTTCTACACGATATGTCGTATCATGACAGCCCAACTTACAAAGGATCGTATTCTAGATCATACCAAACAATTAAAGAAAACCTAGAAAAATACCCATCTATCCAGGTTACTATAGATGTACATAGAGATAGTATGGGAAATCCGGAAAATGGAAAAGTAAAACCCACTTTCACGATAAATGGACATAAAGCTGCTCAAATAATGATTGTTGCCGGATGCGATAAAGACTCGGGGTTAGATTTCCCTGATTGGAGACAAAATTTAAGACTTGCACTTAAATTACACAAAACGTGTGAAACAATGTTTCCCGGACTAACTCGCCCTATGTCTTTTGGAAATTTTAGATATAATATGAACCTTTGCCACGGTGCAATGCTTGTAGAAATAGGAAGCGATGTAAACACCTTAACCGAAGCTGTTTATTCCGGGAACTTATTAGCAGAAGCTTTAGCAAAAGTTTTAAACGAATTAAGAGATTAAAAAATAAAAAGGAAGTTAAAAAATGAAAATTTCAAAAAGTAGGCTTAAAATATTTTTTTGTTCCATGATGAGCACTTTGCTATTAATATTTCTATCTATAGGGTTCATAATAGTTGAAAAAAATACTCGTTTAGTTGCTTTTGGTGACAGTAATCCATTTCTTGTTTATAAACATGAAAATTTTAGAATTTCATACGCAAAAGTCCATTTTATGGGAAAAGATTACATTATATTCAAAAACAAATAATCTTGAATTTTAAAAAGATATATATTATAATTTAGGAAATGAAATTTATATTGATTGGAGCTCTGTATTTATGCTAAAAAAACTGTTTTTGGTTTTTTTGTTCAATTTATTACTCGTGCAATGTTTCCCCGTTTTTTCTTTAGAGCCATCTAATATCGTAGACAATGAGGTCTTAAATCAAGAAAATCAAAATGAAATTCAGAAAGCAGAGCCGGAAAAAAAACAAGAAAATAAATCTAAAAAAGTAGGAAATGAAACATCTAAAAATAAAAATGAAGCAACTCAAGAAGAAAAGGAAAAATCTCCTGAAAAGCCTAAAAAAGAAATAAAAAATTTAGGAAAAACTGATATAAATAATCGAGAAACTTCGGATAATGATTCTGAAAAAAGTACAAATGCCACAACCATGGAACCTGTATCACATGAAAAAATTGAGCTTCCGAAAATTTCCGGTAGCAAATTTTTAGATGAAAGCATTTTGACTAACAAAGAAAGCAAGAATACTGGCGAAAAATTGGTGCGAAGTGTCTTTTCGCTTACCTTAATTGTAGGTGGTTTGATTGTTATTATATGGGTAATTTTAAAAAATAAGAACATACCAAAAGAAAAAAACATAAAGATAAAAGACAAGAGACGTTTGTATTATAAAAATTCTCATAGAAAGTAGTTGTAAAATTAGATGAATGAAAACAAAATAGATCTGTCAACAATATCTAATATTCATATGGTAGGGATTTTAGGTTCGGGTATGTTTGCAATATCTAATATTCTAGTTGATTGGGGATTTAAGGTAACGGGTTCAGATGCTTCTTACTCGAAAACAGCAGAAAAAATTAAAAATCTTGATATAAAGTTGACTATTGGACACAAAACTGAAAATGTTTTCGATTCTGATTTAGTTGTGTTTTCAGCTGCAGTAACACCTGACAATCCAGAAATAGAAGAAGCAAAACGGAGAAAAATTCCTTGTGTAGAGAGAAGCGAAATGTTGGGTATAATGGCGAAAAAATACAGAAACTCGATAGCTGTTGCCGGAACTCATGGAAAAACTAGTACTACTTCCATAATTACTCATATTCTTCTTGAATGTAATATGGATCCAACTGCATTAATTGGTGGAACATTTCCTAGAATAAACGGAAACAGTTGCAGTGGGAATTCGGATATTTTTGTCTGTGAAGCGTGCGAATATCTAGATAACTTTTTAAATTTAGATCCCAGCATTTCTGTAGTTTTAAACGTAGACAGCGACCATTTGGATTATTTTAAAGACATAGAACATACTAAATCATCTTTTGGAAAGTTTATGGCAAAAACAAAGGACATATGCATAATAAACGGCGACGATAAAAATTCTGTTGAAGCTTCAAAATCAGCCACATGCAAAAAGATTTTTTATGGATTTAATGAAAAAAATGATATTTTTATAAAAAATCTTAAGTTCGATGAGTTTTCTTACAAACCCAATTTTGATATGTTTTATAAAAATGAAAAGATAGTTAATGTGCATTTAAATACTTACGGAAAGCACAATATATCTAATTTTCTTGCTGCTGCAGCTGTGTGTTTGGAACTTGGTATTTCTCCAGAAAAAATCGCCGAGTCAATAAAAAATTTTAAAAATCCAGATAGAAGGCTTCAGTTTATCGGATCAGTAAATAATATAACTGTATTTGATGATTTTGCTCATCATCCAAGTGAGATTGCTGCTACACTTTCAACTATGAGGGATATGAATTTTAATAAAATTTTAGCTGTTTTTCAACCACACACTTTTTCACGTACAGCTGCATTTTTAAGTGGATTTGCAAGCAGTTTGTCTATAGCTGATGTTGTAGTTGTAACTGACATATTACCTGCTAGAGAAACTGCTAATTTCTACAAAGTTCATTCAAAAGATATTGCTGAAAAGATTGAAAATTGCGTTTATATTTCATCTTTCGAAGATATAACAGACTTTATTTGCGAAAACGCAAAACCAAATGATTTAGTCATTACAGTTGGTGCAGGAGACATATACAAATGTACAAATATGATAATGGAATCGCTGAAGAGAAAACAAAAAATTTGAGTTTCTGTATAAGTATTTATTTTATTCTTTCGTTTTACTATAAAAATTTTCGCAGGCGTTTTCTGGATATGAATTTTCTTCGAATTTCAAACAGCACATAAGTCTCCCACAAACTCCTGAAATTTTTGATGGATTTAGCGCTACCTTTTGATCTTTTGCCATCTTTACCGAAACAGCTCGAAAATCATTTAAAAATGTAGAACAACATAATGATTTTCCGCAAATCCCCAAGCCTCCTAGCATCTTTGCTTCGTCCCTGACTCCAATTTGTCTAAGTTCTATTCTGGTTTTGAATATATATGCAAGTTCTCTCACGAAATTTCGAAAATCGACTCTTGTATCTGCTACAAAATAAAAAATCAACTTACTTCTGTCAAACAAATATTCACAACGAATTAGCCTCATTTTTATTCTATGTTCGCTTATTTTTTGCCGGCAAATTTCATAACACTTATTTTCAAGTTGCTTATTTTTTTGCAATTTTCCCATATCTTTTGCTGTAGCTTTACGAATAATTCTCTCCTCAGTGTTTGATAAATCATAGTTAATGTTTTTCTTCGTTTTAACTATACCGCATTCAAGACCTCGTTTAGTTAAAACTATAACAAAGTCACCTATAGAACAGTTAAAACCTCCGCTCGGATAATAAAATATTTTTCCGACTTCACTAAACCTTATGCCTAAAATATTTTGCATCAAATTCCTCCTAAACTTCCTCTTATCTCATCAATTTATAACAGAAACTACAAATAATCAGCTGAAGATTGACATTCTTATCTACAAGTTCTTTTGTATTTATTATCTCTTTTTGAATTTTAATTAGTCTAAGAATTGAAACTAAACCCTCTTCTTTAGAATCAGATTTAGAAAAATTTTTAGCCTTAAGTATACAAAATTCCGAAATTTTATAATTTAATTCATCTAAAAATTTAGAAAAAGCTTCTTTATCTTTTGTAAATTTAGAAAAAAGCTTTAAAAGATCGAGCTTATTCCCATTTCCAAGAATTTTAAAAGTCTCATCTAAAATTTCATCAAAACTATTTTCAGTTTCTAAATCTGATTTTTTATCTATAGAAAAAATTTGAGCTCTGGACATAACTGTCGGAAGTGCAAAAAATCTAGAAGTACAAAGAATTATAAATTTCACTTTTTCTGGCGGGTCTTCTAATATCTTAAGGAAAATGTTTTGTGCTTGTTCATTCATCAAAGCTATATCACTTATTATATAAATCTTATAGTTTGATTCATTCGGTGACAAGTACGCATCCAGACGGATCTGCCTTATATCATCTGCTCTTATTGACTTGTATCCATTTTTGACTGACACAATTTTTACATCCGGGTGAACATTTAATTTAACTTTTTTACACGCACTACATCTTTTACAAGGTTTTTTTAAATCCTCCGACAAACAAACCAGAACCTCTGCAAGTAAAACAGCTAGTTTTAAGGCTTTATTGTTTATATCATTTGATTCTATTAAAATAGCATGCGGCAAAGTTTCGTCCCGAGCTAATTTATAAAGTTTTTCAGATTCATCACTAACTTTATCTAGAGTTGACAAATTTTCCAAAATATCTACACCTTTTTATATCTATCTACATCTACAACAAAAATAATCGCTCCGCCTACTGTGACTTCGAATGGAATTCCGGCAGAAAGACCAAGTTCAGTAGGAATAGCATTTGGCATAAGCTGTTTCCTTTGGCTACTACACTCGGAAATCGTTGCTATTACCTCATCTACTTTATGATCTTCTACTCCTATCAGTAAAGTTACATTTCCGGAACGAAGAAAACCACCAACAGTTGAAAGTTTTGTTACTTGTATTCTTTTTTCATTTAATGAATCTAAAACCATATTTGAGTCTTCTTTGTTCATGATTGAAATAACTAGTTTCATAAAGACTTCCCCCTACTAAATTTATGAGTTTATTTTACCACATGTATTTTCGAAATTCCATAAAGCTTTAAAGCTTCTTTTTGATCTTCTTCTATTATTTCGCCTGGCATAACAACCGGAACTCCTGGAGGACAAGGACAAACTATTTCTCCGGCTATTTCTCCAACAGAATCTTCAACAGATACTTTTTTTTGTTTGGCAAAAATTGCTTCACGTAAAGTTAGCTTAGCTTTCGGTAAACTGGTGTTTCTTTTTTCTAAAAATTCTACTTCTTCTTTTTCTTCAATAGATAAAATACTGCTTTCTAGTCTACTCCAATCTTTATCAGAATTAAAAGGCGACGCAATTAAAACGACATAATTTTCACAGTTAAATTCCGGTTCAATACTGCATTTTCTTAGATATTTTGCAAAATCCTTTCCTGCATATCCAATACTATTTGCAGACAAAACCATTCTTGTCGGGTCAGAAAATCCATTTGGAACAGTTAACCCCTTCTGTTTTGCAATTTCTTTAATTTTTTCAACTTTTTTTCTTAAATTAAAGAAATCTTCATTTCCTTTTTTCAATAAATACTCAGCACAAAGATCTAAAGAACACATAATCGGATAAGATGGACTTGTTGAACCAAAAAGAGCCATTGCTTCTTTTGAATTTTCTACTAAATTTTTATTTTTTATGTGAAGCCACGCCCCTGAAGTTAAAACTGGCAAAGTTTTGTGTGCTGAATCTGCAGACATTGATGCACCTAAATCAATAGGATGAAGTGAATTTTCTAGAAATTTAAGATGTGTCCCGTGAGCATTATCAACCAAAAGGAGGGTATCAAAGGCACTGCACTTTTCCGCTATACTTTTTACACAAGAAAGTGTTCCGTAATAATCTGGAGTAGTTATGTAAACTGCGCATCTTTTTTTAGTTTTTTCAATTTCACTTAAAATATCTTGACTGTTTATTTTCCCCAAAAGTCCTTTGTTTTCAGATTTTGATTCTAAAATCCACTGAGGTTGAATGCCTAAAAGTGCCATTGCTCCAACTGCAGACCTGTGAATGTTTCGTCCAACAATAAATTTATCCGTTTCAATTGATGCAAGTCTTATCATTGCTTGAATACATAGAGTATTACCACCAGAAGAAATTAAAGTTCTATCAGTTCCAAAAAGTCTGCTTACTCTTTTTTCTGATTCTAAAAGTACACTGTTTGCCTCATAAAGACTATCTGTTTCAGGAAGTTCTGTAAGATCAAGATCCCAAACAGAATCTTTAAAAAAACTCTCTCCTTTATGTCCCGGTGTATGAAAAGAAGTCATTTTTTTATTAATGTACCGCTTTAAATCGTAATACAGCAAACAAATTTCATCTCCTAAAAAGTCCAAAATTTTCGTAAATTAAAGAATGAAAAGTAATATTATTGAAAATTTAAGTAATAATATTCATATATTTCTAAAAGGGGAGATTTTTTTGGAATATTTTAATGCTTTCTGGGTCGGTGGAATTATATGTGTAATAGCTCAAATCTTAATAGATAAAACAAAACTAACTCCAGCTAGAATACTAGTTTCCTATGTAATTGCAGGTGTAATTTTAACTGCTCTCGGAATATATGAACCAATAGTCGAGTATGCAGGAGCAGGTGCAACAGTTCCACTTTCGGGTTTTGGATACTGTATGGCAAAAGGAGTAGTTGAAATGATCCAAGAAGAAGGTATTATTGGAATCATCGCAGGCGGTATGGCTTCCACAGCTGCTGGAATATCTGCTGCCGTATTTTTCGGTTATTTAGCTTCTCTCGTAGGAAGATCTAGCGAAAAAGACTAATTTTTTTACAATAAAACATATTTTTTATCTAAAAAGCTACACACTTAATCAAAAGTTCCACCCTTTTTGAATTTTATCTATATTATCAAATAAAAATACAACTCTACTTGGTAAAAATTTATCTATTTTCCTGTAAAAAAATTTAAACTTCACATACTATCTAGATTCGAGTACGTTTTTCCTTAAATATGCATTTATCATCCCGTCTAAATCCCCATTCATAACAGACTGGACATTTCCCACTTCAAAACCAGTTCTATGATCTTTTACAAGTGTATAAGGCATAAAGACATATGATCTAATCTGAGAGCCCCAACCTATTTCTTTTTGTTCCCCTTTTATATCTTCAATTTTATCCAGGTGTTCCCTTTCTTTTATTTCAAGAAGTTTAGATTTAAGCATTTTCATTGCCATTTCTCGGTTTTGAAACTGACTCCTTTCATTTTGACACGCAACAACTATTCCGGTTGGCACGTGCGTCAATCTTACAGCTGACGAAGTTTTATTTACATGTTGACCTCCTGCTCCACTTGCACGAAAAACATCCATTTTTATATCGTCAGGTGCAATTTCGACATCTATTTCGTCACTTATTTCTGGAATAACTTCAATTGAGGCAAACGAAGTGTGTCTTCTTCCAGACGCATCAAACGGTGAAATCCTAACTAACCTATGAACGCCCATTTCTCCTTTAAGAAATCCATAAGCGTTTTCCCCTTCAATAAGTATAGACGCACTTTTAAGACCTGCTTCTTCACCGTCTAAAAAATCTAACATTTTAACTTTGAATCCGTGCTTTTCTCCCCATCGTGTATACATACGACAAAGCATCTCTACCCAATCTTGAGCTTCAGTTCCACCCGCTCCAGAATGAAAATTAAGTATAGCATTTTCAGAATCATATTCACCTGTAAGAAAGGTCGACAAAGTTTGCTCCTCTAAATCGCAGGATATCTCCTTTAATTGAGATTTTAACTCATCTAACAAAGACAATTCTTGTTCTTCATCTGCTAAATCTACAAGTGTACACAAATCTTCATATTTTGTTTTCAAATTTTCATATTTTGAAATTTTAGATTTTATGGAACTTATTTTATTTAATATTTTTTTAGATTCATCAGCTGAATTCCAAAAATCAGGATCAATTGTCTTTTTTTCTAGTTCAGGTAAATCACTTTTAAGTTCAGTTATTCCTAGAGCTTCTTCTAAATTTTTTATCTTTGATTTTAATTCATCTAAATCAAGTTTTATCTCTTCAAACTGTAAAATTCTAAATCACACCCCTTAAATAATCTTATTCTGTTAGCATCTGAAATTTTTTGTTGTAAGCTTTTATCGCCTCAGAAATAATTTTTACTGCTGTACTACGTCCCATTACACCGTCGACCGCTGTATGTTTATTTTCTAAATTTTTATAGACTGAAAAAAAGTGTTTCATTTCTTCAAAAATATGGTCCGGCAACTGTGATATGTCAGTGTATGTATTGTAGTTTGGATCACTTGTCGGTACACAAATTATTTTTTCGTCACGGCTACCGCTATCAATCATAGTTATTACCCCGATGGGATGACATTCAACTAAAGTCATTGGATAGATGTGCTGGGAACATAAGACTAAAGCATCCAGTGGATCTAAATCATCACCATAAGTCCTAGGTATAAAGCCATAACTTGCTGGATAATGTGTAGACGTATAAAGTATTCTATCAAGTCTTAACATCCCTGTATTCTTATCAAGCTCATATTTGGTTTTGCTTCCTTTAGGAATTTCAATTACGGCCATAAATTTTTCAGGGGTTACAAGTTTATAGTCTATATCGTGCCATATATTCATTAATTTCACCTCAAGGTATATTCTAAGTCTAATTATAACACTAGATAACAAAAGTATCCATAATACTTCTCAAATTAGGAATCAATCTGTTAAAAAAAAACAATTTTAATTATAAATCTAGAAAGTTAATGTAACAATATCCAAACAGCATGAATAAAATTCTAATAAAAATAAATTTTAGTTGGTGATTTCTTTGTTTTTTCTCGAAATTCAGTCTATATTAAGCAGTTTAGCTTTTTTTATACTGCACGTAATCTCACCTAATGTGTTTCCTAAACCTTTGTCTCAAAAAGAGGAAAAAAAGTACATAGATCTTTTAAGTCAAGGTGACAAAAATGCTCGCGAAAAATTAATAAAACATAATCTAAGACTTGTAGCTCATATAACTAAAAAATATCATAGTTCAAAAATTGACCAAGATGACTTAATTTCTATAGGGACTATAGGACTTATAAAAGCGATAAACACATTTGACGGATCTAAGAAAACTAAGCTTTCAAGTTACGCCTCCAGATGTATAGAAAACGAAGTCTTAATGCACTTTAGAAATACAAAAAAGACTTCTCTTGATTTATCCCTTCACGAACCTATAGAAACTGATAAAAATGGAAATACTCTAACACTGATAGATACAATCGCTACAGATGAATCTGTTTCCGACACTGTAGAAACAAAAATCAATATAGATAAGTTAAACAAATTCTGTATATCACACTTAACGCCAAGAGAAAGAATTATAATTTCTCTAAGATACGGACTAAACGGGATAAAATCCTTGCCTCAGCGCGAAGTTGCAAAAAGGCTTGGTATATCCCGTTCATACGTCTCAAGAATCGAGAAAAAAGTCATATCTACTTTAAAAAAAGCGTTTTTAGAATAAACTTTTTATCCGAAAATCTCTTTTATCTTATCAAAAAATCCTTTCCTTTTTTGATAATTCTTTTCATTTGTTATCTCCTCAAATTTTTTCAAAGCTTCCCTTTGCTCGTTTGAAAGACCTTTTGGAATCTCTATGTTTACTTTTACAAATTGGTCCCCTCGACCGCGCCCGTGAATATTAGGAATTCCTTTACCTTTTAGACGAAACATATCGCCTGGCTGAGTTCCCGCATGCAAATGATACTCTACTTTTCCATCTAAAGTTGGAACTGTAACATCTGCTCCAAGTGCCGCTTGAGTAAAAGTAATTGGCATTTCACATATTATATCACTGCCTTTTCTCTTAAATATTGGATGAGACCCTACGTTTACAAACACATGTAAGTCACCAAATTTACCGCCATTTGCCCCAGCGTTTCCATGTTCTCTTACGTTTAAAACTTGATCATTATCCACCCCAGCTGGAACATTTATTTCAACCGTTTTATTAGTTCTAACCCTTCCGTCGCCACGGCAAACATGACATGGATTATCGATAACTTTTCCTGCCCCTCTGCATCTGTCACATGTTCTTGTAGTCTGCATAATACCAAAAGGAGTTTTCTGACTTATCGTAACTTGACCATAGCCCTTACAAAGCGGACAAACTATCGGGGTAGCTCCATCTTTCGCTCCACTACCGTTGCATTGACTACAAATATCTATCCTTTGGTACGCTACTTTTTTTACACACCCTTTTGCTGCCTCTTCAAAAGTGATATTTATAACTGTTTCGATATCTGATCCTCTTCTTGAAGCATTTTGACTGTTTCTACCAGATCTTTGACCAAACCCTTCAAATCCGTTAAAAATATTACTAAATATATCATTTATGTCAAAGCCTTCGCTAAACGGACCCGCTCCCGAATAACTGTACCCACCAGCTCCTTCTGAATAAGAGGGATCAACTCCAGCATGACCGAATCTATCGTAATTAGCCTTTTTACTTTTATCTGACAGAACCTCATAAGCTTCACTTACTTCTTTAAACTTAGCTTCCGTCTCTTTATTCCCGGGGTTGAGGTCTGGATGATATTTTTTTGCAAGTTTTCTATAAGATTTTTTAATTTCATCATCAGAAGCATTTTTACTTAGCCCTAAGACTTCATAAAAATCTCTTTTTTCTGCCAAGTGTATTCATCTCCTTCCACAAAAATTTTATATCAAACAGCCTCACTAAATCCTTTGCTGTAAATTAGACAAACTCCTAACTCTAAACGTTTTCCTACAAATTTTACTTTTTATCACTGTCAACATCTTTAAAGTCGGCATCGTAAACCTTTTCTCCTCCTGCGGTATTTTCTCCCGCTCCAGCATTTTCAGTTTGACCAGAAGCTTGGTCTTGAGCTGATTTTTGATAAAGTTTTGTAGATACCTCGAACATAAGCTTTTGTAAATCTTCTCGACCATTTTTTATTTCTTCAACATTGTTTCCAGAGATTGCTTGGCGCAAACTTGAAACTTTTTTCTCAAGATTTTCTTTATCAACGGACTCAATTTTGTCACCGGAATCTTTCAAAAGCTTTTCTACAGAATAGCAAAGATTTTCAGCTTCATTTTTCGAATCTATTTCTTCACGACGTTTTTTATCTTCAGCTGCATATGCTTCGGCATCTTTTATAGCTTTATCTATATCATCTTTCGACATATTTGTACTAGATGTAATAGTGATATGTTGTTCTTTTCCAGTTCCGCGGTCTTTTGCGCTGACATTTACTATACCATTAGCGTCGATGTCAAAAGTGACTTCAATCTGAGGTACTCCCCTTGGAGCTGGAGCAATTCCGTCAAGTTTAAACAGACCTAACTGTTTATTGTCGCGTGCAAATTCACGCTCACCTTGCAAAACATTAACTTCAACTTGAGTTTGGCCATCTGCCGCAGTTGAGAAAACCTGACTTTTTTTAGTTGGGATAGTTGTATTTCTTTCTATAACTTTAGTCATAACCCCACCCATAGTTTCAATTCCGAGTGAAAGTGGAGTTACATCTAAAAGAAGTAAACCTTGTACATCTCCTCCCAGGACCCCACCTTGAATTGCTGCCCCGATCGCAACACATTCATCCGGATTTATACCTTTAAACGGTTCTTTCCCAATAAAATCTTTTACAGCATCTTGAACTGCTGGAATTCTAGACGAACCACCGACCATAAGAACTTTATCTATTTGAGAAATTGAAAGACCTGAATCCGAAAGAGCTTGACGGACAGGCGCCATCGTTTTTTCAACAAGGTCAGAAGTCAACTCATTAAACTTGGCTCTTGTAAGATTTAAATCTAGATGTTTTGGCCCGGAAGCATCCGCTGTAATAAACGGAAGATTAATAGCAGTAGATGTTACGCCGGAAAGCTCAATCTTAGCCTTTTCAGCCGCTTCTTTAAGCCTTTGCATTGCCATTTTATCGTTTCTAAGATCTATTCCAGATTCCGCTTTGAAAGAGCTAATCATCCAATCAATTATTCTTTGGTCAAAATCGTCTCCTCCAAGTCTATTGTTTCCAGCCGTCGCTAAAACCTCTTGAACTCCGTCACCCATTTCAATAATCGAAACATCGAAAGTTCCTCCTCCAAGGTCATATACCATAACTTTTTGATCGTTTTCCTTGTCAACTCCATAAGAAAGCGCTGCTGCGGTCGGTTCATTTATAATTCTTTTAACATCAAGCCCTGCGATTTTTCCAGCGTCCTTTGTTGCTTGCCTTTGAGCATCTGTAAAGTAAGCTGGAACTGTAATGACAGCTTCACGAACAGTCTCCCCGAGGTAAGATTCAGCATCCGCTTTTAATTTTTGTAGAATCATCGCAGAAATTTCCTGAGGAGAATAGGATTTATCATCTATTCTAACTTTGTAATCAGTTCCCATTTCTCTTTTTATTGAAATCACAGTTCTATCTGGATTTGTAACTGCTTGACGTTTTGCAACTTGACCGACCATTCTTTCTCCAGTTTTAGAAAAAGCAACCACCGAAGGTGTTGTTCTAGTTCCTTCTGCATTTGCGATTACTACCGGTTCTCCTCCTTCTATAACCGATACACATGAATTTGTTGTCCCTAAATCTATCCCTATTATTTTAGCCATTTTCATTCCTCCTGATATTTTAATCTATTTATTTTTTAGTTTGTAACTTGCACCATAGCGTGCCGTATAACCTTTTCTTGTAATTTATAACCTTTTTGAAAAACCTCAGAAACTAAATTTTCCCCTTCATTATCTTCATCTTTTATATGCGAAACCGCGTTATGAAGATCTGGATTAAATTCATCTCCTACTTCCCCAAAGGGTTCAACCCCAAGCGATTTCAAAGCTTCATTAAACTGAGCTTTTACCATCAAAAATCCTTTTTTGTAGTCTTCACTCCCCCCTTCTGCTGATTTCTCTGCCATTTCTAGACTGTCTATTGCCGGTAAAATACTTAAAATGGCTTTTGACGTAGCATTTGAATAGATTTGAAGTTTTTCTTTTTCTGTTCTTTTGCGAAAGTTATCGTATTCAGCTGCCGTCCTCATAAACTTTTCCCTACACTCTGCAAGTTCATTTTGAAGATTTAGAATTTCTTCATCATATTTATTTTCTTCTACAGCGCTTTCTTCCAAATCATCTTCTAAACTTGTTTCAGATATTTTTTCATCAAATTCCAATTGAAAGCTCCCCTTCTAAAATAAAAATTTTAATATTTACGTTTCTATTTCAAGAATCCTTTCTAGCCATCCCCCCACAGCCCCAGATAAATAGTCTATCTTAGACACTAAACTTTCATAGTCCATTCTAAGTGGCCCCACAATTCCCATTGCTCCTGACCTCCCGTCCACACTATACCTGGCTGTTATCATACTGACATTTTCTAGTCCAGATCCCAGATCCTCTTCACCTATCAAAACATTTATACCTCTTTCTCGGCAAAAAAGTATCTTCAAAACCTCGTCTTTATCTCTTAAAAACTTAAACGCCTGTATTACGTCGCTAGGAGTAAGTTCACTCGTTCTAAGTAAATTCGCTTCTCCAGAAGTTTTTATCTGAATTTCTAAAGCCTCTCTTGACGCCTCCATAAGAGCATTTAAAACAGGTGACATAAGAACAAACAGATCACTTTTCTTAGAAACTACCATATTCATGGACTCGGGATTTATATCCCTTAGAAGTTTCCCCTTAAATTTTTCGTTAACAAGTTTTTCAAAAGCTTCAACCAACTCTTCTGTTATGTTATAGCTACACCTAAATAGCTTATTTTGAACAGTTCCAGTCGTTGTCATCAAAACCAGCATAGCAGTATGTTTTCCAGTTATTATAAACTTTACGTCCCGAACCCTGGCTTCATAGCTCGGTGGAGCAGTTAAAACCGCTGTGAAATTCGTAATCCTTGAAAGTAATCTAGCTGTTTCATTAAGCAACTGTTCTGGATTTTCTGCAGCTGAACAAAGCACTCCATCTATAAAATTTTTTTCTTCGCTAGAAATTCCAGTAGATCTCATCAGCCTGTTTACATACATCCTGTACCCTAAGTAAGAAGGGGTTCTCCCAGCAGAAGTGTGCGGCTGGTCAAGATACCCTAAATCTGAAAGTTCCGCCATTTCATTTCTAACTGTAGCGGAAGAAACTGATATATCAAGAGCCTGACATACAGTTTTAGAACCTATAGGAGTTCCAGATTCAATGTGTTTTTTGATAATTATAGATAAAATTTTACGTTTTCTTTCTCCAAAATTCACCTCTTTCACCTCTTTTATAGGGAATTAGCAGTCTCCCCTGTTGAGTGCTAACATAATATACTTTATCATCATTTGCCTCCCATGTCAACATCAAATTTGTAAATTAATTGTAAACATAATCTATTGAAAAAACTTTATATCTTATATATATAATTTATAGGGGAACCTACCTTCCACAAAAGGATGAACAAAAAATGATTATAATTTCAGTTGATTTAGGATTAGTTAGAACCGGCCTTGCAATATGCGATAAGTCTGAGATTTTAGCTTTTCCTCTGAGCTTAATAGTTGAAAAAAATAGAGAAATTCTAGCAAAAAAAGTAGCTGAGTTAGCTTTTTCTCGAAAAGCTCAGCTCATTATAGTTGGACTTCCAAAAAATATGGACGGAACTTTTGGAGAAAGTTCAAAAAATGCAAATGTGTTTTGCAAAACCTTAAAAAGATATACAGATTTAGAAATAAAACTTTGGGATGAACGCTTAACTACTGTTAGTGCTTCCGCGAATTTAAATGAAACAAACACTCGAGGTAAAAAGCGAAAAAATATAATCGATACCGTTTCAGCCACTATAATACTGCAAAACTACCTCGACTACAGAAAAAACACGAAGAGAAAAGATTAAAAGTCATTTACATTTAAACCATAAACCTTTACAAAAATACTAAACATCTTCTTGTTTTAAAATGTAAGAATTATCAATAATACTAAATCTTTCTTTCAGATTCGGGGTAACATATATGCTTTTATCTTCGTAAACAAAAACAGCTTCCGCTCCGTAATAGTTTAAAATTTCGATAGATTCTTCTTTATTTAAAATACAGCAAACTTGAGACAAAGCATTTGCCACAACTGCATCACTATGAATTACACTTACAAGTGCTATATCATTTTCAGGTGGATACCCAGTTCTAATATCTAAAATTTTATTTTTTTGGGTACCATTTATATTTACTTTATCCAGACTAAGCCCGAATGTTGAGACATATCCATCTTCTATTTTTAAATGGGCTACCCTTGTGTCTTCTTTTTCCCAGACAAACGGATCCATAACTGATATTTTCCAAAGGGAATTATCTGGTTTTTCCCCAAAAACACCTACAGTTCCACCTACCGATACAACTCCATAATCAATCCTAAGTCCTTTATATATTTCAATTGCTGCACTACAAGCTATGCCTTTTTCAATTTGTTTCAAAGTTATAGAACTATTTTTATTATTGATCTTTACACGACCTACATCGTAATTTATCTTTATTTCCCGATAATCAATATTTTCTATCGCGCTTGTTATTGCTTCTTGATCCGGATTTTTTACCATATTAAGGTCAAATCCCCATATAGAAACAAGTGGTAAAACTGTCGGATCGAGTGTCATTTTACTTTTTTTCGAGATATTCATAAATTTATCAAGAGCGTCCAAAGTTTCTTTGCTGGTTTTTATCCATTTTTCACCAGCTCCACTGTTAATCCTATCTATATCGGATTCAGAAATATCATATGAAATTTTATTTTCCAGTTCTTCTATTTTTTCTTTAACTTTTTTAACGGCTTCTTGTGCGTCACTTCCACAAATCATCTGATGCACTTGAACTCCCATTCCCATAGATGTACTTGTAAACGATTTATCTTTTTGTTCGAGTAAAATATAACCTATAACAATACAAATAACTATAAATACCATCAAAAAAAATAATGGAACGTAAGCTTTCCCCTTCTGTTTAATTTCTTCTTCCAATTACCGCCACCTCTATCTAAAACCCGATTCTAATCTACACCGAACATTCTAACATGCATAATAAACATTTTCAAACAAACTAATTTTTCTTAAATTTTTTACTTTGAATTTTTGTAAATTCTTTCAATTAAATTTTTTATCTTTTTAAGTGAATCGGATTTATCAAACGTTTTACATGATGACTTCATAGATTCCAATTTCCCTGAACATTCTAGTAAATCCTTTATTGATTTTGCTCCTTTTTCACCTTTTTCTAACCTTATGGCCATATTTTTGCTTACTAAAAAATCAGCGTTTTCATCTTCTTGCCCTGGTATTGCATCAAAAATCGCCATTGGAATATTACATGCAAGTGCTTCTGTAATAGTGAGTCCTCCCGGTTTTGTTATTATTAAATCCGCTGTTTTCATATACTTATCAACTTCACTAGTAAAATAAATTATTCTTGTATTTGCACGATGAATATCTCTGAATTTATTTTTTTTACTGCTAGATTTATCAGATTTTTTGTTTTCTTTTCTCTTAAATATATTTTCTTTTAAGGAAAAAACTAAATTTTTTACACTTTCAAGAAAAGTTCCCTTCACCTTCGTTCCGTGTACAATTTGCTCTATAGAATCATAAAGCTCTTCATTTCGTCCAGTTATAACTATAATTTGAAAATTAATTGAGATGTCTAAAATTTCTTTATAGATTTCAAGTATATTTTTTACACCGAAACTCCCCGCCATAATTAAAATTGTCAGAATAGAGGGGTCTAGACCCATTTGCCTTAGAACTATTGCTTTATCTTTTTTTGCATAAAATCCCCCATCTATTGGGATACCGTATGGATATATTTTAAAATGAGGTACTCCCATATCGTACATACCTTCTATCATTTCTTCATTCGCAACCACATACGCATCCACATCGTCATTAATCCACGTTCTGTGGGGAGCATAATCGGTCATGATACAAATTATCGGAATGTTTACTAGTTTTTCTGATTTAAGTTTTGAAACCATTTCTGTAGAAAATGGATGAGTAGTTATGACTATGTCCGGTTTATAATCATTGATTAAAGGGATCAGTTTTTTGCTGATTAAACTATTTATTTTTGTAATTGCTCGTGTAATTTTCTTTTTATTTGTAGTTTCATACATCACTTTATAGATATTTGGCCTTTTTTTTGCTAAATATTCATACCCTTCAGTTATCGTTCTGTTCAAAATCGGGTTTATGTATTCGATCGTATCTAAAACTAAAACATCGCTACCAAAACTGGACAAATAGCTTTTTATTGCTTCTGCCGCTCTCATATGTCCACCACCGGTCGTTGCGGACAAAACTATAATTTTCATAAATAGTTCCTCCAGGTAAACCTTAAATTCACTAAAGAATTATATAAAACTTCCTCCTATATCTCAAGCATAGATACAGGAAAAAGTTTTTTCTAATTAAAAATCTCATTTCTTCTGGACTAAAAGCTCTTCTTAAATTAAAAATTCGACCAGCAAACTAATACTTTTCAAACATATGAATCGATTTTGGTTTTAAACATATATATTACTTAGAAATTTCCAAATTTAGCTCTACAACTTAAATCTTATCTTCTACGCCTTGCTATCAGAAGCAAACGAATAAGTGACATAACCGAGGTAAATGCTGCTGCTACATAAGTCAATGCCGCTGCATCTAAAACTTTTTTAGCTCCTTTGAGTTCTTTATCACTTAAAATTTCTGTACTTTTTAATGCATCAAGTGCTCTACTACTTGCATCAAATTCAACAGGAAGAGTAACGAGCTGAAACAAAACTGCTAAACTAAACAAAAATATTCCTATATTTACTATGAAACTATACTGAACTGGAAGCAAAAGCCCCAAAAGTATTAAAGGAACCGAAATGCCAGACCCAAATTGAGTAACCGGAACTAAAGCTTGTCGAATTTTTATAGGCATGTATCCCCTTGCATGTTGAACTGCGTGACCTGCTTCGTGAGCTGCAACTCCAATAGCTGAAATAGAATTGCTTGAATAAACACTCTCTGAAAGACTTATGCTGTTGTTTCTGGGATCAAAATGATCGCTTAGATAACCACCTACTTTCCCGATAGAAACTCCTGAAACAGAACCATTTGCCAAAACTTCCTTT
The DNA here is from genome assembly GCA_965120375.1 of uncultured Eubacteriales bacterium. GTDB lineage: Bacteria > Bacillota > Clostridia > Oscillospirales > Acutalibacteraceae > CASPLG01. The sequence goes on along the minus strand of CBCPMW010000014.1, from coordinate 67,818 downwards.
GCTGCATCTGCTCCAGTTAACCCTTTTTCGCAAAAAATTTTTGAATATTTATTAAACGCACTTTGGACCCTGAAATGGGCATACATAGAAGCCGCCATTGTTATAATCACATACAAAAAGTAGGTATAGTCGTAATAATAAAACCCATACATTAGCCTTCTCCCCCTAAAATTATTCCTTCCTTAAACTTAAATCCTCTAACAAATGCTTTGCTATCCATTCTTTTTTTACCCTCTATCTGAACTTCTTTTAATTCTAAAGCATCATCGTCCCCACACGCAACTATAAAAGGATCTAAACTTAAAATTTGACCGGGTATTCCGCTTATATTTTGTATCACTTTCGATTTATAAATTTTCAAGTTTTTATTATTAATTTTAGTATATGCTACGGGCCAAGGATTTAGCCCTCTTACTAAATTATTAATTTCTTTTGCTGTCTTCTTAAAATCAACAAGCGCCATTGATTTATCAAGTTCGGGAGCAAAAAAAGTACACTTTCCCTGCTTTTTAGGAATTATCGACCTCTCTTCCAGCCCTCTTAAAGTTTTCACTAAAAGTTTTGACCCTACATCTGCCATCTTTAAAAAAAGATCCCCAGATGTATCATCTTCATTTATCTTTATTTTTTCAGAAAGCAGTACGTCTCCTGTGTCGAGTCCCTCATTTATAAGCATCGTTGTAACTCCAGTTTCAGTGTCTCCATTTATTATACTCCACTGAATTGGAGCCGCTCCGCGGTATTTTGGTAAAACAGATCCGTGAACATTTACACAGCCAAATTTAGGAATATCAATAATATTTTTTGGCAAAATCTTTCCGTAAGCTACTACAGTTATAACGTCTGGACTAAGTTCTTTTATTATCTCTTCAGCTTCAGATGTTTTTAGACTTTTTATCTGATAAACTGGAATGCCGTTTTCATTCGCTGTAATTTTTGTCACTGGCATAGTTAATATCTGTTTTCGTCCAACTAATTTATCTGGCTGAGCAAAAACTGCAACTACTTCGTAGTTTTCCTTAATTAACTCTTTAAGAGAACTGTTTGCAAAGTCGGGCGTTCCCATAAAAACAACACGCAAAGCTAACCACCTCTAAAAACTTCTAGATTCGTTAATATCCAAAAATTGACGCTGCACTAGATTTGAAAAAAATTCCATTAGTCTGATCAATTCCCTGGCACAAAACCATCGCCATTAAACCTTTTGCACAAACTTCAATTATATTGCCATACCTATCGTTACCTCGCACTACCACATCCATAGGCCTTACTGTTTTTATTCTTTGCCCGGGGCTGGAAACACTAGATTCAAATTTTATCTGAATTCCTTCCCTTTTTACAATTTCCGGGTTTACTACCTCTATAAGTTTATCTTTTAATCTTAGAGTTACTATTCGTCTAAGTATTCCGACATGTGGCCCAGAAATTCCGTATGCATTCAGTGAATCCATTGTCTCCCTTAAATCGTCTAAAAGCATTCCTAGATGCTCTCCAAACTCAGTAACATCCCTGCACTTTTTAAGCAGTATTGGGTCCCCTTCAAACACCACATTTCTTATACCCATTTACTCTTTTCTCCCGCTTAAACTAATTTTTTTATAAAGAAAATCAATCTTTTTCCATACTTATCCCAAAACTGCTCTTTCCAAAAAAGATATCCCATCTAAATGATCTATTTCGTGGCAAAAAGCTTTTGCTTTTAAGTTTTGAGCTGACATTTCAAAATACTGACCATTTCTGTCTTGCGCTTTTACTTTTACAAATCTGGGACGCAAAGTTATTGCACTTCTTCCTGGAAAAGACAAGCACGCTTCCGGAGTTTTCTGCTCACCATCTGTCTCTGTAATAACCGGATTTACAAGTTCTATCAAACCATCACCCACATCGACAACTGCCACACGTCTAAGTACCCCAATCTGAGAAGCTGCAAGGCCTACCCCTTTAGCATTATACATAGTTTCGGCCATATCATCCAGTAATTGGCCTAACCTGTCATCAAATTCAGTAACTTCTCGGCACTTTTTCTTGAGCACTGGATCCCCATCTGTAACTATACTTCTAAGAGCCATATCTCTCACATCCTTTATTAAACAATAAAACTAGGATTCATATCAACAAAGACGTTAACTCCCTTTGAATTTGCTTCCTTCTCATATAATACCATAAACTCAGACATCATTCTACGGAAATCTTTGTCATTTTTGCATTTTAAAATAATTCTATACCTATAATTTCCGCAAGTTTTACTTACAAGAGCTGCAGAAGGTTTAAATATCCTGAGAGGAAGATTTTTAAATTTTCCAGAAACCAAACTCTTAAGCTTTTCAAAAAAATCTTTACTTACGCAAAAAACATTTTTTTCTATTTTACCAACAAAACCTATACAGCATATGCTAGAAAAAGGTGGATACAACATTGCTTTTCTTACTTCGATTTCCTCTTTATAAAAATCTTCATAACTTTGCTTTGCAGCTAAATATATAACTGGGTTTTCCGGAGTAAATGTTTGTATAACAGCTTTCCCTTCATATTTTCCTCTACCGCAGCGACCTACAACTTGAGTAATAAGCGAAAATGCTCTTTCGTAACTTCTAAAGTCACCACCGTATAAAGCTTGATCAGCTGATAAAACTCCAACTAAAGTAGCGTTTGGAAAATTAAATCCTTTCGCAACCATTTGTGTCCCAATCATTATATCATACTTACCTTCTGAAAATTTATTAAACATACTTTCTGATTCACTGTTTAAATCTTTTGTATCGGCATCAACACGAAGAACTCTTGAATTTGGGAAAATTTCTTTTATCTGTTTTTCAGCTTTTTGAGTCCCCACGCCACTGCAAACCATACTAAATCCTTGACATTTTGGACATTTGCCCGAATAAATCTCAGAATATCCACAATAATGGCACATAAGTCTCGAATTTGCTATATGATAGTTTAATGTTATGTTACAGTTTGGACAAATTATCGACTCTCTACAATCTTTACACCTAACAAACGTACTATATCCTCGCCTGTTTAGAAGAAGAATAGATTGTCTACCTTTATTCATTTCTTCCTCTATCATATCTATTAACCTTTGACTGAAAATAGTTGTATTACCGTTTATAATTTCTGTATTCATATCGATAATTTCTGTTTTAGGTAAAATAGCAGTTCCATATCTACAGTTTAAAGTGCTAAGAGAATATACTCCCGATTTAGCTAAAAAGTAACTTTCAACTGAAGGGGTCGCTGACGCTAAAACAAGCATACACTTATTATATCTACATCTTAAAATAGCAATGTCTCTTGCGTGAAATCTAGGTGATGCTTCTGATTTATATGTAGTTTCGTGCTCTTCATCTATAACGACAAGACCGAGATTCGAAACTGGAGCAAAAACTGCCGTTCTCGTACCTATAACTATATTTACTTCTCGATTTTTTATTCTGTTAAATTCTTTTAGTCTTTCCTTATCAGAAAGGGCACTATGAATTACAGCTATATTTTCCCCGTATCGTTCCCTAAATATCGAGATCACCTGTTCAGTTAGTGCAATTTCAGGCAACATAAATATTACACTTTTCCCCGACTCCACCACCGAATCAACAAGACGCAAAATAACCATGGTCTTTCCACTGCCAGTTATACCCTTGACTAAAGACGTGTGATACCCTTGTTCATCTAAAAATCTCTTAAGATCATTATACACCTTGCTTTGAGCTGATGTTAAATTTATTTCTCTTTTTTCCGTCTTAAAACAGTTTCCTCTTTGCTCAAAATCTGTCTCCTGATCAAAACTTTCTAAAATTCCCTTCTTAATCAAAGTATTTATGGTACTTTCCGACCTACCAGTAAAATAAGTTATCTCTTTTACTGTTGCTTTTCCTTTATTTCTTACAAAATCAACTACATTTCTCTGCTTCTCTGTCAGTTTAAAGCTGAAACTTTCATTAAACCTTAAATACTTAAATTTTTTCTCTCTAACAACATTTTTTTCGACATAATCAATAAATAAAACTCCTATAGTTTCCAGCTTACTTATGAACTTTTTATAATTTTTCTCTAGATCTTTCAGCTTTTTTCCCTTCAATTCCCCACCATTTTCTCGAATCAAAGCGACCAAAAACTTTTCTTTCTCACCTAGATCATTTTCAAAAAAATCACTTATTTTTTCACTCAATTTGAGCGTTTTCTCAAACCTTAAGTTTCTAATAGAAGGAACCATAGACTTAACTGCATCAAAAAATGTACAATAACAACTTTTTTTCATGGACTCTGCTAGAAACATCATCTCATCAGTCAAAACTGCACTCTCATCAACCACAGCATAGATACTTTTAAGCCCTCTGTCTTGATCATTCATTTTTGCTATCTCTAAAATGACTCCTACTCTTTTACTATTTGCATTCCCGAACGGTACAATAACCCTGGCACCTATAAAAACTTTATCACGAAGAGACTGTTTAACTTCGTACGAATAAAGAGTATCGAAACTATATCTTACCTTATCTACAGCTATTTTAACGACCATTTTAGTAATTTGAACTTTCAAAAATTTCCATATATCAACATCTCAAGGCTAAAACTTTTATACGTCACAGTCCGGACCCACAATATCGTATTTATGCTCCTTAAACTCTCTAACAGCCATATTTACAGGCTTTTCATCAATAATTTCGCCTCTCATACACTTCTCGTCAGTAATTTCTCTAGCCCTCTTCGCAACCGCTACAGCTAAAGCATACTTACTCTTTTTCCCACTAAGCATATCATCAATCGACAAAACCTCGCCCACTCATATCACCTTTTCCTAAAAAATGCTACAATTCTTGGATTTCATATGTTCAACATGTATAATTTCAACAACATCATCCACACATTTACTCAGACAATCATTCGTAACAATATAGTCATAACTCGGAGCAAAACTAATCTCTTTTTCTGCCTTTCTGAGTCTGTTTTCAACCGCTTCTTGACTCTCTGACCCGCGATCCATAAGCCTCCTCCTCAAAATATCCATAGACGGAGGCAAAACAAAAATAGTAACCGACCCTGGAAACCGGCTCTTTACCAGAGACCCACCTTTAACCTCTATTTCCAGTAAAACATCCTTCCCATCATTGATCAAACTAAACAAATTCGACTTCGGTGTTCCATAAAAATTACCACAATATTCAGCGTACTCTAAAAACTCAGAATTTTTCACCATTTTGTCAAACTCTTCCCTTGTGCGAAAAAAGTAATCGACACCGTCTTTCTCACCAACCCTAGGGCTCCTAGTCGTCACAGACGTCGACAGTACAAGATTTTTTGTTCTCTCCGCAAGACATCTAACAACCGTACCCTTTCCTATTCCCGACGGACCAGACAAAACAAATAAAATTCCTTTATTCGTCCTTTTCAATATGAGTTTTCTCCCCTCATAATAAACCTAACTTCCCCCTCGAAAAAACTCTAAACCAACAAAAACCCAACTTTAACACAATATCCTTTTCAAACTAAATACCACAAACAGAATACTGACCGATTCTATATCCCTACCAAAACCACCAGGCTTACACCGAAACACACTACACCAAAATTTAAGCCAACAACAAAAAAGCCTTAGGAACACAAGGGCAATCTCTGATAAAAAATAACACACTCCATTCGCGTCTGGAGGCGCCACCCAGATTTGAACTGGGGAATAAAGGTTTTGCAGACCTCTGCCTTACCACTTGGCTATGGCGCCGTAACACACAAATGGAGCGGATGACGAGGCTCGAACTCGCTACCTCCACCTTGGCAAGGTGGCGCTCTACCAGGTGAGCTACATCCGCCCAAATGGTGCCTTCGGATGGAATCGAACCATCGACACGAGGATTTTCAGTCCTCTGCTCTACCGACTGAGCTACAAAGGCGAAAACGTGGCGACCCGAAACGGGCTCGAACCGTCGACCTCTAGCGTGACAGGCTAGCGTTCTAACCAACTGAACTACCGGGCCACAAATGGTGGGAACAACAGGGCTCGAACCTGTGACCTCTTGCTTGTAAGGCAAGCGCTCTAACCAGCTGAGCTATGCTCCCTTATTAAAGATGATAGGTCCAAAAAGCCTCGATGAACCACAATATGCACCATCATATCACTTCACAAGTCTATTGTCAATAAGCTTTGTCATATTTTGTGATTTTGCACTCTTATTATCAATTTTTTTAAATAATTATATATCATTTTTCATCCTACACCTTTTGAACATTCTTTTTAATATTACTCTCAATTCCATCAAATTATTACTGTCTAATCTTGATTAAAATCTCTATCTAATTAAAAGATTTTTTGTATCTTTTTTTCTGCCTTATATCTTCACCTATAAATTCTAACCGAATATTCTCCCCCATTATCCTAGAAACCATTCTTTCTGTATAATTTTGTTCCAGTTCTTTTATAGTCAAATTTGTGCTAATTATTGTTGGTTTTGACATCAAAATTCTAGAATTTACTATATTATATATCATTGAATTTGAAAACTGTGTTGAAAATTCCGTACCGAGATCATCTATAATTATTAAGTCACAATTAACAAAATATTCCTCACTACCTGAAAAAAATTCTACACCTTTAAACTTTTCTTTTTCCAGCTGCGAAACCATGTTCGGGGCTGAAATATATATCACACCTAATCCTTTTTCAATAACTTCATTTGCAATAGCTAGAGAAAGGTGTGTTTTCCCCAACCCTGTTGAACCACGCATAAGTATATTTTGTGAATTTTTGCTGAATTTTTTCGCGTACTCCATGCAAAAACGATATATTATTGACATTCTTTCTCGAGGAGACTGAACTGAATTACAAATTGGCTCATCAGAATAGTAATCTAACGAAAAACTATCAAATGTAGATAAATTTAATGGGGATAATTTGTTTATTTCATTATAAATTTCTTTTTTTATCATATTTTTCATACAACTACACATATTTGAGTTTGTAAAACCTTCATCTTTACAAATTTTGCACTTATATTCAATTTCAAGATGATTTTCTGGAAGATCAAGCTCTTTTAAAATATTTTTAAGTTCCTCCTGAAGCTGAGAATTCTTGACTTTCAAATTTCTAAGTTCACTCACAGAATCTGCTCCGTTTAAGACAGCACGCGCAACATTAATCGCAGTATTGCCCAGCTCTTTTTCTATTTCTTTCGCTCTGCTAGAACGCTTATAAAGAAGATCTCTCCTTAATTCTAAGCTATCTTGTGCATTTTTTCTTATTTCATAGAAATTATTTTCTACTATTTTGTATATTTCTCTCTTTTGCTTCATTTATAGTTCATTCCCAGCTTTATTTCATCAAAAATATTGTATTTTTCGTACTCATCAATATTGTATGAAGGTTTTTTACTAAAATTTTTAGTTTTTTTATCAGAAACATCTTTCCCCGATCTAATCTGGTCTAAAGTTAATATCCCATCCTTTCTCCATCTTGAAATTATGCTATCTATATATTTTAAAACATATTTACCGTTTGAATTTATGCATATTTCGTATGCTTCTCTAACAATATCACTATTTATCCCCCATATATTATACCACCTATTAACAGCTTCCTCTTCTTTAGAACTCGGTTGGCGACTTGACCCTATAATTTGCTCAAATTTTTTCCAAGCTTTTCTAGCCTGACTTAAAGATTTTATTTTTTTCTCTGCTTTTTCAATTGTATCTATTTCCTCTTGAGCCCATGAAATACCGACAGCCTCTATGTACCTCATGTTTCCTTTCCCAATTCCAACTGCATACTGCATAATCATTAATATAACATCAATAGGCAGCCCTTCATTATCTAAAAGCGTTAGTAAAACAGCACTATCTCCAGTAGAAATTGGCCTACCAAGTATAATTTGTGCTTCCTGCATTAAAAAAGCAATTTCCTCGCATCCTTTTATTCTTTCTATTATATATGATCCATCTGGTTTTACAGTTCTAGAAACAGTTCTAAAATTTGATTTTTTAATTTTTTCTTTTTCTTCGCATTTTGATTCAAATTTATCTGAGTCTCCTATTTTCTTTTCAGTGAAAGACAAAGCTCCAAATTTCAATATTCCTGTTTCAGCCCAGTAATTTATAGCATCTTTTACATCTTCTTTATGAACAGAAATCACACTTGCAATCTCTTCTTCCGAAAATTCACGATCTGCATTTCTTAAAATCCACAACAAAACTTTTAGCTGAGATGATCCCACTAGTTTTATATGGTTATCTACAACAGACGAGGGTACCGCAAAAACAGATCTCCATTCGCCTAACTCCACACAGTACGACAAAGCCATATTCCCCCAAAAATTCAATACCCCTAAATAATACTGATTTTAAAACCCTATTTCAACTTCCAGCAGATTACTAAATTTAAATCTCCAAACTTACTAAAATCCCAATTTTGTACCACTTTTAGTTTTATTTTCACCTGAAATCCTTATAAAAATTTTATCTATAAAATATAGAATCTTTATATGATACAAAAACAACTTAACTTTCAGTATAAAAGTAAATAGTTTCTAAGGTTTATGATTTTTTCATCAGACTGAAAATCCAAATAATTTCAAACTTTTATTAAATATAAGTTACAAGTGCAAGATTTATTCTTCCTTTACTGTCTATATCAGTAACCCTAACATCGATTTCCTGGTCTATATTTATTACATCCGTAACTTTATTGATTCGTTTATTAGAAAGCTGAGATATATGACAAAGCCCTTCTTTTCCGGGAAGTATTTCTATAAAAGCACCAAAATCAGTAATTCTTGTTACCTTTCCTTTATATACTTGTCCAGGTTCAGGAGTTTTTACTAAATTTTCTATAAATTGAATTGCTTCCTTACATTTAAATAAATCCATCCCCAAAACAAAAACGCGTCCGTCTTCTTCTATGTCTATATCAACTCCGTAATCTTTACAAATTTTCTGGACTATTTTACCTCCAGATCCGATTATATCACCTATTTTCTGGACCGGAACAGAAGTAGATAAAATTTTGGGAGCATACTCTGATAAAATTTCTCTTGGTTTTTCAATTGTTTTTAGCATAACTTGATCCAAAATAACTTCTCTTGATTTTTTAGTTTTTTCCAAAGCCTCTTTTACTATTTCCGGTTCAAGACCATCAATTTTTATATCCATTTGAATTGCTGTTATACCATTTTTAGTCCCAGCTACTTTAAAATCCATATCTCCAAAAAAATCTTCTATACCTTGAATATCGACCATAGTAACCCACTTATCATTTTCTTTTACAAGGCCACAAGAAATCCCAGCAACTGCTTCTTTAATTGGGACTCCGGCATCCATTAATGCCAAAGTGGATCCACAAACTGAAGCTTGCGATGTCGATCCATTAGAAGACATGACTTCAGAAACCAGTCTTATAGTGTAAGGGAATTCATCTTCAGGTGGGATCACAGGTAAAAGCGCTTTCTCTGCTAAAGCTCCATGACCTATTTCCCTTCTACCAGGACCTCTACTTGGTCTAGTTTCACCAACCGAGTATGACGGAAAATTATAATGATGAATATACCTTTTAGACTTTTGGGTTTCTATCCCATCTAATGTCTGTTTATCCCCAGGAGCTCCTAGAGTTACAGTTGTCAAAACTTGAGTATAACCTCTACTAAAAAGTCCTGATCCATGTACCCTTGGAATTAAACCTACTTCAGCATCAAGTTCCCTTATATCATCAAGAGCTCTACCATCAACTCTCTTTTTTTCATTTAAAATCCAGTTTCGCACTGTTTCTTTTTTTATTTTGTAAATTGACTCATTAATATCATCAGGTTCTATTTCATCTGCAAAATGTTCTTGCAAACCTTCAGAAATTTTGTCAAGTTTTTTCTCTCTTTCCTTTTTATCTTTTTCATCTAAAGCCAACTCTATCGAATCTTTTGCATAATCTCTCACTTTTTGATAGACTTCTGCACTCGTTTTATGTGTTTTATATTGAAACTTTTCTTTCCCAATTTCTTTTTGTATTTTTTCAATAAAATCAACAAGAATACGGTTTGTTTTGTGTCCCTGCATTATAGCATCAAACATTACTTCATCGTCTACTATATCGGCTCCAGCTTCTATCATTAAAATTTTTTCTTTACTAGAAACTACTGTAAGCGAAAGTTTTGAATTTTTCCTTTGTTCAGATCCTGGATTTATCACTATCTCCCCGTCTACAAGGCCTACTAAACTCCCTGCAATGGGTCCATTCCACGGAATATCAGATACACTTAAAGCAACAGAAACTCCTACCATAGCTGCTATTTCATACGAATTCTCTTCACTAGCGGAAAGAAGCAAACAATTTACCAAAACATCGTTTCTCATATCACTCGGAAACAAAGGTCTTATTGGCCGATCAATTAAACGTGATGTAAGAATAGCTTTTTCTGACGGTTTTCCTTCTCTTTTTGAAAATGATCCGGGGATTTTCCCCACAGCATAAAGCTTTTCTTCGAAGTCCACAGAAAGCGGGAAAAAATCTACTCCTTCTCTAGCTGCATTTGATGCTGTAACAGCCACGCTTACAACTGTTTCTCCATAACGCACTAAACAGGATCCATTTGCAAGTTTAGCGAGTTTCCCCACCTCTACTTTTAACTTTTCTCCGTTTAGCTCAATCTCAAAACTCCTCTGCCCCTGAGTCATCTAAAATACCCTCCAAAAAACTTCATTTTTTTAAAAACTTTAGTATAACCTCTCTAGCGAATTCTAGTTCTCTATATTTTACTCGAGAAAATACTAAAATTTTATACTAAAAACACAGAAATAAGCAGGTAACTTACCGCCACCTGCTTATCAATAAATCTATTTTCTGATACCTAAGTTTACTATAAGTCCACGGTACTTTTCTATATCCACACGCTGTAAATAGTTCAAAAGGCTCCTCCTGCGACCCACCATCATCAACAACCCTCTCCTTGAATGATGGTCTTTCTTATGCTTTTTTAGATGCTCAGTCAAATTATTTATACGCCTCGTAAGTAAAGCAATCTGTACCTTAGCTGACCCTGTGTCATTCTCATGTTCTGCGTACTTAGACATAAACTCCTGTTTTTCTTCTTTTTCCATTTTTACAACACCTTTCTTATTTTACCCGTATCTAAGAGAAGGAAAACCAAACTCCAAATCCGAGAAACGGGGTACATTCAGATATTATATAACATTTATTCTAGTTTGTAAATAACTAAATTAAGTGCATTATAACAGTAATCCCAGCAAAAACTATTGAAACAATAGATGTAAGCTTTATAAGAATATTTATTGCAGGTCCAGATGTATCCTTGAATGGGTCCCCAACCGTATCACCGACAACTGCAGCTTTATGAGACTCTGACCCCTTGCCACCCAAATTCCCGCTTTCAATATACTTCTTTGCGTTATCCCACGCACCACCGGCATTCGCCATCATTATAGCAAGCACGAAACCTGTTATAGTTGTCCCTGCTAAAAAGCCAGCTACACCATTGACTCCCAGTATCAATCCTACGATTATCGGAACTACGACGGCTAAAATAGCAGGAGGAAGCATAAGCCTTTGAGAAGACTTTGTACACAGATCTACACACGAAGCGTAATCTGGTTCAGAAGTCCCTTCCATAATCCCAGCTATTTCTTTGAACTGCCTTCTCACCTCATGCACAATACTTTGAGCAGCTTCACCCACAGCTTCCATAGTCAAAGCAGCGAATAAAAATGGTAACATCGCACCAATAAACAAACCTACTAGAACGGGAGGATTAGTTATACTCAAGTTAAATCTCATGGACGGCGCTATCATATTAACCTGGGAAATGTATGCTGCAATCAATGCTAAGGCCGTAAGCGCCGCAGAGCCAATCGCAAACCCTTTTCCAGTTGCAGCCGTAGTATTTCCCAAAGAATCAAGCGCATCAGTTCTGCTACGGACTTCTTCTCCCATACCCGACATTTCTGCAATTCCGCCTGCATTATCAGCAATCGGGCCATATGCATCTGTAGCAAGAGTTATTCCCAAAGTAGAAAGCATCCCAACTGACGCAACACCAACACCATAGAGTCCCATATTAAAACTCGATGGATTAAACATTTGTCCACCACAGGCGAAAAAGCTGATTATCACACAAGCTCCAATGATAACAACCGGCCAAACAGTAGAAATCATTCCAAGCGACAAGCCTCCAATTATCACAGTCGCCGGTCCTGTTTCAGAGGTACTTGCAAGTGCACGAGTCGGTTTATATGTATCGGAAGTGTAATACTCAGTTGTAAACCCTATCAATATTCCAGATATCAGACCCGACAAAATTGCGTAAAAAACGCCTATATTCTGAGGTAAAAAATATCTGACTATAAAAAATGAAAAAACCGCCACAATTCCAGCACTTATATACGTACCTGTTCTAAGTGCCCTTAAAAGCTCTTTTTGACCAGAATTTTCATCTGTTTTAACAAAAAACGTTCCAAATATCGACGCCAAAATACCAAGCACTGCCAAAAGCATTGCAACCGCTACACCACTCATACCAAACCCCGCAGCCACAGCCAACGCATTTGTTGATATTATCGAACCGATATAAGACTCGTAGAGATCAGCCCCCATTCCAGCTACATCTCCGACATTATCCCCGACGTTATCTGCTATTACAGCTGGGTTTCTTGGATCATCTTCCGGAATCCCAGCTTCAATCTTCCCAACCAAATCAGCTCCAACGTCCGCAGCTTTTGTGAAAATTCCGCCGCCAACTCTAGCAAACAGCGCCATACACGACGCTCCCATTCCAAAAGTTAACATATTTGAGGTTATGTTCTGTATCACTATCGCCTCGCTTTGAAGCTTTTCTACATTTGCGTACCAAAACTTTAGAAACAAAAACCATAAAGATAAATCAAAAAGACCAAGACCTACAACAACAAACCCCATTACTGAACCAGCCGAAAATGCTACTCTAAGCCCTTTATTTAAGCCTTCTTTTGCTGCTGCCGCAGTTCTGTGATTCGCCATTGTTGCAGTCTTCATTCCGATAAAACCAGCAAGAGCTGAGAAAATTCCTCCTGTCAAAAACGCAAACGGGATAAACTTGTTAACATATCCTAAAAACGGAAGTGACAACACGAGAAGTATCAAAAAAACAATCCCAAAAAAAGTAGCAACGCCCCTGTATTGTCGTTTAAGGTACGCATCCGCGCCGCGCCCAATCGCAGTCGCAATGCTTTTCATTTTATCACTTCCTTCGTCCTGCATTCTTATTTTTCTTAGATTTAAAACTGCAAAAATCAACGCCAAAAAAGCCCCCAAAAAAACAAACACTATAACATTCACAAAACCCACCCCGCTTTGTCTAATTAAAATGTGACACTAAAACTAATTCAAACAAGTTCAATAATCGACATCTCTGCCGCATCTCCTCTACGTGGACCTATTTTAGTAATTCTAGTATACCCGCCATTTCTTTCCAAATATCTTGGTGCTATTTCACTAAAAAGCTTCCTTACAACATCTTTTTTAGTTATAAACGAAAACGCCTTCTTCTTCTGGTGCAAACTATCTGTTTTTGCAATTGTTATATATTTTTCTGCTAGAGCACAGACATCTTTCGCTCTCGTAACTGTTGTTTGCATCCTCCCATTTTCTAGCAAAAAAGTAACCATTGCTCTTAAAATTGCCATTCTGTGAGCAGTTGGCCTCCCAAGTTTTCTAGATCCTGGCATATTGATCACTCCCTTTTAATTCTTAAAACTACTCTTCTGACGGGCTTAAGTCCAGTCCCATGGAATGGAGCTTCTCAATCACTTCATCTAAAGACTTACGCCCTAAATTCCTTACCCTCATCATCTCATCTTCAGTTCTACTTGTCAAATCTTGAACTGTGTTTATTCCTGCTCTTTTCAAACAATTATACGACCTAACAGACAACTCTAATTCGTCTATTGTAACGTCAAGACTACTCATAGCTGATCTATTCTGTCTTTCCACCATTATATTAGTATCTTCCGCCATTTTAGAAAGACCTACAAACAAATTTAAATGTTCTATTAAAATTTTAGCTCCCAAAGACACGGCTTCTTCCGCCGTCACTACTCCATTAGTCCAAACATCTAAGACAAGCTTGTCATAGTCAGTTATCTGACCGACACGAGTATTTTCTACATTGTAGTTAACCCTTAAAGCAGGAGTATATATAGAGTCTATCGGCAAAACACCTATTACACTTTCTTTATCATTTGACCGATTTCGCTCCGCTGAAACGTACCCTCTACCTTTATCAAGCGTTATCTCAATACGAAGGTTAGCCTCTTCGTTCAATGTCGCAATATGAAGATCTGGATTTAATATCTCCACATCGCTATCACAATCTATCATTCCAGCTGTAACTTCGCATTCTCCTGATGCAACCAACTCAACAGTTTTCGGGCTATCGCAGTTAAGTCTTGCCACAAGCCCCTTTATATTAAGGACTATTTCGGTAACATCCTCTTTTACCCCGGGTATTGTTGAAAATTCATGCATCACGCCATCTATCTTTATGGAAGTAGCTGCTACACCTGGAAGCGACGACAAAAGTATCCTCCTTAAACTGTTCCCCAGCGTGTTGCCAAACCCTCTTTCCAGAGGCTCAACCACAAATCTACCATATGAACCGTCTTCCGAGACATTCTCTGAAGTCAGTTTTGGTCTCTCAATCTCAATCATCAAATCCTCCTTGACATTTTACAAGAATATTTAATTTATAAGCACAAATAATTTAAATTTCAGTTAATTATTTCGAGTAAAGCTCGACAATTAGAGTTTCCTCTACTTCTAAGTCAATGTCAATACGCTGAGCTTTATCCAGCACTTTTGCCTCATACGAGTCATTTTTTACCTCTAGCCATTTTACAACAGGCCTTGAACCATTAGCTTCAAAGATACTTTTGATTTTCTGGCTACCACGACTTTTTTCTTTTACAGAAATAACGTCCCCTACTTTTACGAGGTAAGACGGTATATTAACTTTTTTACCATTTATTGTAAAATGTCTATGCAAAACTAGCTGTCTAGCCTCAGCACGAGAATTTGCCCAACCTGCTCTGTATATAACGTTATCAAACCGAGACTCTAAAATTGCAAGTAAATTTTCACCCGTTTTACCTTCTTTCACCATTTCTGCTAAGTCATAATAATGCCTGAACTGCTTTTCCAAAACACCGTAGTAACGTCTGGTCTTCTGTTTTGCTCTCAGTTGCAAACCATATTCTGACATTTTTTTACGACCCTGTCCATGTTGCCCCGGTGCGTAACTCCTTCTAGAAACTGCACACTTACCTGTGTAGCACCTTGCACCCTTCAAAAAAAGCTTCTGTCCTTCTCTGCGGCATAATTTGCACACCGCTCCTGTATATCTTGCCATGTTACTTTAATTGCACCTCCAATTTACTAAAAAACTACACTCTTCTTCTTTTCGGCGGCCTACAACCGTTGTGAGGTATCGGCGTATTATCCTTTATTAAATTTACATCTAACCCCGCGGCTTGTAAAGCTCTAATCGCCGCCTCTCTTCCCGGACCCGGTCCCTTCACATAAACCTCTACAGTTTTCATTCCATGCTCAATAGCCCCCTGTGCTGCTGTATCAGCTGCAGATTGAGCTGCAAAAGGCGTAGATTTTTTAGAACCCTTAAATCCCAATCCTCCTGCACTTGCCCATGAAATTGAATTACCATTAATATCTGTTATAGTTACAATCGTATTGTTAAATGTAGACTGTATATGTGCTGCACCGCGTTCTATATTCTTCCGTTCACGACGTCTGCGTGATGTAGGTCTTTTTCCTTGTACTGCCATTAACTCTTATCCTCCTTTATTACGACGCTTTTTTTCTTGCTATTGTTTTTCTGGGACCTTTTCTGGTTCGAGCATTTGTCTTGCTCCTTTGCCCTCTGACTGGTAACCCTTTTCTGTGCCTAATTCCCCTGTAACAGCCAATTTCTATCAGCCTTTTGATATCCATAGCAACTTTTCTTCTAAGGTCACCTTCAACTTGGCAATTGCGATCTATATACTCTCTTATTTTCGCAATGTCTCCTTCTTCTAAATCCTTAACTCTAGTATCAGGATTTATACCTGTTTCAGCTAAAAGTTTTTTGGAAGTAGAAAGCCCTATCCCATATATATAAGTCAGGCCTATCTCCACCCTTTTAGCCATCGGTAAATCAATACCGGATATACGAACTGCCATCAATAAACACCTCCAAATTTTTTAACTAGCCTTGCCTCTGTTTATGTTTTCTGTTCACACATATCACTCTTACTAAACCTTTTCTCCTTATCAGCTTGCACTTATCACATATTGCCTTAACTGACGCTCTGACCTTCATATTACCAGCCTCCTTCAAAACGACTTCAGCCTGCTTCTTTCAGGAATCTTCAGCTTGATTTACGGTGCCTAAACCATCTCCCGAACTCCCATCCGCACTCTCAACGGGCAAGCTACTTTCAGAAACTTCAGAATTTCCTCCCACATTGGTGTCTTTCTTCGTCCCTGGCTTGTAGCGCCATAAAATTCTGCCTTTAGTTAGATCATATGGTGAAAGCTCTATTTTAACATAATCTCCGGGAATAATCCTAATATAATTCATTCTTAGTTTTCCTGAAAGATATGCTAAAATCTTGTGCCCATTTTCAAGCTCAACATAAAACTGCGTATTCGGCAACGCTTCAATAACCTTGCCATCGACTTCTATAACATCTTCCTTAGACAATTTGACACCTCCTCGACCAGAATTTACTTTATTTATATTGAACTAAAGCCTTCCTAATGGCACTGTTGGACAAAATTTGATCTTTATTTAACACATTCTTAGTTAGCTGCAAATGCTTTAAATTTTTGCTTTTAGGATTCTCAAGTTTGCGCTTTCTGCCGTCGCATACAAAAACATTATTTTTACCGAGACTAACTACGACCTGAATCTTTCCTTTATCTCGGCCGGCTATGGACTTTGCAACTGTCCCTTTAACCAACTCCATAAGCTCACTCCTCAATCTGGATCTGTTAAAATTACCGGACCGCCTTTAGTAATCGCAATGGTCTTCTCAAAATGTGCAGATAGTTTGCCATCTACAGTTACAGTAGTCCATCCGTCTTCCAAAACTTTAACATCCTTACCTCCCATATTTACCATAGGTTCAATTGCAATAGTCATACCCTCACGAAGTCTAACTCCTCGCCCTCTCTGGCCGTAGTTCGGCACAGGCGGATCCTCATGAAGCTTAGTCCCTATTCCATGCCCCACAAAACTCACAACAACACTATAACCTCTAGACTCCACATACTCTTGCACTGTACTACCAATATCCCCTATTCTAGCCCCAACCACAGCCGACTTTATGGCCTCAAACAAACTTTCTTTAGTAGCTTTTAGCAAATTTTCTGCTTCCTCAGACACCTTTCCACAAGGATAAGTCCAAGCATTGTCACCGTGAAATCCATTCAAACTCGCACCTGTATCTATACTAACAATGTCCCCTTCCCTAAGCATGCATTCCTTAGCTGGAACACCGTGGATAACCACATTGTTCACAGATATACATGTGCTGGCAGGAAATCCTCCGTACCCCAAAAACGAAGGTTTAGCTCCCTGAGACTCTATATATTCTCTGACAAGCGAATCTATTTCAAACGTACTAATCCCTGGCTTTACAGCTTCACCTGCCAATTTCAGTGCTCTGGCTGAAATTCGACCAGCTTCCCTCATAAAAGAAATTTCACGATCCGTCTTAAAAATTATCATTTGCTTGCCTCTATTATTTCTATTATTTCAGTCGAAGTCTCCTTAAGAGGTTTTCCTCCATCAATTTCAAGTAACACCCCCTTTTTTTTGTAGTAATCTTTTAGAGGTTCTGTTTGCCTATAGTACACCTGCAGCCTTTCCTTTACTGTAGCCAAATCGTCATCTTTACGGTGAACCAAACTTTTCCCGCAAGCATCGCAAATTCCATCAACCTTTGGCCTACAGTCCGTATTAATGTTATACGTAGCGCCACACGAACTGCACACTCTTCGCCCTGCCATTCTATTATATACTAAATCATCTTCAACTTCAATACTAATAACTTTATCAATTTCTATCTCCATGGAATCAAGAGCTCTTGCCTGAGCTATA
Source organism: uncultured Eubacteriales bacterium (assembly GCA_965120375.1). Lineage (GTDB taxonomy): Bacteria > Bacillota > Clostridia > Oscillospirales > Acutalibacteraceae > CASPLG01. The sequence continues at coordinate 49,699 of CBCPMW010000014.1, read as the reverse complement.
GTCCTGGGAAACCCGTCGAGTATGAATCCATCTCTACAGTCATTTTCAGAAATTCTATCTTTTACTATTCCTATAACAACATCATCAGGAACCAATTGGCCCTTATCAACGTACTTTTTAGCTTCTATTCCCATCTGGGTCCCAAACTTCATAGCATCCCTTATAATATTCCCTGTTGAAACCATTGGAATATTAAGCCTTTTGTTAATTATTGCAGCCTGAGTGCCTTTTCCTGCTCCTGGTGCCCCCAGAAGTATAATTTTCATCCTTTCTCATCTCCTTCCTTTTCCATAATTAATAATCTTTTAATCTAAGAATCCTTTGTAGTGTTTCATCATAATCTGAGATTCCAGCTGCTTCACAGTTTCAAGGGCAACTCCCACTAAAATGATTATAGATGTCCCACCGAGTGACAAATTTTTCATAGATGTTACTCTACCAAATATCATTGGAAACAGCGCAATAAACGCAAGGAACAGCGCCCCTAAAAAGGTAACCTTTGACAGAATTCTTGCAATATAGTCTGCTGTAGGCTTCCCGGGACGAATACCCGGAATCCCACCGTTGCTTTGACGAAGATTATTAGCCATTTCAATAGGATTATAAGTTATAGCAACGTAGAAATACGCAAACATTATTATAAGTAAAAAGTACATTATCATATATATCCAGCCGTCAACCGAAAACGCTTCTAGAATACTCCTGACAATCCCTGTTGGCTGCATAAACAGAGTAACTAACGTAGGAATAGAAAGTATTGAACTTGCAAAAATTACCGGCATAACCCCCGCCAGACCCACTTTCAGCGGAATATGACTACTTTGTCCGGCGTAAAGTTTCCTTCCGGCAGTTCTCTTTGCATACTGTATCGGGATTCTACGTTCTGCGTCATTCATAAACACTATTACCCAAATCATCATCATAAATATCAGTATAAATACTGGGACAAGAATGTAATATTTCCCATATTTTTCCGTTGCTGTAATAGCTAACGAAACATAAGCCATAAGTTTAGCGACTAAAGTCGGCATTCTCGAAACTATACCAGCAAAAAGCAAAATCGATACTCCGTTACCGATACCCTTTGTATTAATTTGCTCTCCGAGCCACATAATCAAGGCCGTTCCCGCTGTAAAAACAGAAACTATTACAACAGCTACAAAAAACGCTTCAAACCCTTCTGTATACTTTATAATCGTCGCTCCACCGTACTGCGAGCCTCTAAGGTACATATAGTATGCAGTTCCTTGCATAATCCCTAGTATAATAGTGAAATATCTGGTAATAGCTGTTAATTTTTTGCGGCCTTCTTCCCCTTCCCTTTGCAAAGCCTCAAGAGCGGGAATAGCCACCCCCATCAACTGCATTATAATAGACGAATTAATGTATGGAGTTAGTGACATAGCAAACAGGGTCGCTTGCGCAAACGCTCCTCCCGACATAGTATCAAGATAGTTGAGTATAGCTCCGCCCTCTGATAAATTTCCCATTACGCCTTTTAAAGCAACCGTATCTAAAAACGGGACCGGAATCACTGAACCTACCCTAAATATCACAACTATAAACAAGGTATAAATGAGCCTTTTTCTGAGTTCCGGCATATTCCACGCTTTTACTATGAACCCCAGCATCTAAATCACCTCTACTTTCCCACCTGCAGACTCTATTTTCTCTACTGCAGATTTAGAAAATAAGTGTGCTCTGACTGTCAAATTTTTAGTTAAATTACCACTCGCAATAATTTTTATCCTATCAAACTTTCTTTTAATCAGGCCTTTATTGATAAATTCTTCTTGTCCAACAGTCATACCATTACCAAATATTTCTAATTGATTCACATTCACCTGCGCTATTTTCTTAGCAAAAATGTTTTTAAAACCTCTTTTGGGTAGCCTTCTTTGAATTGGCATCTGTCCACCTTCAAATCCAGGTCTTACTCCACCGCCAGATCTAGCTTTTTGTCCTTTATGTCCTCTTCCGGAAGTTTTTCCCCAACCAGAACCATGACCTCTTCCAACACGCTTAGATTTTCTTCTCGATCCTAATCTAGGACAAACATCATGTAGCTCCATAATTCTCCCTCCTTGTTTTTTTAATTAGATTGACTATCAGAATCTATCTCCTCAACACAAACAAGATCCCTAATTTTATTAATCTTTCCTTTAGTCGCATCATTATCTGGCTGGATAGTGCTACTACTTACCTTTTTCAAGCCTAGGGAGTGAGCTGTGCTAATCCTGTTTTTCTTATGTCCTATCAAACTTTTTTTAAGTGTAATTTTGATACTACTCACCGAACATCACCCTCCTAAAACAAAATTTCTTTAACTGTTTTTCCCCTTATTAAAGCAACCTGCTGAGCCGTTCTGAGCGATTTAAGTCCCAGAATAGTCGCTCTAACGACATTGCATGGATTGTTAGACTTTAAAGCTTTTGTACGTATATCTTTTATTCCAGCAGATTCAACAACTGCGCGAACAGGCCCGCCTGCAATAACTCCCGTACCTGGGGCCGCTGGTTTCATAAGAACGCGTCCTGCTCCAAACTCACCTATAATTTCATGCGGAATCGTGTCACCATCGAGCGCAACCTCAATCAGATTTTTCTTAGCATCTTCAATTCCTTTGCGTATAGCGTCTGGAACTTCTCCAGATTTACCTATACCAAAACCAACAATCCCTTTACCGTTTCCAACAACAACAAGTGCTGCGAACTTAAAAATCCGTCCGCCTTTTACTGTTTTTGAAACTCTGTTGATAGAAACTAACCTTTCCTTTAGATCTAAAACTGACGCATCAATTCTTGCCAAAGATTACCCCTCCTTATTCTAAAATTTCAGTCCGCCCTCTCTGGCTCCTTCAGCTAATTCTTTCACTCTACCGTGAAAAATATATCCTCCTCTATCGAACACAACCTCTCTTATATCCTTCACTAGAGCTTTTTCAGCCAAAATCATCCCGACTTTACGAGCCCCTTCCTTATTTCCACCGCGACCGCCAAACTCTTTATCTAAACTTGACGCAGAAACCAATGTAAACCCTTTATCATCGTCTATTATCTGGGCGTAAATATTCTTAGAAGAGCGAAAAACATTAAGCCTGGGAAGCTCCGACGTACCTTGTATTCTGTTCCTTATACGTTTGTGTCGCTTTATCCGAGCTTTATTTTTATCCAACTTACTAATCATAACAAGTCACCTCTTTTCTTCTATTTCTTGGCTGCTTTACCAGCTTTTCCTTCTTTACGTACAATCACTTCATCCGCGTACTTTATCCCTTTACCTTTGTACGGTTCAGGTGGACGCTTTTCGCGTATTTCAGCTGCAAACTGACCAACTTTTTGCTTGTCTATCCCGCTAACTATAATCTTGTTTGTACCTTGAACCTCAAGCTTTACATCTTCCGTTTCTGAGACTGTAACTTGGTGTGAATAACCCAAATTCATAACTATATTTTTACCCTGCTTTTGGACTCTGTAGCCTACACCATTTACTTCTAGCTCTTTTTTAAACCCGTTAGTCACTCCCTCTACCATATTAAAAACCAGCGATCTTGTTAGACCATGAAGTGCCCTCATTTTATTTTCGTCATTGCTTCTTTTAAACAAAATCTCTTTGTTTTCTGAATTAATCTCAGCACTTATTCCGGAATGAATCTGCAGCGAGAGTGTTCCTTTTGCCCCTTTAACAGTAATAACGTTACCATCTAGCTTAATTTCAACACCTGAAGGTATCAACACCGGACTTTTCCCTATTCTTGACACAATCACACACCTCCTTACCATACGAACGCCAGCACTTCGCCACCCAATCGCTCTTTTCGTGCTTGTCTATCAGTCATAATCCCCTTTGAAGTCGATATAATCGCAGTCCCCAGACCTTTCATAACTCTCGGCATATTTTTTACACCACTGTAAATCCTAAGCCCTGGCTTTGAAACCCTTTTTAGACCCGTAATTACTGGAATCTTCCCTTTTTCTTCTTGATATTTAAGAAAAACCTTGATAATCCCCTGCTTCCCATCGTCAGAAACAGTGAACCTTTCGATATATCCTTCATCTGCTAGAATCTGCACAATAGCCTTTTTTTCTTTTGACGCTGGAATTTCTACACTTTCGTGCTTTGAAGAGCTTGCATTGCGTATCCTTGTCAGAAGATCAGCTATAGTATCAGTAATTTGCATATTGTCTGCCTCCTTTGCTACTTTTTACCAGCTAGCTTTCCTTACTCCTGGGATCTTGCCTTCTAACGCCAATACTCTAAAACATATACGGCACACACCAAACTTACGAAGATAAGCATGCGGCCTGCCACAAAGCTTACATCTAGAATATTCGCGAGTTTTATATTTTTGCTTTCTTTTCTGCTTCGCTATTAAAGATTTCTTTGCCACAATAATCCTCCTTTACTTCGCAAATGGCGCTCCCATCAACCTCAACAATTCCCTAGCTTCTTCATCTGTCTTGGCTGAAGTAGTTATACATATATCCATTCCACGGATTTTATCTATCTTATCGTATTCTATTTCTGGGAATATAAGCTGCTCTTTAATCCCCATATTGTAGTTACCTCGCCCATCAAAAGAATCTGGATTAATTCCCCTAAAATCCCTAACTCTGGGCAACGCTAAGTTGAAAAACCTGTCCAAGAATTCGTACATTTTTCTGTCTCTCAGGGTTACCTTTGCCCCAATTTTCATCCCGGCACGAACCTTGAAATTAGCAACAGATTTTTTAGCGACGCACGCTACTGGTTTTTGTCCAGTAATTCTAGCAAGGTCCAGCATAATAGCCTCTACCACCTTTGAACTATCTCTAGCCTCGCCAGCTCCTATATTTAGAACAACCTTTTCGAGTTTCGGTATTTGCATAACACTCTTATAATTGAATTTTTCCATTAGCTGCGGCGCTATCTGTTTTAAATAATAATCCCTTAATCTTGCCATTACTATCCTCCTTATAGCGTCTCACCGCAACGTTTACAGATGCGGCATTTTTTCCCGTCATCTCCAATCTTATGCCCAATCCTAGTAGGCTTATCGCACTTTTCACAAACTATCTGTACTTTGCACGAATAAATAGCACCTTCAGTTTTAACAATTCCACCTTCTTCTCCAGCTCTTCTGGGCTTAACGTGCTTAGAAACGATATTAACGCCTTCGACCATTATTTTCCCTTCTTTAGGGCTAACTGCCAAAACTTTCCCGCGCTTTTTTTTATCTTTTCCACTTAAAACACAGACAATATCGCCGGTTTTTACGTGAACTCTTTTTCTCCTCAAACACTTTATCACACTATACACCTCCTCTTAAAGCGTTTCTGGCGCAAGACTTAAAATTTTCGTGTAATTCTTATCACGCAGTTCCCTAGCAACAGGCCCAAATATACGAGTGCCTCTTGGATTTTTGTCTTCTTTAATCAAAACAGCCGCGTTCTCATCAAAACGTATATACGAACCATCACTTCGTCTCATACCTTTCACACTTCTTACAACTACAGCCTTAACAACGTCTCCCTTCTTTACCGCTCCCATCGGGGACGCTTTTTTTACAGATGCAACGATCACATCTCCGATATTTGCATATCTTCTTCTAGTTCCACCCAACACTCGTATGCACATAATTTCCTTCGCACCTGTGTTATCAGCTACCTTAAGATAACTTTGCTGCTGTACCAATTTATTCCCTCCTAACTAGTAACTTTACTGCCTTAAAACTACTTAGCCCTTTCGATTATCTCTACCAATCTCCAACGTTTCTCTTTAGAAAGCGGACGAGTTTCCATAACTTTTACTTTGTCTCCTATATTGCATTCGTTATTTTCATCGTGAGCTTTAAGCTTAACTGTCCTTCTAATTATTTTTTTGTAAAGAGGATGCCTTTTATTGTGTCTAATTAAAAGTACAATTGTTTTGTCCATTTTATCACTCACAACAGTCCCAATCTCTGTTTTCCTGACGTTTCTTTTAGTCTCCAACTCTTATCCTCCTCTCTACACATTCACTAAACTTTTGCGCTCTTTTTCCGCAATAATAGTATTTATACGAGCAATATCCTTTTTTACCGCTCTAATTCTCATTGGGTTTTGAAGTTGATTGATAGCAAGCTGAAAACGTAAATTAAAAAGCTCTGTTTTAAGCTCTTTAAGTTTCTTTTCCAATTCCTCATTACTTAATTTTCTTATTTCTGAAGGTTTCAATTCTGCTCACCAACCTCTTTATTTATTTTTTTTGAACCAGATGCGTTTTCAGTCTGACCTTTTTTAACAAATTTACATCTTATCGGCAACTTGCTTGCAGCAAGTCTCATAGCCTCTCTAGCCATCTCCTCCGAAAGCTCACTCATCTCAAACATAATTCTGCCAGGTCTAACAACTGCAACCCAGTATTCCGGTGAACCTTTTCCTTTACCCATTCTGGTCTCTGCTGGCTTTTTAGTCACAGGCTTATCCGGGAATATTTTTATCCAGACCTTTCCCATTCTTTTGCAGTAACGTGTCATAGCGATACGGGCGGCTTCTATTTGATTGGAAGTTATCCATGCGGGTTCCAACGCTTGTAGGCCATAAAACCCATAAGTAATCTTATTACCTCTGTACGCTTTTCCCTTCATTCTCCCTCTGTGCACTTTTCTATGTTTAGTTCGTTTTGGTAAAAGCATCAGTTCTTACCCCCTTCTGCGACAGCACTTTTATTATCTTGCAGAACTTCTCCCTTACACAACCAAGTTTTAACACCTATTATCCCGTAAGTTGTTTTCGCCTCGGCAAATCCATAGTCTATATCGGCCCTTATCGTCTGCAAAGGTATTGTCCCCTCGTGATAATGTTCTGTTCTAGCTATTTCAGCGCCACCCAGGCGGCCTGAAACTTGAGTCTTGATTCCTTTCGCTCCAGCTTTCATCGTCCTGCCCATAGCCTGTTTCATCGCTCTTCTAAACGAAATCCTTCTTTCTAGCTGTTGTGCAATGCTTTCCGCGACCAACTGAGCATTCATATCTATATTTTTGACCTCTACTATGTTTATAATGACAGCCTTTTCAATAAGCTTCTCGCATGCAATCCTTATCGCTTCGATCTCAGATCCACCTTTACCGATTACCATTCCGGGTTTTGCACAATGTATAAACAAACGAACCCTATTTTCGTCTCTTTCTATTTCTATTTTAGGTATTCCCGCAGCAAAAAGTTTCTTTTTCAGAAATTTTCTCAGTTTGTAATCTTCAACTATTGCATCTGCTATTTTTTCTTTTTTCAGAAACCATCTGGAATCCCAGTTTTTTATTACACCTACACGCATTCCATGCGGATTTACTTTTTGTCCCATAATTTACCTCCTTCTTCCACTATTCTTTTTCTTTCAGAGCTATAGTTACATGTGATGTTCTTTTTAGAATACGATGAGATCGCCCTTTTGAAACAGGTCTAATCCTTTTTATTATCGAACCCGGGCAAACAAAACATTCCGATATATAAAGTTTAGATATATCCATATTGTTATTATTCACAGCATTGGCAACAACCGATTTCAATAGTTTACGCAAATATTCGCAAGCTGCTTTTGGCGTATGCTTCAAAATTGCTTCAGCGTATCCAACTGGCTTATTTCTTATTAGATCCAGAACAATTGAAACTTTTCTTGGAGATATTCGGGCATATTTCAAATGAGCTCTAGCTTCCATTTTTTTCTGCACTCCTTTCCTATGTTTACTTTGAGCCCGTAGTTTTGGCTCCAGCATGGCCCTTAAATGTTCTCGTTGGTGCAAATTCCCCCAGCTTATGACCTACCATATCCTCAGTCACATAAACAGTTACATGCTTTCTACCATCATGCACCGCAAAAGTATGACCTACAAAATCCGGGAAAATTGACGACGACCTACTCCAAGTTTTTAGAACTTCTTTCTTTTTAGCTTCATTCAAAAGCTTAACCTTTTTAAGCAAAGACTCTTGGACAAATGGTCCTTTCTTTAAACTCCTGCCCATTAAATAGCACTCCCCTCTTTAAATAAGTTATCTACTATTCCTGCGTTTTACTATAAATTTATCAGAACGATTGTGTTTTTTTCTAGTTTTATAGCCCAAAGTAGGTTTCCCCCATGGTGTAACCGGTCCAGGCCTTCCTATTGGACATTTGCCTTCACCGCCGCCGTGTGGGTGGTCACACGGGTTCATAGCCGAACCCCTGACAGTCGGCCTCCATCCCATATGACGTTTTCTCCCAGCCTTCCCGATTTTAACATTTTCATGGTCTATGTTCCCAACTTGACCTATCGAAGCTATACAGTTTAGTGGAACGTATCTAAGCTCACTAGATGGCATCCTTATCAAAGCCAAGTTATTTTCCTTAGCCATAAGCTGAGCCATATTCCCAGCAGAACGCACAAACTGTGCGCCTTTTCCGGGATGAAGTTCTATATTATGAATAAAAGTTCCGACCGGTATATTTGAAAGTGGTAGAGCATTGCCTGGTCTAATATCTGCATCTGGACCAGATGTTATATTTTGGCCAATTTTAAGTCCCTCCGGAGCAATTATATACCTCTTATCGCCGTCATTATAGTTGACAAGAGCTATATGTGCAGACCTGTTCGGGTCATACTCTAAACTAACAACCTCTCCCAAAACATCGAACTTTTGGCGCTTAAAGTCAATAATTCTATATTTTCTACGATTTCCACCACCTCTGTGACGCACAGTAATTCTTCCGTAACTATTGCGCCCAGACTTCTTTTTAAGAGGCTTAAGCAAACTTTTCTCTGGGTTGCATTTTGAAAGATTTGTATAATCTATAACAGACATATTTCGTCTGGAAGGTGTAGTAGGTTTATAGTTCTTAATCGCCATTTTCTCACTCCTTATCATTAACAAATTTGTAAAAGCCGACCAATTACGGGGAACAAAACTCTAAAACCTAAACCATAGTATCAAAAAATTCGATACCTTTACTAGTTTCCTTAAGCTTCACAATAGCCTTTTTCCAAGACGGAGCATACCCCACCGTTCTCCCGCGTCTTCTCATTCGACCGCGAACATTCATAGTTCTAACTTTATCAACCTGAACTCCAAAAACCTCTTCGACCGCTTTTGCAATTTCAATTTTATTGGCCTTTTTCGCAACTCTAAAGGTGTATTTTTTCATAGAAAGACCGTGCATAGACTTTTCAGTGATAACTGGCTTTATAATTATATCGTGGGCCAACATCGCGTGCATTACGCATACACCTCCTCAATTATTTTTACTGCATCTCTAACCAAAACCAATTTGCCTGCATTCAAAATGTCGTAAGTATTAAGGCTATCTGCTCGAGTTGATTTTACTTTTGGAATATTTCTTATTGAATTTACCACTTTTTTGTCACTGTCTGACAAAACTATAAGCGATTTTGGCATTGCTTCTATCGCACTCAGCATGTTAACAATAGTTTTCGTTTTATATTCGTCCATAGATATTGAATCAATAACTATTATTTGGTTATCTAGCAGCTTTCCCGAGAGAGCCGACCTTAGAGCCAATCTTCTGACTTTTTTGTTAATACTGTAGCTGTAATCTCTCGGTTTAGGGGCAAATACTATACCACCATGCCTCCACTGAGGAGCCCTTATCGAACCTTGTCTTGCATGTCCAGTTCCCTTTTGGCGCCATGGCTTACGTCCTCCTCCGGAAACTTCCGAACGCGTTAAGGCTGATTGAGTTCCCTGACGCCTGTTAGCTAGATGATTAACCACCGCTTCATGCATAACATGCATATTGGGCTCAATCCCAAATATTTTCTCACTTAAATCAATTTCTCCAACTTTACTTCCAGTCATATCCAATACTGGTAACTTTGGCACAATAACTCCTCCTCTCCTAAGCTTTAACGCTGTCTTTAATAATTACTATGCTACCCCTTGGTCCGGGAACTGCTCCCCTTATAGCTATCAAATTGTTCTCTACATCAACTTTAACAATTTCTAAATTCTGCACAGTAACTCTTTCTGCGCCCAAGTGCCCTGCCATTTTCTTACCTTTAAATACCCTTGAAGGATCAGAACAAGCACCTATAGATCCACCGTGCCGAACAACAGGTCCAGATCCGTGGGTCTCCTTCAATCTTCTAAAATTCCATCGCTTTATGACGCCTGCATAACCTTTTCCCTTACTAGTCCCAACTACATCAACTTTTTCACCCTCGGAGAATACGTCAGCTTTAATTATATCTCCAACATTGAAATTTTCGATTTCATCAAAGCGAAATTCTTTCAATACCTTTTTCGGGACAATACCCGCCTTATCAAAATGACCTTTTAGTGGCTTTATCAACCTCTTTGGCTTCATGTCGCCGTATCCCATTTGAATCGCATCATAACCATCAGTCCCTACAGTCTTCTTCTGGGAAACAACACATGGTCCAGCTTCAACAACAGTTACAGGAATTACGCTCCCTTTCTCGTCGAAAACTTGGGTCATTCCGACCTTTTTACCTATTATTCCTTTTCTCATTTTTCCCCTCCTAATATAGTCATTGGTTGACAAATTTGCCAACATCACCTACATGTCCATTGGGATTAACCCAACACCTGTACGGAGACTCGAACCTGAACTCTGTCTAACTCTAGCCTTTGTTCAAAACAAAACCTGCTTAGAGTTTGACTTCTATGTCCACTCCAGCTGATATATCCAGTCCCATCATTGCCTCAATAGTTTTATTTGATGGCCTGAGAACATAAATCACTCTTTTATGAGTCCTCATTTCAAACTGCTCCCGGCTATCCTTGTTGATGTGAGTAGATCTAAGTATTGTAACAACCTGTTTTTCTGTCGGCAGCGGAATCGGTCCAGAAACTTTAGAACCAAATCTCTGTGCTGTGTGAACGATTTTATCAGCAGATTGGTCAACTAGCTGATGATCATACCCTTTAATTTTAATCTTAATTTTCTCCTTGACTGCCAAGTTCACTTACCCCCTTTAGATATAATTCTAGCTGACGCGTTTTATCCACCCACCCGGGTGTTTTGTATTTAGAGTGAGCAAAAAACAGAGCTCTCCTCAGTTTTTAGCCAGATATACTATAAAAAAATTCTTATATGTACACCCATCCGCAGTCATGCTTTAATATACTATCACACATTTTTACTGAATGCAAGTAATTTTTTCTAGTTTTTCAAAAAAAATTTAACAGCAATAAAAAAAACAGATAAAAATCCTTCAAAAAGATATTCTATCTAGCTTTTATAAATTTAAAAAACTAACTTTCCTGTACATTGACATTTATCTGCACAGACACATTTTTACAAAACTTAATTTTACACTCATATACCCCAAAGCAGCTAACGTGTTCGCCTTCATTCAGCAAAATTTTTTTCTTATCTACTAAAATATTAAATTTTTCATTCAAAGCCTCAGAAACTTTTTCAGATGTAACTGATCCATAAAGTTTTCCTTCTTTTCCACCTTTTGCATAAACATCTACCACTTTTCCATCAAGCATATTTTTTATTTCAATATATTTTTGGAGCTCTTCTTTTGCTTTTTGTGCGTCTTTAGCCTTTTGTTTTTCTAATTCCTCTAAAGCTTCTTTACTTGCAATAAGTGCCAAGCGATTAGGAAGAAGGTAGTTTCGTGCGTACCCTTTTTCAACGCTAACTATATCGCCTTTTTTCCCTTTTCCTTTTACATCTTTTGTTAAAATCAATTCCATTTTTGTGCTCACTAAGAACCACTCTTTCCTTGTTCATTTTCTGTTAAAAATTCTTTAAGTACATTTATAAGTTTCTCTTCTGCTTCCTGAATCGAAACCCCTGAAAGTTGGGACGCTGCCATAGTTTGATGTCCACCACCTCCTAGCTTTTCCATGATCACTTGCACATTTATTTCTCCAAAAGCTCTTGCTGAGATTGAAATTTGATTATTGTGCGGAAAAACAACAAATGATGCTTTAATATCTTGAACCCCGAGAAGTTCATCTGCTGCTTGGGCACATGCGACTGCAACATCTGTCGTAGCTTCATCTAACCTTCCAATTGCAAATTTTCCGTACACTTTGACACTATTAATCACTCTACACTTTATTTTGTAAGTTTCCATAGAATTTGAAAACATTCTTTTGACCTCTATAGTATCTGCGCCTTTTTTTCTGAGGTATGTAGCTGCTTCAAAAGTCCTTACACCTGTTTTCATAAAAAAGTTTTTAGTATCGAGCATTATTCCTGCAAGAAGACATTCTGCTTCATGCTTTTTTAGATTTTTATTGTCCATATACTGAACAAGTTCCGTTACCATTTCACTTGCAGATGAAGCAAATGGTTCGTGGTAAAAAATTACTGCATCAGATATATGATCTACTACCATTCTATGATGATCTATTACCACAACATCTTTGCATTTCTCACATAAGTCTTTATCTTCTAAAAAATTAGCAGAGTGAGTGTCAACAACTACAAGAAGAGTATTTTCTTTAATCATAGATTTACCCTTCTTAGGGCTTATAAACACGGGCTTTTCATAATTTTTCTGAAATTTTTCAATTGCACTTGCAGCTAAAGACGTTTCTTTATCAACTACAATATAGGCTTCTTTACCCTTTATACCCGTAGCTACACTCCATACCCCTACTGCAGCTCCTATACTATCTAAATCTGAAAATCTGTGACCTGTAATTAAAATCATATCACTTGTCGCCATTTGTTGATAAAAAGCGCTGGCTATTACTCTAGTTCTAACCTTACTTCTTTTCTCCACTTCTTTAGAAGTTCCGCCAAAAAACTCGTAAGTTTCACCTTTTTTTATTGCAACTTGGTCGCCTCCTCGCCCTAAAGACATATCTAAAGCGTTTTGTGCCCAACGTTCCGCTTCTAACATATTACTAGCTCCCCGACCTATACCTATAGAAATAGTTGCAAATCTTCGATCGTCAAGTTTTATATCGTGTATTTTGTTTAATATTTTAAATTTATCACTTTTAAATATACTAATATATCTTTCTTCAAAGATCATTATAAATTTTCCATCGTTCAACTTTTTTATACACCCAGAAGTTTCCGACGCCCATTCTCTTATAATACTTTCAACCGATGACAAAATTTGAGACATTTGAGAATCCGTACAGTCTCTTTTTAATTCTTCCATATTATCAAAAAGGACAAACGCAATTATCGGTCTGCTTTGCAAATACTCATGTTTTATTTGTTTGTACTGCGTACATTCAATAAAATAAAGAGCTGTAGAATTCTTGAATTTCACACCATAAACAATATAGTTTCGCCCATCATACTTTATATCTAATCCATCTTTAGAAATTGTATCTGACATAGTTGCACTGCCCAAAAACTGCAAAACCGACTCACCTTGCAAATTACGGTCCTTTGCAATTGTATCTTTAAAAAGATCGTTATAAGATACTATTTCATCTTTATTTCCTATTATTGCAGTAGGAATTGGAATATTTTGGAGAAAGTTGCCATTAGCTTCACCAAGATTCATAGCAGCGCTATTCACAGTATTTTCTATATAACTCTTAAAGTTTCTTATATTTAAGTATATTAAGGCAGACGAAACCATTGCTACAAACAGATTTATGGAAAAAAGTACCATATTAAATGGCAAACTTATAAGAGCCATTACAGCTACTGTGACAGAAGCAATGTAAAAAATTGGAGAAGCTACCCAAATTTTTCTATCCAAAACATCATCTCCTTAAGCCCTAAAAAAACTTCCCCTTTAAACCTCCATAATAACTGGAAGAATAACTGGATTTCTTCTAGTTCTATCGTGAAATAATTTAAATAGGTCGTCTTTAACTTTTGTCTTAATTTCACTCCAGTCACGTACATCTAATTTAGAACAATTTTCTAAAGCTCTATAAGCCGTTTTTCTCGCTTCGTCCATAAGAGACTCAGACTCCCTGACATAAACAAAGCCTCTTGAAACTATATCTGGTCCTGCAATAACGCGCCTGTCTCTAGAATCAAGCGTTGCAACAACAACAATTAATCCATCTTGACCGAGATGTTTTCTATCTCTAAGGACTATACTTCCGACATCCCCGACTCCTATTCCATCAACCAGTACTAATTCTGTTGGAATCTCACCTATCTTTTTCACAAAAGAATTATTTACTTCGATCAAGTCGCCAGTTTCACCAACGTATATGTTAGAAGCCGGAATCCCCATATTGTTAGCAGTTTCAGCGTGTTTCATAAGATGTTTTCTCTCGCCGTGGACCGGAATAAAAAACTTCGGTTTAACTAACCCTAAAATAATTTTCTGTTCTTCCTGACAAGCGTGTCCGGAAACATGAACCTCATACATAGATTCGTATATAACTTCGCATCCACGTTTCATCAGCTCATTTACAACTGCTCCAACAGTTTTTTCATTCCCAGGAATTGGATGAGCAGAAATTATAATAATGTCGTTTTCACTAACTTCTACTTTTTTGTGTTCCGAAAATGCCATTCTGTAAAGTGCAGACATAGGCTCGCCCTGACTTCCTGTTGTCACAATCACAAGTTCGTTATGCTCGTATCTTGTTATGAGATCAATATCAATTATAACATCTTCATCCGGAATATTTAAATAATTGAGTTCCCTTGCGATTGCCACATAATTCAGCATACTTCTACCAGAAAAGGCAACCTTTCGATCCGTTTTCACTGCACAGTTTATAATTTGCTGAATTCTTCCGACATTAGATGCAAAAGTCGCTATAATTATTCTTCTATCTCCAGCTTTTTGAAAAAGTAAATCAAAAGACTCATCTATGTTTCTCTCTGTTACTGTGTAACCAGGTCTGCTTGCATTAGTAGAATCCGAAAGAAGAGCCAATACTCCTTTTTTGCCTATTTCTGCAAAACGAGGTAAATCTATCATTTCACCACGAGACGGTGTACAGTCTATTTTAAAGTCTCCCGTATGAACTATCAAACCAGCAGGAGATTTTATTATCACAGCAGCTGCATCAGGAATCGAGTGGTTGACATAAACATATTCCACACCCATACAACCAACATGTATAGTTTGGCCAAAATTTACCGTATTTAATTTAACACCGCCAAGAAGTCTATGTTCCTTAATCTTGCTTTCTATGAGTCCGATTGTAAGTGGAGTTGCATAAATCGGAACATTTATCTTTTTAAGAAGGTAAGGAATCGCCCCTATGTGATCCTCGTGTCCATGTGTAACAATCAGACCTTTTATCCTACTCTTATTTTGTTCTAGATACGAAAAATCCGGTATAACCAAATCTACACCCAGCATTTCTCCATCCGGAAAAGCCATCCCACAGTCCAGTATAATTATATCATCTTCGCATTCAAAGATCGTTATATTTTTACCTATCTGGTTAAGCCCTCCCAAAAAACCTATCTTCATAGATGGCTTTGTTCTTCTGTTTTGATTGGAATGATTCGTTCTTTTTGTTCTATGTCTAGTCACATCCACACGTTTTTGGGATACAACTATTCTGCCTGATCCTAATGGTTCTTCTTTCTTCTGTTGATTCAAATCCGGTTTCGCTTTACTTGTATTTTTCCTCAATCTTTTCACCTGTTTACTTTTCGAATTAAGACTGATATCCGCACTACTTCCCTCTGATCCATATAAAACTTTCTTTTCATTTTTTTCCACTTATCTTCCCCCTATTTCTAGCAAAATATTTAAAAACTAAGAAACAACTTAAACAAATTAATAAGTAAGAAATAAAAATAACCCGAATTAAGATAAAAACATATATTCCGAACATTCCATCATCAGCATTCTACTTCAGACATATCAAGTTGTCAAGATGTTACTTGCAAATTTAAATGTTTTATACGATTTATATAACTTATTTAAGCTTTTTTAACTGCAATCAAATCCTTTTTATTTTAGAGTTTTTATTGTATAATTACCGTAGATAAAAATTTGAGAGGGACAAAGAAATTGAAAAAAGTTGAAATTTATACAGATGGGGCATGCAGTAAAAACCCCGGACCTGGAGGTTGGGGTGCAATTTTAAGATACAAGACTCATGAAAAAGAAATATTTGGTTCAGAAAATATGACCACCAACAATCGAATGGAACTTACAGCAATAATAAAAGCTCTAGAAGTACTTAAAGAAAAGTGCGTCGTTTCAATTTACAGCGATTCAAAGTATGTTTGCGATGCTATCACAAATGGGTGGGCTAAAAAATGGAAAGAAAACGGGTGGAAACGCGGAAAAAGCGGACCTGCTATGAATTCTGATTTATGGGATAGACTTTTAACTCTAATTGATATGCATGAAACTCAGTTTTTTTGGATAAAAGGGCATTCCGGTCACCCCGAGAACGAAAGATGTGATAGTTTAGCTGTTTGTGCAATAAAAGCTCTTAAAAAGAACTCTTCTTGTGATTAAATGTCGGAACCATCAGCGAGATAATTCTCTCAATTTCATTTACATCATTATTTTCGCAAGCTACTTTTAATTCCTCAAGCCCATAATCAAACTCACTTTTTTCTATTTCAATTGGGGTTCCAATATAAATTTTTTCATTTTTTGTTTTCTTTATCCCTTCTTCATCTAAAAGGAGTTCTTCATATAACTTTTCACCTGGCCTTAGACCAGTATATTTTATTTTTATCTGTTCATCTGGCACAAACCCAGATAATCTAATTAAATTTTCTGCCAAATCTTTTATTTTTACTGGCTCACCCATATCAAGGACAAATATTTCTCCCCCTTGAGCAAATCCACCAGCAGTTAAAACTAAGGACACAGCCTCTGGAATTGTCATAAAATACCTAATTATATCTGGATGAGTTACAGTTACTGGTCCACCATTTTTAATTTGCTCTTCAAAAAGTGGAATTACAGAACCATTTGACCCCAAAACATTTCCAAATCTTACGGCTACAAACTCTGTTTCACTTGACTTGTCCATAAGTTGAACAATCATTTCGCAAATTCTTTTAGTTGCACCCATAAAATTAGTTGGATTTACAGCTTTATCCGTAGAAATTTGAACAAACTTTTTAACTTTATATTTGTCTGCTGCTTGGACTAAATTTAGAGTTCCAAAGACATTATTTTTTACAGCTTCTTCTGGATTTGTTTCCATAAGTGGGACATGCTTATGAGCTGCCGCATGGAAAACAACATCGATATTTTTCTCTTTAAAGATTTTGTTTATTTTATTTTTATCTCTTATTGATGCAATTTCAACTTCTATATTCACTTTTCCCTTGTGTTTCATCAAAAGTTCTTGTTGAATATCATAAGCTCCATTTTCGTAAATATCTAAAATAATTAGTTTTTTTGGATTTAAAGTTGTTATCTGCCTACAAAGTTCAGAACCTATAGAACCGCCAGCTCCAGTAACAAGCACTGTATTTTTGATTATATATTTCCCGTATTTTTTATGATTAAAAATTACGGGTTCCCTCCCAAGTAAATCTTCAACTTCAACTCGTCTAATTGTAGACGTAATATTCGCACCAGAAGTTACAACTTCATATATATTCGGAACAATTCTAACTTCTAGACCTGTTTTTGCACATATATCTAGAATTCTTCGTTTTTCTTGAGACGATATTGATGTAATAGCAAAAAGGATCGTTTCAACGTTCATTCTTTCGCATATACTTGGGATCTCATATGTTGATCCTTCTATTTTTACCCCTAAAATCCTTCTTCCAACTTTTTCTCTATCATCGTCTACTATGCAAATTGGAAGGTATGTGTTTGCCGAATATTTAGCAATTTCTCTTAAAACCGAAGCTGAAGCTTCTCCTGCTCCCACAATCATCAGTCTTTTTTTATTTTCAACCTCATAAACGCCTCTACCGTCGAGTAACTTATTTATCCTATAAACCAGCCTAAACATTAACATCAAAAAAGTAGAAATAAGGAGCAAAAGTACATACATTCTTATACCTAAATTATCGTAAATCAAAACTGTTATAGAAAAAAACACAAAGTTTGCACAAAAAGTCGCAATCCCTGCATAAAAAAAGTCCTCTATGTCGGCATATCTCCAGATCTTATCATATAACTTAAAAACAAGGAATGTAAGAGAAAAACCTACATTGACAACCACTAGATATCTAACAAAAGTATCTTCAAAACCAAGTAAAGAAAAACTATTTTTATTTATCGCGAATGATAAGTAAAAAGCTATATTCCAAAGTATAAAATCGCAGAAAAAAAGTATATATTTTCTAAAACCTTTAAGTCTATCACGTATTGTTCCCATAAGCTAAAACCTCTTTAAATCGGCCCTTGTTATTTTGTTCCAAAAATTCTATCGCCTGCGTCACCTAAACCCGGGATAATATAACCATGATCATCTAAACATTTGTCTTTAACTGCGCAATATATTTTAATGTCAGGATGCTCGTCATGGAGAGCTTTTATTCCTTCAGGTGCTGCTATTATACACATAAATTTTATACTTAAAGGTTTGCTCCTTTTTACTATACTTATCGCCCCTTTTGCTGACCCCCCAGTTGCAAGCATTGGGTCAAGAACAACAACTTCCCTTTCTTCTATATCACACGGAAGTTTACTGTAATATTCAACTGGTTCTAAAGTTTTTGGATCACGATAAAATCCTATATGCCCTACCTTTGCAGCCGGAACAAGCCTCATAACACCGTCTACCATACCAATTCCTGCTCTAAGTATTGGAATAAACGCCATTTTTCTACCGCATATTACATTCGATTTTGCAGTCGCAATTGGAGTCTCTACTTCGACCTCTTTTAGTGTCAAATCTCTTGTAGCATCGTAACACATAAGCATAGCTATTTCACTTATAAGTTCCCTAAACTCTTTTGATCCCGTTCTTTTATCCCTCAAAAGTGTTAATTTATGCTGAATTAATGGATGATCCATTATAAATACATTATTTTCTGCACTCATTTCTCTTTCTCCTTTAGATCCTTGCCTCAATTTTGCTTATTTTCTCTACTCTTTTTTTATGCCGCCCCCCCTCAAATTGAGTACTTAGAAAAGTTTCGACAATACTAAATAGTTTCTCATTTTCCAGTTCAAAACTACCTAAACAAAGCACATTTGCATTATTATGCTTTCTCGCCATTTCGGCGTAGTATTCACTATGACAAAGCGCTGCCCGAATTCCTTTTATTTTGTTTGCAACTATTGAAACACCTATACCAGTTTTACAAATTAATATCCCTTTTTCAGTTTGTCTATTTGCTACAGACTCTGAAACTTTTACTGCAAATTCAGGATAATCTACAGAATCTTCTCCGTATGTTCCAAAATCTTTATATTTTATTTCTTTTTCTAGCAAAAACAATTTCACAGATTCTTTTGCTCTAAATCCTCCGTGATCACTTCCAATTGCTATCAAAATTTTATATCTTCCTTTCTTTTTTCTTCTAGCTGCCTTTGAGCCTGAGAAACTTTTATATATTCCGGCAAAATAGACTGACTTTTTTGTACACAACTCCCTTCCTTATACCGACTTAAAACTTCCTCTGCAACATTACCCGCTCTTATATAGTGAAAATCTTCCGGTGGCAAAAGTAAATTTGCAGCCTTAAGATTATCCTTCGCAGTATTATAACACATTTTAGCTGCATCACCAACAAAAATTATTTTCCGGTCTATTTCTCTAATTTCCTTTATAAAATCATCGATATATATGGCTCTATTTTTAGTTACTCTTTTTATTTTTCCACTGTTTGACTCAAAAATAGCATTATAGATTTGATTATTCCTAGCGTCTATACACGAGCAAACTATAGCATCTGTAAAGCTTACTTTTAAAGCTAGTGCAAAAAGTGACGAAACTGCAATGGAAGGTTTGTCAAAAGCTATAGCCATACCCTTAACAGTTGCCATACCTATCCTAATTCCAGTAAATGAACCCGGACCATTTGTAACCCCAAAAACATCTATATCTTCAGGCTTTAAATTAGCTGAAAAGAGTGTTGATTTTATCGTCGTCATTAATGTTTCACTATGAGTTAGCCCTGTATTTAAAAAAATTTCACTAACTAAACTTTCACCACAACTAACTGCCACAGAACACGAATTAAGACATGTATCTACTGATAGTATCTTTATCAAATTTTTACCCCTTCTATCTTTATCTTTCTTTCATTTTCATTTTCTCCAGGTTCTAATAAAATTTTTACCGCGCTATTTGGAATTAAACCTAGTATATTTTCGCTCCATTCTATTATTATAATACCTTTCCCTATACAGTCGTAAAATCCTGTACTTTCTAGATCTTCTTCACCATTTATCCTATACATATCAAAATGAAAAATTTTCCCTTTTTCTCCATTATATTCGTTCATTATAGCAAAAGTAGGGCTAGAGGTTTGGTCTTTTGCACCTAAAATATCTACGATCCCTCGAGTGAGTGCCGTTTTCCCAGCTCCAAGTCCACCAAAAAGAGCTAAAATTTCTTTCCCTTTTAAAGTTTTCCCGATTTTTTCGCCAATTTTTTGAGTTTCTTCGACGCTACTACTAATCAGCATAACTTAATGCTTAATTCTCCTTTTTATTTATTATAAATTCAAGTTCATAAAATTTTAGACAAAAACTCTTTTACTCTTGGATTTTTCGAACAAGTAAATAAATTTTCAGGCGGCTCATCTGCAACTATTTTACCTTTTTCCATAAAAAGAATTCTAGTCGCAACTTCTCTAGCAAAGCTGATTTCATGTGTTACAACAATCATTGTCATGCCGTCGTTCGCAACTTCTCTCATAACAGACAAAACTTCACCTATCATTTCTGGGTCTAAAGCTGAAGTTGGCTCATCAAAAAGCATAAGTTTTGGGTTCATTGCAAGCGCTCGCACTATCGCAACTCTTTGTTTTTGCCCCCCTGAAAGCCTAATCGGATAAACATCTGCCTTTTCTAAAAGTCCAACTCTTTCCAAAAGCGACTCTGCCTGTAGATCTGCTTCTTTTTGTTTTTTCAGTCCAAGTAGTACCGGTGCAAGAGTAATATTTTCTCGAACAGTCAAATGTGGAAACAAATTAAAATGCTGGAATACCATCCCTATTTGCTGTCGCATTTTATCTAAAGTCCGCTCGGAATCAGTCATTTCCACACCATCAAATATTATTTTCCCGGAAGTTGGTTCATCTAATCTATTTAAACAGCGCAAAAATGTACTTTTTCCTGACCCAGACGGACCTATAATTGCAATTTTTTCACCTTTCTTTACTTCAACTGTAATTCCATTTAAAACATTTACAGTTCCACTTGAAGCATTAAATTGTTTATAAAGATCTTTAACGTATATCACTCCTGCGCAGTCTCCTTTCTATAAAATCCATAACAGACGATAATGTCCAAACTATCAAAAAATAAATCGTTGCAACTGTTAAAAGTGGCACAAATGGATCTAAAGTTTGAGTCCTTATTATATCTCCAGCTCGAGACAAATCCATAATTCCTATAAATCCTGCAACAGAAGTTTCTTTTATAAGATCAATAAATTCATTACAAAGATTAGCTATAACATTTTTTAGAGCTTGAGGAAATACAACTTTAACCATTGCATCTTTTTTGCTAAGCCCAAGTGACCTTGCTGCTTCATATTGCCCACTATCAACCGATAATATTCCAGATTGTAAAACCACTCCAACATATGCCCCTGAATTTATACCAAAGGCTATCATTGCTACGGCAACCTTACTTAAATCAGTCGAAACAAAAATAAAATAATATATAACAAAGAGCTGAACTACTACCGGAGTTCCTCTTATAACCGCAAGATAGAAATCAGCAAACTTTTTCAAAACCTTAACAATCATATTCTTGCTACTACTTAATTTCAAAAGAGCTATTACACTACCTATAAAAACTCCAATAACAAGCGCTCCACAAGTAATTTGCATCGTATTTCCTAAACCTTCAAGAATATTTTTGTATCTTCCTTTGCTAATTAGTCCGTTGTAAACAAGACCTAAAAAACCATGCCCTGAATCAAACGGACTATAAACATAAGAATCCACTATTTTTTCAATTATTCCCTCTGATTTTAGTTCCCTTAAAGCCTCATCTATATAACTTTTAAGTTCACTCCCTTTTGGAACAACAACACGATACTGCTCTTCAAATAAATAATCATCTAGAATCTTTATAAGACCCGCATGTTTCGCTTCTAGATTTCTAGCTGGTAAATTGTCTATAACAACAGCGTCAATACGACCACTTATCATCTCTAAAACTGCAAGCGTGCTATTCGGAAGACGGGAAATCTCAGAATTTCTAAAATGTTCTGTACAATAAATATCTCCTGTGGTCCCCATATGTACACCAATTTTTTTGCCATTTAAATCATTCTCTTCTTTTATTTTACTTTCTTTCGGAACTATTATAGCTTGTTTTGCATCAAAATAAGATTCATCTGAAAAATCAACATTTTGAGCTTTGTCTTCACTGTAACTTATTCCTGCTAAAGCGAAATCACAGTCTCCTCGAACTAACTCTAACGGAAGAGCATCAAAAGAAACGTCTTTTATCTTAAGATCCACTCCTATTCTTTTCGCAATTTCTTTAGCAATGTCTATGTCTATTCCAACAGTTTCGCTTCCTTCTTTGTACTCAAACGGCTCAAATTCAGCATTTGTAACCATTGTAATGTATCCTTTTTCTTTTATCTCTGATAATACATCATCTTGAGCAAAGGATACTTGTCCTAGATCAGACAAACAAAAAATGCAAAAAATCCCAAATAAAACATTAAAAATTTTTTTCATTATGTTTCTCTTCCTTTGTTTAAAATATGAAAACATTCTACATATTTTAAACATATAAATCAATAAATTCCATATTAAATTTATAATTTTATCTAAGAAACATATATGATCAAACACTTGCTATAGAAACACACAAAATGTCTTTGAATCCCGCCTTTTTCAAGACTTTTACACTTTCCAATAAAGTGCTTCCACTTGCAATCACGTCGTCACATAACAAAATTTTTCCTTTATCTTTTGCTATTTCCAAAACTTTGTACACACCATTTACATTCATAGATCTTTGCACAAAATTTTCCATTTTGTACTGAGGTGGATTATTTTTTACTTTTTTTAAAATTATTCTATTTTCAATCTCTAAAAATTCAGATATTTCCTGTGATAAAGCATATGATTGATTATATCCTCTCTTCTTTTCTCTTTCCTCATGAAGAGGAACAGATGTAACAAACGAAAATTTTTCATCAGCAAATTTAATCTTCATAAACTTTACAATTTCATATGCAAAGTTCCAAGCATAGCGTTTTTGTCCTTCAAATTTAAATTTACGTACCGCCTCTCGTACTTTTTCTTTGTACGAAAAGGGAGACATACATAGAACGTCTTCATATATTTCCCTTAATCCTACTGTATATTTTATTTCTTCTCTGCATTTATCACATTTTTCATCCTCAATTCCTATAACTTTCCCGCAATACGGACAGGTTTCCGGGTAAACTAAAGAAATAAGTCTATTAACAATTGACCCTCTTTTCATTTTATTCTCCTTATCTTGTACTTTTTACAAAAAATATTTGAGGCTAGAGTACCTTTTGGCTTTTTTATCGTTTTCTATCATATTTTTTATAGCCCCCTCCTGACCAACAATTATAAGTTTAGATTTCGCTCTAGTAACAGCCGTATAAAGAAGATTTCGGTAATGCAATCTTGAATTTTGTCCAAACAGAGGCAAAATTACCACTTCAAATTCACTTCCTTGACTCTTATGAACTGTTGAAGCATAAGCAAGCTCTAATTCCCCTGCAAGCTCTAGTTCATACACGGCAATTTTTTCGTCAAATTTTACAGCAATATGAAATGAAGAAAGATCTATTTCTAAAACTGTCCCAATATCTCCGTTATAGATCCCTTCTCCCTGCGTTGAATCTGATTTTTCCCAAAATATATTATAATTATTTTTTGTTTGCATTACTTTATCTTGTTCACGAAGTATAAAGCCATTTACGTTTATTTCTCTTTTATACGAAGATTTAGGATTTACAGCTTTTTGAAGGTGTAAATTTAAAAATTCCATCCCTATATTTCCTTTTCTTCCAAGCGTCAGCACTTGTATATCATCTTTAGGGTTGTAACCGTAACTTTTCGGCAATCTTCTTGTATATAAATCTACAACAGTTTCACAAATTTTTTTCGGGTCAGAAACAGGCAAAAAGAAAAAATCATTATCTTTTGAACTTAAATTCGGCATTTCGCCTCTAACTATTTTGTGTGCATTCACTACAATTAAACTTTTTTGAGATTGACGAAAAATTTCAGAAAGCCTTACAGCGGGAATAACTCCACTTGATACCAAATCTCCCAAAATATCACCCGCTCCTATTGAGGGCAATTGATCGGAATCTCCTACGATTATAAGCCTGCTTCCCATAGGTAACGCTCTTAAAATTGCTTCAAACAGAGTTAAATCAATCATAGAAGCCTCGTCAACTATTAAAGTGTCGCAATCAAGTAAGTTTTTTTCATTTTTACTAAAAATTGCAGCGCCTCTACTGTTCAAGCAGGCTTCAAGCATTCTATGTATTGTTTTTGCTTCTTTTCTGGTAACCTCACATATTCTTTGTACTGCTCTACCAGTTGGAGCCGCAACAAGTACTTTTTCACCTTTGTTTTCTAAAATTTCAATTATCGCCTGAAGTGTTGTAGTCTTTCCTGTCCCAGGCCCACCAGTTAAAACAAAAATTCCTTTTGTCACCGCATATTTTATGGCACGTTTTTGCAAATATGAATAAACTATTCCCGATCTATGTTCAATATTTTTTATTTTTTTATAAACATCTTGTTCTGAAACTTCACTTTGACTCATAATCATTTTTATCCTAAGAGCGCAATAAGTCTCCAAATTATGCAAACTCTCTAAAAATATAAAATTATTTTCATTTAAGTTCTCTATCTTTATGTCTCCGTTTTTCAACATAATTTCAATATTTTCTTCAATCAACTCTTTAGAAACTTCCAAAAAATCCGATGCAACCGAGACAAATTTACCAACAGGCAAACAAGTATGTCCATTGTTTATATTGTGCTTCAAAATATACAAAATTCCTTCTTTTATCCTACTAGAATTATCCGTGGGTTTCCCTAAATTTTTTGCGATTATATCTGCTTTTTCAAAGTCTATGCCAATCTCTTCTTGGCAAAGTATGTAAGGATTATTCTCAACTTCATTTATCGCATTTTCACCTAAAATTTTATAAACTTTCACAGTATCATCAGATGAAAGGGAATATTTTTTCAAATAATTGTCTATATTTTTTAAGGTCTCAATTTCTCGCAATTTATCTGATATTTTTTTCGCTTTTTGAGTATTTATACCCTTAATCTCACAAATTTTTCCCGGGCAATCCTGCAAAATTTGTAGAGTTTCCTCACCAAATTTTTCTACTATCCGCTCCGCGATATTAATTCCTATTCCCTTAACTATTCCAGAAGAAAGAAACTTTACAATCGAATGATTCCCAAGCGGAGT
The DNA here is from genome assembly GCA_965120375.1 of uncultured Eubacteriales bacterium. Classification (GTDB taxonomy): domain Bacteria; phylum Bacillota; class Clostridia; order Oscillospirales; family Acutalibacteraceae; genus CASPLG01. The sequence goes on along the minus strand of CBCPMW010000014.1, from coordinate 24,264 downwards.
AAACCTTTCGTATCTTTCTACAAAAAACTGCACACCAAAACTGGGATGAAATTTCCACTTCCCTACAAGGCTAAGACCTTCCCCCACATTAACCCACGGCATATTCCCAACAGCCACAACTTCCTGATCTTGAGATTTTACTCCCAAAACAGTATATCCGCTCGATTCGTTCCTAAATATTAGATTTTCAGCAGTACATTTAAGTTCCAGTAGCGAATCTAAATCAAGTTGATCCATTTCTTAATTTCCTTTTGATTAATCTAAAATTTTCAAAGCTTCTAAAAACTGATCATCGTTTTCCCGACTAAGTTCACCTTGCTTTAGTAAATTTTGCTTCTCCTCACTAAGTTCAACCAAAACGTCAGGTTCCACACCAGTCCCAGTAAAAATTTTCCCACCTTGAGTTACATAATGCGCTGACGGGTAAATAATCGCTGAACCATCTGAAAGCACAAATACTTTTTCTAAAACTGCTCTTCCTTTTGTCTTTTCTCCCACTACTTTCCCTTTTCCTGAATCTTTCAAGGCTGAAGCTATTAGTTCTGGCGTTCCTTCTGTAGAGTTATTTGTGATAACTGATATTCTTAAATCTAAGCTATCAGAATTCACCTTATACACTGTTTCCTTCTCGCCCTTTTTACCCACTGTACTTATGATATCCGCTGGATTTGAAACTACATCCAAACATTTCCCCAGTGTTTCTAAATCTTTTCCTTTTAAATTTCTTATATCAATCACAAACTTTTGTATATTTTCACTGTAAAGACTTTTGAGCGCATTATAAAACATGTTCCCTGCTTCCGATGTCACCGCACAAATCTTTATGTAACCAGCCTCACTACCAATATTTTCATACACAACAGCATTCTCATCGAAATCTTTATTTGATATATACTCTCTATACCCCTCATTCGAAAGGTATTTACAAAGCGAACCCTCCAGCGAGCTAATGTATCCACTGCAAATCCCGGATATAAGTTTCGTTTCGTCTATATCTCCTATGTATTCTTGACGAATTGTTTTGTCAACTTCACTTAATTTAAAATACATTCTCTCTTTTTCTTGGTTATAGGCAACAATATCGTTGAACTTCTTCATCGCCATTTTATATCCCATTGAATATGCAAGCGCTGCTACGACGAAAGCAATAGCTACGGCAAATCTAATAGTTAACTTCTTCTTGAAAATACGCAAACTCAGATGCCTCCAAACAGCTTATTTCCTATACTCAGTCATTGGATTATACTTTCTACCATAAAGAAGTGTTTCAAAGTGAAGGTGAGGCCCTGTAGAATGCCCCGTACTGCCTACATAACCTATAACTTGTCCCTTTTTTACTTTCTGGCCTTTTTGGACTGCCAGCAAACTCAAGTGTGCATAAAGAGTCGCTTTTCCTCCGCCATGGTCAATCGTGGTGTAAATCCCGTATCCTCCTCCGTACCCACTAGCATTAGAAAAAATCACTTCACCATCGGCTACTGCAACAACCTTCGCTCCGTAAATTGATTTTCCTCCTCCAGCTATATCTATAGCCCCGTGCATATTCCCTCCTCGGTTAACTGTGTCATAGTAATCGGATGATATGTAGTAAAATCCAGGTACGGGCCAAGAATAGTCTCCAGGAGACATTGTATTATCCACATAAGTCGATGCTTTTTCACTGTTTGCAGCTCTTCTTCTTTCTTCTTCTCGCCTTTTTCGTTCTTGTTCCGCTTTTATTTTCTGCTGATGGTAGTACTGCCGAATTTCGTTTTCAATTCTCTTTAGTTCCTCGTCGTTTTCATCGAGATCATGCTGCGCATCTTTTTCCTTATCTTTTAGTTCAGAAAGAAGCACTTCACTCTCGTCAAAAAGGGTCTGCAGGTTATCCTGATTTTTTGTAAGCGACTCCATTTCAGTCTTTGCTTCACTGCGCTTGGTTTCTACCCCCAACTTGTCCTGCTCTATCTGTACTAAATCTTCATTTAACTGAGTTATAATCCCGTTTATTGTGTCGCTTATAGACCGCATCATTTCAGCTTTATCCAGAAAATCTTCAAATGTTTTAGCCTGTAAAATAATATCTATCGCATAGACATCTCCAGCTACATAAATATTATATAAACTTTCCTTTAAAATCTCAATTTTGGTCTCCATGTCTTCATTTAAAGCTTCTATCCGGTCCTCCAGCTGCTTGATTTCTTCTTCAAGCATTAATATGTACTTATTAGAATTATCAATCTGCTTTTCTAGCAAACTTATCTGTCTGTCAAGCTCTGCTTTACGATCCCCTTCTTTTTTCACTTCGCTCTTGGACTTTTCCAGCTCTTTTTTTAATTCTGCATTTTTCTGCTTTAATTCTTTTTTTACTGCCTCACTTTCAGTTATATCAAGTGCAGAAAACCCTTGGTTTACCATTGACAGCCCCATTGATACAAAAAATACAGCTAGCACAAGCACACTCTTTAATCTTTTACCACGCAACAACATCTCCTCCTTCTTTTTTTAGATACTTACTTACAGAAATCACCCCACCTATAAGCCCAAAAAGCGTTCCTGCAAATAAAAACCCTAAAAAGACCGGCAAAAACATACTTTCAAACCCCAGTCCTCTAAACGGAATAATCTTGTTTATTATCAAAATTATCTCGTCATACACAAATTTCAAAATCACGGTCGAAAGTAATGCCGAAATCATCCCAATGGTAACACCCTCTACAATAAACGGAACCCTTATGAACCAGTTGGTAGCACCTATAGATTTCATTATGCTTATCTCGAACCTTCTGCTATACATCGTAACTCTTATAGTATTAGAAATAATGAAAAGCGAAACCGCCCCCAGCGAAAAAACAATCCAGAACCCAGCACTTTTTACGAGATTATTTATCTCTGTGAGCCTCTTTGCCGTGTCACTCCTGTCACTAATCGACTTTACCCCGCTAATAGACATAATCTCATCCGCCGTCTCTGAGTATTTCGACAAATCCTCCATGGTTATACGAAACGCATCCGGAAACGGGTTATTACTTCCCTGAAAGCTCTGGAAAAAAGACCCTATCATATCTTTATACCTATTTGCGGCTTCTTCACGTGAGTAATAGTCACAACTTAAAACATTCGGGACCACGGCAATCTTTTCTCCAACTTTCAGAGCTTGTGCTTCAGTAACATCCTTTTCAAGGTAGACTGTTATACTATTCCGCCCTTCTATGTTTTTCAACACAGAATTTATGTTTGCTGACATCAAAACCGCACTACCTGTTAAAATCATACAACAGACCATAACCAGAATTGATGCCACAGACATTATACCATTAATCCAAACGTTTTTAAACCCTTCTTTGAGAAAGTATTTTATGGAGATTAGCTTCAATCGGAATCATACCGCCTTTCCCGTATCACTTTGAACCTCTCCTTGAGAAATTTCAACAACTCTGAATGGAAACTTCCTGATGATATCAATGTCATGGGTTACCATAACAATAGTAGTCCCACATTTGTTTATTTCACCTAAAAGCTCGACAATTTCATAAGACATAGAAGGGTCAATATTCCCTGTAGGCTCGTCCGCGATAATCATATGGGGATTGTTTACAAGGGCTCTTGCCATTCCAACCCTTTGCTTTTCTCCTCCAGAAAGTTCTGATGGTCTTCTTCTAGCTTTATCAGAAAGACCTACAAGCCCCAGAACATAAGGGACCCTCTTTCTTTTTTCTCTGCTACTAGCCCCAACAACATCCATGGCAAACTCAACATTTTCGTACACAGTTATTTTGTCAATGAGCCTAAAATCCTGAAAAACAACACCCATAGTCCGCCTTAAATATGGAATATCAGACCTTTTCATTTTGGTCACATCTACTCCATTAACCACAATCGTCCCTTCATTAGGCTCTTCTTCTTTCATCATGAGTTTCAAAAGCGTACTTTTCCCAGAACCGGATGCCCCAACAACAAACACAAACTCGCCATCATCAATTTTCAGACTAAAGTTTTTCAGTGCAATAGTAGTGTTATCGTAAATCTTTGTTACATTATCAAAATCTATCATGACCCCGAATATTTCGCTCCCCCGAAACTAACCATATCGACCTCATAAAAACAGAACTAGAGTCGGGCTAAACGCCCGACCAAACACTAATACCTAACAGGATTTGCCATCAGATACTTCTTCACCATTAAAGCAACTTTGAACACAATGGCATCTTCGAATTCCCTAAGATCCAAACCAGTAATTTTTTTGATTTTTTCCAACCTATACACAAGCGTATTTCTATGCACAAAGAGCTTTCTAGATGTTTCAGAAACATTCAAACTATTTTCAAAAAATTTCTGAATAGTGAAAAGAGTTTCCTGATCCATAGACTCGACCGGCCCTTTTTTAAACACCTCTTTTAAGAAAGCTTCGCAAAGTGTGGTCGGTAATTGATAGACTAGCCTGGCAATCCCCAAATGGTTATAAGTTATAATACTTCTCTCAGTATCGAAAACCTTCCCAACTTCTATTGCAATTTGTGCTTCTTTAAATGAGCGAGCTAGCTCCCTAATACCAGTTACAGCAGTTCCAATACCAATCACACTACGAATATAATACTCACCCGACAAAGTGTCGTGAATCGAGTCAGCCAGCTTCTTAACATCCTGTTCATCGATATCAGCCTGGAGCTGCTTAACTAGAGCAACATCTGTCTCACTTATATTCACCACAAAATCCTTTGTCTTATCTGGGAATAAGCCCTGTACTACTTCATATGCAGAAGCATCAGACTTAGATAAAACCTTAATTATCATACAAACACGGCTGACGTCCGTAGTAAATCCAAGTTCTCTGGACTTAAGATATATATCGCCAGGCAAAACGTTATCCAGAAGAACATTTTTTATAAAGCTCACTCTATCATACTTTTCATCATAATACTGTTTAACATTACCCATAGACACTGACAAAATAATACAGTATTTTCTAGCTAATTCATCCATTCCTGAGACAAAAACAGCATACTCTGGATGCGAAGGATTCCCAAAACATTTATATGTATACCCATTTATCGGCACAACATCAGAAAGCGCAATAGTTGAAAAATCTACAGAAACGTTAACTTCTCCTATTCTACCAAGTTCACTACAAGCAACCACTGTAGTAGATTCATCAATCACGCCAATACTTCTTTCCAAAGTATCCCCCATTTGATGAATTATACCTTGAAATAGTCTATTTGACATATAATCCCTCATTTCTTAAATAAATACTAAAAAACTACCAGACTGTATAGTAAATTATAACTAATTAATTTAAAAAATGCAATAGCACAATTGCTAAAAATGATAGCAGGTAAAATATTTTTATGTTATACACATATATTTTCTATTATATTAAATTATTATATTGAAATTTCCCATATGAAATCTCCTGAAAACCGAAAATAAACAAATTTCAACCACACAAAAATCAAAACTTAAATCTAACTTTAAAAACACTTATTACTTTCTATCTTAAAAATTATATCACAATCACTTTTAGAGTCTTCTCTGCAGAACTCTAAAAAATTATTTTTATAGCAAAGTTCACGCAAAAATCAAACTCGGTATTACATAAGAAAAAAGCAGCATCACAACTGTAGCTGTAACAAGTCCTAAAAATATCGAAATCGTTGCACTTTTTATTTCTATTCCGAAAAGAGATGCAACCAGCGCCCCTGTCCAAGCCCCTGTTCCTGGAATTGGTAATGCCACAAAGATATATAATCCCAGCCTCTTATACTTAAATACTTTCTCGCTGCTTTTAGCTGCTTTTTCTTCTATTTTATTTACAAAACCAGAAAATCTAGTATTTTTCAGTTTTTCAAATATCTGCTTCATAAACAGAATTATAAAAGGTACTGGAAATATATTGCCTATGATACAAATCACAGAAGCTAAAATCCAGTTTATTCCCATCAAACTTGCCGCTATAAGTCCCCCTCTTAGTTCAAAAACTGGAAGTGCAGATATAAAAAATATCATCCATCCAGGACTTAAGAAATTTCTAAAATTTCCAACTGCATAGGCAACAAAATCATGCAAAATTAAAACACACCCTATAAAAACTACTAACCAAAAAAATTTTTTGTTCCTTCTAAAATTATTTTACATCTCTTTTGTAGAATACATATGAACCTATAAGTGTAGACAATACGAGGTAAAATGAACACACTCCAATAGCCCTAACTGCCGTATCGTATGATATTGTCGTCGAATTTGCAAGATTTTGTACATAAGTTCCGACCCAGTACCGAGAAACATTCCCTTTTATTTCAAACCAATCAATTAACATATAGTCCAGTATTGGAAGAAGAATTTCATCAAAAGCAATAAGAATACCTAAGTTCAAAGCAACTGTAGCTCCAGTATGCCTAAGCAAAAATCCATTCATCATGAAAACCGACTGAAGGCAAATTTGCGCCATTATAAATAAAGCAAAAAACTCAACTATTTTGAGAAGGCCTCCGTCTTCAAGTTCACCAACACCCCATATGAGCGAACCTGCAACAAAGCTACAAAAAGCTGTGAAAAAAGTATAGCAAAAAACTGTAAAAACCCCCATTATTAGTTTAGAAAAATATATCCTGAATCTGCTTACTCCCCTTGAACACATATTTTTAACAGTTCCGTATGCAAATTCCGATGGAACAAGTATAGATAAAAATATAGTTGTGAGTAAACTAACATGACCTACACCCCTAGTCAATGCAACAAGACCATTGTACCCTAAACTAGCTACGTTTTCGAAAGTACTATTCAAAAGCCATATTACCAAAATACCTATAATTCCGGAAATAGCCCCGCAAATATAAAACGATTTCCTTCTTAACAGTTTGTAATAATCTGATTTTAAAACATTAACCATTGTTTTTTCCCTCCATAAGTTTAATAAAATAATCTTCATAATCGCCAGTTTCTGTTGCCATATTTTCAATTATAATATCACTTTCAACTAGTGCTTTATTTATTTCTCCTGCACTTTCAACTTTTTCATCTATAAAAATATCCCTATTTTCCAAACGAGAAGTTTTTATTCCCAATTGATTTTTAATTATATCAAGCGCTCTTTCAGGGTCATTTACACGCAAACGGATCCTCTTCTTTATAATATCCTTTAAGCGATCTGAATGAAACTGATCTACAATCTCACCTTCACTTATAACACCATAACAAGTCGCTGTCCTAACAAGTTCACCAATGATATGACTTGAAACCATAATAGTTATACCGCGTTCTCTATTAAGTTTAAGTATTAAATCTCTCATTTCTCTTATTCCCATAGGATCAAGACCATTTGTAGGTTCGTCGAGCAATAAAAACTCAGGGTCACCTACAAGAGCTAGAGCAATCCCAAGTCTTTGTTTCATACCAAGAGAAAATTTCTTTGCTTTTTTATTGCCAGTATCACTCAACCCCACTGTTTCTAAAATAGAGTTCGTTACGCTTTTATCTTTTATCCCTAAGAAAATCCTCTGCGCTTCTACATTTTGTTCAGCTGTCATGTAAGGATAGAGTGCCGGATACTCGATGACAGTTCCGATTTTTTTTCGGCTTAAGTCCAAACTGGCTTCCCCAAATAATTCAATTTTTCCGCTGCTAGGATTGTCAAGACCCGCGATCATTTTCATCGTTGTTGTTTTTCCAGCTCCATTTTTACCTACAAATCCGTATATGTCACCCTTTTTGATTTCAAGGTTAACTTTGTTTACCGCCGCCTTACCAGAGTAAACTTTAGTCAAATCACTAGTCTTAAGTACATACTCCATAAATCCTACCACCTTCATTTTGTTTTGTATACTACACGATACTAGATGATATAACATATAATGTATTTAGTCAATATATAAAATGGCAAATTATATATTTTATTAACATAAATTTTCAAGTGGATTGTCAATTTTAAACTAATTTTCTTATTTCCTTCATCATAACAGATGCTATTGCCCCAGCTGTTTTTATTCCAAATCCACTATTTTCGGCTAAAACTACAAAAGCAATCGGGAAACTTTTGTCCTCTGAAAAACCAACCATCCATCCGTGAGCTTCATCTCCTCCAACTTCTCCAGTTCCGGTTTTAGCACACATTTTCATACCTGGAAACATTGAATCTCCATACTGATTTTTCACTGTATTTCTCATCATATTTTTTATTTTTTCTGCTACAGTTTCATCCACCATTTTCCCGTAAATTGAAGGAGAATTTATAAAAACAGTAATGCCACTTCCAGATGATATTTCTTTGATAAAAGTCGGTGTTACAGGACTTCCCCCATTTGCAAAAGCACCCATAATCATAAGCATATGCATGGGATTAACAAGATTTTTATATTGTCCTATACCGGACCAAGCTAAATCAGCTTTCGAAGCATTAGTTAAATCGTAGTTACTCTGAGCTAAATTTATACCGTCAATGCTTATCTGTTTATTAAACCCAAATTTTTCAATTTCAGATTTCATAACTTCTTTGCCAAGTTCAACAGCAATATCACCAAACACTATATCACAAGATTTACAAAGTCCTGTTTGTAAATTTATTTTCCCGTGATTTGACATACATACAACTTTTTCTCCATCATATAATTTTATTTTTTCGCATTTAAACAGACGATCAGTATCACTTGTTCTGTTGAGCATTGCAGAAGCTGTAAAAAGTTTAAATATCGATCCCGGGACAAATGACGATGACAAAGCTCTATTTATGTATACTCCTTCATATTCTTTTTTGTAATCAAAATCTAAATTCGGTCTGTTATACACATCATAAGTTGGTAAACTAACGCAACAAATTATTTCCCCTGTTAGATAATTATACGCTATAGCTGTTCCTTTTTTATTCCCGAAAGCTTTTGAAGTTACACTGCAAACTTGACTGTCTAGCGTAACTTTAATATCTTTTTTGCAGTTTAATACTTTTACAGCCCCAAGACCAGTAATAAGATTGTATCCAAATATCTCATGAGCAAATTTACTTTGTATAGAAGTTGGAATCAACACAGAACCGTCTCCCACAGTATGAAGCAACGCTTTTCTTACATCGGCATTTTTTGAATATTTTCTTTTTCCTTTTTCAGTTTCAGCTAAAATTACTCCATTTCGGTCAATTATCTTACCTCCGTCCATTAAATCCCCGGATAAATGCCTGTTAAATGGTTGTAACGCCCAGTACCTCCCTTCTAGGTAAAATTCATAAAGAAGGAAAAACATCCCAAACAAACCTGCAAAAAGTATTAAATAAATAATTATAGATCGTTTTCTTATACTGTTCATGTTTTTTCTTCCCCTCTAACTGCATATGTTCTTTCATCGGATATTTTTATAAAAGCAAGTAGTCCCCATACACATACCATACTTGAACCACCCAAACTCACAAATGGTAAAGTTACCCCAGTTAAAGGTAAAATGTCAGTCGACCCAAACACATTTAAACTCATCTGAAATACTAACATACTAGACGCAGCACAAGACGCAATAAAATAAAAAGAAGACCTACTTGTAAAACCAAACTTTCTTGCAACAAAACAAATACTAAGTATACAAACAGCTACAGTTAAACCTATTAAAATTCCCCATTCTTCGCAAATAACCCCAAACATAAGGTCACTTGAAGATGCAAAAACATTTTTTAGATATCCTTTACCTATCCCTATTCCAAAAAGTCCACCGCTCGCTAAATAGGAAAGTACCCTTGTTTGTTGGTAACCTAAGTCATTCGCATTCTCCCAAACATGCCTCCATACAGAAAACCTTTGAACTATGTAAGGTTTAAAGTAAGCTACCATAAAACCACCTAAAATTGCCGAAACAATAAAGAGCATCATAGTTTGTATACTCCCAGACCTTAAAAAAGCAATTACTAGAAATGTAAAGAAAAATATACATGCCGTACCAAAATCACCTATAATGAAAAGCGAAACTATACAAAATAGAGAAAATATTATAAACCCTGTAATATTTTTTGCTGTCTGAAGGTGTTCAAGAGTCGACGCTCCTACAAAAACAAAAGCTACCTTAATAAACTCAGAAGGTTGCAGAGAAAAACCATAAAAATCAATCCAATTTTGTGCTCCATTTTTTATTTTTCCAAATATAATATTTAAAGAAAACAAAAAAATGGCTAAAACCATTGCAACTAATCTGAATTTCATCGCCTTATCAGGATCTTTCATAAACATTATCATAAAATAGAAAACAACAATTCCAATAATCATAGCCATACTCTGGATATATACAGCATGAATATCAACTGTACTTAATGTTATAATTCCTATTCCACTAAGAAACAGTCCTATTGTCTCTACTTCAAAGTTTACTTGCTTGAAAAAATATTTCACAGAAGTAAAACTTACAATACCAATGGAAGAAACTGATAACAAAGCTATAACAGGTTCCAAAAATAACTGGCTGTTAAAACATGCTGTCACTGATGCAAAAAAATGAAAAACTATAACTAGAAAAAGTAAACTACCGGAAGAAATGTAAAAACCTTTACTGTTTTTAAAAAGATTTTCTCTTTCTTTCTCACGATTTTTTTCTGCAGTCTTCAAAACTAAATCTATTCCACCTATATTGATAACATCATTAATATTAACCCGAACTCTTTTTTCAACTTCCGATCCATTTACATATGTCCCGGTTTTTGAATTCGTGTCACGAATAAACCATCCTTCATTTCTACGAAAAATAACCGCATGGTTTCTTGAAACGGACATAAAGTCAAGAACAATATCTGAGCTTTTATTTCTTCCGATAGAATTTTCCCAAAACATAACAGGCATTTTCTCTCTTGTACGTTTATTAACAAGCATCAAAAGAGGTCGCCTCTCTCTAATTCCAACTTTTATAGACTTAAAACAACTATAGATGATTATAAGACCTAAAAACGGAAGAAAAACTTGTATAACATACATAGCCAAAGAAAGTAGCAATAACAAAACATACTACCTCCTCTCCATTAAAAACTACATTTTCGTATCCAAATTTAAAATTTAATTCTAAGATTTATTTCCCGTATGCAATTACTCCTTCCAAACGAACCCCAAATGACTTTAAACGAATAATACTTTCCTCATAATCTTTGTATGTTGAATACATATATTTCTCCAAAAGTATAACACGGTCGCACAATTTTGCGTACTCTACACTGTCTGCAAAAAACGATACAGATGGAATATTTACAAAAACAATATCATTATTTTCTTTCTCTTTATTTATAAAAGATTTAACACAATCAATTTTATCATTTTTATTCTCAAAATCTAAAAATTTTACTTTTAGATTTTTTTCTTTTATTTTTTCTTCTATTTCTTTACAAAATAAAAGCTTGTACTGCTTTTCAGGTCTACTACTAGAAAGCCCTATAACGTTTCCATTCCCATCCTGAGAAATTTTAATTATAGAATTAGATATATATTTTATCGATTCGTTAAAACTATCTCTCGCCTTAAAACCAATTCCAAACATTTATTTTTTCCCCTTTATCTTCGTATAGTTTTTTATCTCTCCAATTACCATAACATTATATTTACTAAAATCTGAAATACTGTTCAGTGTCGGATTCAAAAGCCCTAACCCAACCACAAAAGCTGTAAATACTATCACTAAAAGAAAGAGTGGAATTAACACATTTTTTACAATTGATTTAATACTAATTTTGTTAACTGTTGGAGTTTTCACTATATTTCTCTTATCACTCTTATCTATATTTTCCAGCGAAATTTCAGATGATTTTATGGCTTTATCAGCACGCCCAGAAAGTTTTATAGACGAATTTTTTATAACTGAATTAATGTTTGTACTTAAAAATTCATGAAAAATATTTAATATACTCTCGGACAATTCTTTACTATAAGTCATCGAATTTATATCAACTACCATTGCTGCACTTGCTCTTTTTGCAAAATAAAGCTCACTTATAGAATTTATGGTAAGAGCCTGACTTTTATCCATTTTTTGACTAAGACCACTGTTTTCTATTATAAACTGGCTTGTATAAATTGAAATCAACTTATTTAAGATATATTCTTTACAAAAATCTGCGTTCAGTACAGCTATATAGTCGTCCGGCATGGTTCTATAAAGGTTAGAATCAGAAATCCCTAAAATTTCATCATTCGGTTCTATATAATACGAAGCTGAAGATATACATATGTCATCTTGATTTGCTTCACTATTTTCACTGGATTTTTTTATTGTACGCATCAGACTAAATATAAGAAAAAAAGAAAATACTGCAGTCATTGCACTAAATAAAAACTTATATTTCCTAAACCCATAAAAAACATCAATTAATCCAAAATTTTCAAACATAATATGTTCCTCTCTTAATTTTATTTTTTTACATTTTCAAGGATATAATTTCTTCTACTGTATTCTTTTATTAGCATATCTGAAGCAAATACCCCAAATGTAATTGCAGCCAAAAACTGTATATAAAACAAGAAATTTAACCATCCAAGAGCAGAGTCTCTAGGACAAAAGTATATACCCATAAGTATAGCTAATGCTATACTAAATCTCAAGCTTCCTTTATTCATAAGACGAAACATATATGCAAAAAGCATACCTAAAAAGATATTAAACACCACTACTCCTAAATAACCAAAATCCGCATAAGTCTCTAAAATATAAGAAGATCCCCATCCGTGTCCTTGCAAATATTCATCTCCTCGGGATACATAAGACATTCTGTGCGAAAAACTATTACTATAAAGCGCCATATCTAAATTGTTTCCATTCCCAAGAGATTTTGCTCCCCAAAGAACTTGTGCCAGTTTTCCGTGAGTAAAATAATCTATTATCCCTCCAAAAGTATAATTTGTAAAACCTGTATTTTCTATCTTGTCTATACTGCCGTGTCCGATACAAAGAACATCAAAAGAGACTCCTTGTTTATAAAATAAGTCTAAAATAATCCCAAAAAGACTCATACTTTCAGTTTCATACCCTTGCCGAATATAGTTATACAATCCTAAAAAAATTAAACACATAGGGGCAGACAAAATTATAATTGTCCATTCTACTCGCGTCAACCATTTCTCTTTATTTTTTAAGTTGCTAAAATGGTTTACCGAATCTCTTGTAAAATAGTATAAAAATACAAATATTAAATTTAGTACAATCGGATTTCTAATTCCTATCAAAAGTGATGGAACAGCTGCAATTACATAAATAAAAAGAGGAAAAACTGCTAATCTCTTTGGTGGTAAAGTCGACAAAAACAAACATAAAAAATATTTACTCATACTTGCAATTACAGTTACTAGATATGGCAGTTTTGTCTCGAAAGAAACATAGTATTCAACATAGTTTTTAGACCTCATAAATAATAATTTTTCTAATTCAGCAATTGAAAAAAACAAAATTCCTATAAAAAACAAGATTAGTGATACAATTCTTAGATTAAAAACAAAAGATGATCTTTCAAATTTTTCAAAATATCCTTCTTCAACCGGTCTCTTTTTAAAAATATTATAAACATCAAACTTTTCCTCGTTTTTACTAATTTTTTTATCACATATAAAATACCCTAAAAGCATAAAAACAAGCGATATCATAATTGAGTTTAGAGCAAAATTAACACTTTCAATATCAAAATTATACCACTCTCTACCGATAAAAAGACTAATCGCTGGACGAGCTATAAGGAACCCAAAAAACGTTAAGTTAAACATAAGAAAATAGATTCTTTTGCGTATACAGTCAAAACTATATAAAATATTTACAATCCAAAACAGCAAGATACCTACAAGCTGAACATTAAGGAAAGCGTACTGTTTCCCTATTGCAAACAAGAAAACCGAGCCAAGCGCCAGTAAATATCTAAAAAATCTAAGCATATTTTTTAAAATCCTCTCTTAAATTTCACAAATTAAATTTTTCCACTTGTTAACTATAGTTTCTTTATCAAAATCAATTAAATTTTCTTTACTTCGATTAGAAATCTCTATCCGTAAATTTTTATTCTCTATTAAATCTGAAATTTTATTTGCCATTTTATCCTTGTCATAACATTCTATCAAATATCCGTCTATATTATTTCTTACTATTTCAGCTGGACCAGTCTTACAGTCAAAACTCACAACAGGAAGTCCATTTGCTTTCGCTTCTAGTAAAACAATCGGTAGTCCTTCTCTGTATGAAGTCATGACGTATATAGAATACTCTTTGTAAACTTCGTATATATTGTCAACTGATCCTTTAAAAATTAACCTATTTTCTAGACCAAGACTTTTTGATTTATCTCTAAATTTATCCAAATCTTTCCCTCCGCCATAAACATGCCATTGCCAATCTGGGTGCATTTTTAAAACTTTTTCAGCTATAAACACCAACATATCGTACCCTTTTTCCGGCCGAACCAACCCAACTGACAGAATTTTTTTCGATTCTACATTATACTTTCCCGCAAAACTAACAGTATTTTCGTCTAAAAAATTATAAATATATTCTATTTTCCCAGCATTGTATTTAAACTTTTTTTCGTAAAATTCCTTTGACCTTCTGGTTAGAACTACTGTTTTGTCACTAATTTTACTCGCAACTTTCCTGAACGTAGTAGCCTTTCTGTCACTAATTTGATTTTGAATTGCTCCGTGATCACAAAAGACAAATTTACATCTGACAAATAATTTCGTAAAAAGAGCAACAACTGGAGTATAGTGACCCACCATAAACAAAATATCTATCTTGTTTCTTTTTAAATATCGAACTAACCTAAAAAAAGAAAATAATGCAACTTTTCTAAGTCTCCATTTTGTATCTGCTCCAATATAATCAACTAGTATATTATCATCTAGTTTATAGTAAGGCTTATTATCTGATTCACAAATAGATAGAATATGTACTTTGTAATTTTCTGATTTTACAAGCTCATTACATAGAGAAGTAACTGCTCTATTCACGCCTCCGTGTTCTGATACACAAAAACATAAAAAACATATATTCTTCATATTATTTCGTTCCTTTAAATTTTATGCTGGTTTAAACTTCTTTTTTAAACTAAAAAGGACAATTTTTCTATAAATTCTTGAATTTAGAAATAAAACTATCGTTGAAATTTTTCTTTTTAGAGAAAAAAACGGACTTTTCAAAATAAACCAAATGTTTGACCTAATTTCATTTAGAATTTTTGTAAAAAATTTATTTTCATCTGATTTTAATGGCCAATCTCCTTTTATAAGTTTATCAAGTACAACCATATTTGCCCACAAATATCTAGACTTTGCTTGATTTTCAAGATTTGGTACATTCTCTCGTACAAATTTAAGGTGCACACTGTATGCTTCTATTACGCAAAAATCTGAAATTTTAAATTTATCAGTTGTTATGCTGCTAGATCTGTGAACATAATAATACTTGACTGCCGGATTATATGCTACTTTTTCCGACGCATAAAACAAAGACGGGGTTAAATATGCATCTTCATAAGTTTTTCCTTCAGGGTACAAAAATTTATCAAATAAACTTCTTTTATATAATTTATTTACTGCACTAACTGACAATATTTTACTTTCAAGTACCAACTTATATGCTTCTACTTTTTCTAAAGCGCACCTTTTTATTTTATTCTTATTATAAACAAAAGAATTCCCATATACGTCGCAAAGACCACACACAGCTATGTCAGCCTCATATTCACAGATATCATTATAAAGGGTCTCATACATATCTTTTTCTATGTAATCATCGCTGTCAACAAAACCCAAAAATTCTCCCATCGAAAATTTAATTCCAAAATTTCTAGCACTGCTAAGTCCCCCATTCTCTTTATGAAAAACTTTTACTCTTTTATCTTTTTTTTCATATTCTAGGCAAATTTTTTCACTTCCATCTGTAGAACCATCATCTACTAAAATAAGTTCAAAATCCTTAAAAGTCTGAGAAAGTATAGAGTCAACACACTTACTTAGATAATTTTTCACATTATAAACTGGAACTATTATGCTTATTTTTGCCAATTAATCCTTCTCCCTTCTTAAGATTTTCTAAATTTTAAAATTACATTTCCCATTTAAACACAGTTTTGAAAGGTGTGTTAAGGTCAGTATTAAAAACTCTGTGGATATCGTCTATATTCTTAACATCTGAATCTTGAGTTATAATATTAAAAAGCCGTTTCTGAAATTTTGTATCTTTCATTAATCTAACTGCATCTAAAAAATCTTCCCTTGAGGATCTGCTTGATCCAACAAAAGTCAATCCTTTTTCTAGTATATCTCTTGTGTTAATCGGAACTTTATTCTCACTTACTCCGAGTAAAATAGCTGCACCTTGAGGACTCATAAAATTAATTATGTCATCTATTGCGTAAAAACTTCCTTCCCCACCCGCACATTCAAAAGCGTAATCTACCTGAAAACCATTTGGTAAATCATCTGCAAGATAAGTCTCTTTTACAAATGCAAACTGGGAAAGTTTCGTTTTATTTTTTCCAACTACACATAAATCTAATTCCGGAACTATACTTTGCAAACAGCAGCAAACTACATAAGCTAAACTTCCGTCTCCCCAAACACCAACTTTACCACTAAATTCCCTTATAACACTTTTAAACCTTCTTATCGCAT
Organism: uncultured Eubacteriales bacterium; assembly: GCA_965120375.1. GTDB lineage: Bacteria > Bacillota > Clostridia > Oscillospirales > Acutalibacteraceae > CASPLG01. The sequence continues at coordinate 7,696 of CBCPMW010000014.1, read as the reverse complement.
GAACTGCTACGCTTACGAATTCACATATTACAGCTACCCTCATATCAACTTTATCAGCCGAAACTATTCTATCTGGATTTAAAGCAACAAATTCACACATAAAACCATCGTATCCACTTGATAAAAAATGTGAACCTTTAGCATAATTTTCATAAATTCCAGAAGCTATATTTTTTGGGGGGACATTCGGAATTAAGACAACTTTTTGACCGACTTTAAACGTGTTAGTTTTATCATAAACAACTTTTCCACAGCATTCATGTATCAAAGCCATTGGAAGTTTTTTATTTAATATTTTTATATCTCTGCTGCCAGTATAGTACCTTTGATCCGCGTGACAAAGTGCCATATACTTTGGTCTTACAACAACTTTATCAGATATATTTTCATCGCTGTACTTTACACAAAACATTCCCGGACTTACCAGCTGGTACACATAATTTATCAAGATTTCACATCCCTTCTAAACTTTCTAAAATTATTTTAAACTAAAAATTGAATTTTTTCTTCATTTACCATTGCTTGCGCTACTTTATAATCTCCCAAAGTTGTTATTTTAATATTCGAAGCTTCACCTTTTACTAAATAAACTGGTTCATTTGCAAGAGTAAATATTTTACATGCATCCGTTAAACCTTCTTTTTCCTCATCTTTTAAGCTTACATATACATTTTTAAGCTTTTTCATGTTAAAACTTTGAGGAGTTTGGCCTTGGTATAAGGTTCCTCTGTTTGGTACAGAAGAAACTACAACACCATCACAAGATTCTATAATTGTATCAACCGCTGGAGTAACTGTATCGCACGCTCCATACTTTAGTGCTGCATCTATATTTTCATCTATAATTCTTAAAGTTACAAATGGCCTCACTGCATCGTGAGTAATAATAATATGATTTTCATTTTCTCCAAACTTTTCTTCAGCATCATTTATTATATTCATTATGGTTTCGTTTCTGGTATGTCCGCCTTCTGATATAAAAACCCTCTCCCTGTCTATTTTATATTTTTCCATTAAATCATTTAAATAAACTACCCAATCTTTATGTACTCCAACGAAAATAAAATCTATTTTGCCAGATAAAATAAATTTTTCTAGAGTGTGAACTACAATTGGTTTCTCACCCAGTAACATAAATTGTTTGGGTATGTTACTTATGTTCATTCTAGATCCAATCCCTCCGGCTACTATTGCTGCAAATATCATATTTTTTCCTCCATTAAATATTTAATTCCTTTATATTTTTTATAACTGTTTTCTAAATCTATAAAAATTATATCATGATGAGGAGTTTGTTCATCCTTAGGTGGAATTTTCATATAATCTCCAAAAGCCATTTTTAAGTATTCATCATATCCACAGGGAATTGGTACACTTCTATTCTCAAATTCTTTATAGACTGCTGACTTAAAAGCAGATACAGGATATTCATTTCTCATGTACCCAGGTCCCGCACAAAGTTCTGTTACTCTTTTGCAGGATTTCATACTGTATTTACTCATCTTTTTTTCTGCATACCTTGCAATTCTATACCTAAACCTTCTTCCCGGAATTATCCCTAAAAGAATTTTGCCTGCTAAATTTACAAGTTTTCCATGGTTAACAGGTGGAATTTGCGCCATATAAAGTGAGTAAACAAGTGCCCAAATTTTTTGAATTTTACGCTTAATTTTATGTTCTGGACAACCATCCAGAGGGAACACGTCCATAACCAACCCATGCGGAATATCAAGATTCTTTTGGTACGGTTTTATTAAAGTTGTAGAATTATCTGAAATTGTAATAAAGATATTCCCAAAAAACTTTTTTTCATTTGTCCTTAAACACAAAAACCTTTCGTTATCAGCTTTTTTGTTCCATAAATTATACAGTTTTTCATAATCATCTCGAGGCATAAAAACGTCAATATCATCATCCCAAGGAATAAATCCTTTGTGGCGCAAAGCTCCTATACAGCATCCTCCACAAAGATAAAAAAGTAAATTGTTTTTTTCACAAAATTCTTTAAAATAATCTAGTATTTCAAGACTTTTTAGCTGAAGTTTTCGTATTTGATCCGGATTTAGCTTAATTTTTTCTTCTTTTTTATCCATAAAACGCTACTCCTTAAAATTCTCACTTGAAATTCCGAAATTTAAATATGCCCACAAAAAACCCTAACCCATACGAAACATGCAAAATAAAATGAATTGCCACTAACCTCAAGTTATCAGAAATTTTCTTTATTTTCTCGTTTCTAAACGAAAAATAGACATCCAGCAATAAATATATTCCCAAAACGGATAGAAAAAAAGCTAAAATTGTCTTACTAAAAAAGGATAATATAGAAAACAAAACTAAAAAAATCACAAACATTATCGGTATTAAATGCGATATTCTTGCTGGTTTTTTATGTTTTTTAATTACTGCAACCTTCCATAATCCATATTCAAAATACTGTTTAAACAAATCTTTATAGTTGTTTCTAGGGTAGTATTCACTTTTTATTTCCGGAGTTATATAAATTTTCATTCCATTCTCTATCATCCTAAAACACAAGTCATCATCTTCGTTCCTTATCAATCGATCATCGTAATAATTCAGCTTTTCGATATCTTTTTTTCGAAATGCCCCTAAAAAAACTGTGTCCGTTAAACCTTCATAATTTTCTTCGTGATTTTTTCCTCCGCCAAGTGCAAATTTAGAATAATACGCTGCTGCTATAACATTCTGAACTCCTATAATCTTTCCGTTTTCGTCCGTTTTATAGCTTGCACGCATCGGACCTCCAACATTAGTTACACCTGTTTTTTCTAAATATTGGATACATTTTGTTATATAATTATTTGCATATTTACTGTGTGCGTCCAAGCGAACTATATATTCACCTGTTGCAGATTTCATTCCTATATTTAGCGCATGCTGTACAAACTTTTTTGGATTTTTTAGAAGTCGGATAAATTCATATTTTCGCATATAACTTTTTACAATTTCAGAAGTTGAATCAGAAGAATCCCCGTCTACAATTATAACCTCTAAATTTTCACTACAATAATCCTGAGATAACACTGATTCTATACACGCATTTATATATTTTTCTTCATTTCTAACCGGAATTACTACAGAAACCTTAATCCCAGACTTTTGCATGAAAATCTCCCCCTAAATTTGCTACTACCAAACCCATGGAAAAGTATATCAATTGAAACTCAAAAAGTAAATATCATCCCCTGCAGCCATATTAATAGCTTGCCTGGAATGATATCAGTTCATCATGCTTTTAATCTTGATTCGAGTGAAGTAAAATTCAGTTTTCAGAAATATTTATTCAATTTAAACTTTAATTTTTAACCAATTTTATTTCAATTGTCTAATTTGTATGAATATATCTTTTTCGTTTGACTACTTTTGAATTTTTTGATATAATTTCCCTGTTTGCGCCCGTACCTCAATTGGATAGAGGGTTTGGCTACGGACCAAAACGCTGGGGGTTCGAGTCCCTCCGGGCGCACCAGTTTTGTTTATCTATACCGGCTCCTCGACGCGGTATTTTGTTCCGTCTGTTGTGGTGCCTTTTGTTGTTTCTGCGTTCCTGTATTGCGGTGGCGGCTCACACGGCTCTGCAAACTTTCGGTAGTCCGTAGGCCTAGCGTGCATTCCAGATTCTGATCTAGCGTGCGCTCCGAAGCTTGGTCCAGCGTGCATTCCAGATTCTGATCCAGTTTGTGCTTTTTTAGGGGCTGGACTACAACTAAACCAATAATAAAACATTGCCAAACCCACAGTAACAACGAATCCGATGATTGCGAATACTCCTACAATTCCTTTTCCTATAACTCCCAACATTCTGGTCAACTCCTTACTCGTACTCGATGTGGTAACTTCTCCTGTGCATTTATATCCTTCCGTCACACATCTTTATTCTGTGAACTCAAGGGTTATTGGACGTAAACGACCCGTCTTTACCAACACACAACCAGCACCAAACACAATCGTAGTAATAACCCCGACGGTTGCGAATATTCCTACAATTACTTTTCCTATAGCTCCCCACATTCCCGGCCACCTCCTTACTCGTACTCCTAGTAAAATAAAAAATTTCAAACTTACAACCGAGCAATCTAGCCTGTGCGTAGATGTTTTCTCATCTACGTTTAACATACATTAGAATTACTATCTTCCTCTGAGTCACTAGAGCAGCAGTCACCATCACGGGAAACATTAATGCCGCTTCTGCAGTTTCCGCGTCCGTAATAGTTTCCATTATGATCGTTAGAACAACTATCTTCCTCTGAGTCACTATAGTAGCAGTCATCATCACGGGAAACATTAATGCCGCTTCTGCGGTTTCCGCGTCCGTAATAGTTTTCACTTGGTTTATTACTTGCACTAGTAAAACTAATTCCAAAACTAAACTTTTGTGTTTTCGGCTCAAATTTTTCTAAAACTTCCTCGAGATCATAGTAACTTTCGTACCCCGCAGAAGACATTTTTCTAAATATACCCGACATGATCCTAAAATTACGCTTGCTTTCGTCTTTCATATTCTTGTCAAACAAAATCTCTTTTTCCCAATTATACTGATGGTCACCATATTCTACGATATATCCAAGCCGTGGTTTAACCCCTTTAGATAATGCATGTTGCAATCTTTTGATTGATTCAGCATTTCTCTTTTTCTCCTCCCTTAGTGTTGTCACACCATCTTTCAAACTAACACATAAAAATTCTTTTCCCAAAAAATCTTGCATTTCTATAACTTTATAAGCCACACATTCTTGTCCGAGGTGAATCTTTTTGTAATCTGGTCGTCCTTCATTACCTTTACAATATCCAATAACCAAATACCCTACAAGAAATGCAAGACATGTTCCAAAAAGACATAAAGCCCCCGCAACAACATCCTTCATAGTATCGATGCCTCCTAAAAATAAACGTAACTAAACACCGTAGTTCCCATTAATAATCCGTAAAAATTACCTTACTTCCAAATTAAACTCCAAAAACCAATGAATCTCATCCCCATGGTCTTTGGAGTTTTTCAGCTCAGCAAAAATATCTACCGACTCAGCCTGTTAAGTTCCCTTCTTAGGGACGCTAATTTTTGCTGTACTGCAACTTTGTCCACAGATTCACAGAACCTACCCTCTGCAAGTTTCTGCAACATAGATGCAACAAAACGGAAGTCATCCTTGCTTTTCTTTTCCATATTATCCGCAAACCTTACATTACGCGTAGACCAGTCGTACCGGTGACCCCTGTATGATATCTTCCATCTGCACAAGTGCGGGCTGTAGTTAGTTACTTCGTCAAGTATGAATTCCAGCAGCCTAATATTACGTCTTAGTTCGCGTTTTCTGCCCCCTCTACACCTTTCAACGTATAACATATACCGCCCAGCGCCATCAATATCCGCACCAAGGTTGTAGGCTGCCCCCCTCTCGACACTTATTTCGCGAGTAAACTCTGGTTGTACTATGCTACAGTCTACTGTAACCCCGCAAGACGAACTTAAAGCAAGCCCAACCAGCCCCGCTACTGCTAGTCCTCCAACAACAACCCCTGCAACGCATCCGTTCATAACTTTACATCTCCTTATAGATTTCTTTACACTTTTATTATATCATAATATTTTATATTTTTTGTTAATAAATTGTAAACAATCACTCCGAATTCTAAAAATAAAAAGAGCAGGACCTAAGTTCTTAAACCTTGCTCTTTTCAATCACAATACTAAAATCAGCATTATCATACCGGTACATGTAGAATTATCTTCTTATTAACTAATAATATCTCCTTCCTCTATTTTTGTTCCCTTTTCTCTTTCTATTTCCATCTATTCTATTGTACTCTCTCCTAAGGTCATCTCTCTTTGATTTGATCTCTTGCCTATCCCATGCACTGAATGTCCCATTTTCTAGTTTTGCTAGCTTCCCCGCTATAAATTCGAAATCTCGTTTACTATGCCAGTCGTTTTTCATATCCCCGTCATACACAACATTCTTCAAGTTCCAATCGTAGTGTCTGCCGTTATATTTGATCGTCCAGGTACAGTTTGAATAGCGAAAACAGTCCGTTTCATCGTACAACAAACTCATCAAATCTATATTTCTTTGCAGTTCCACTGCCCTCTGTTTTGCTTTTCTGCATTTACCAACCACTATTGTCCTATCCCTGTATCCAGCAGTTTCACCTTCACGCAAGTTGTAGGACATGTACCTGCCATCAAGGTTCAGCACCCGATTTGCTGGTGAAACTGTACTCCAGTTAGCATTAACTTTATTCCAGTCAATATCAACCCCAAAACTCTTAAGCACACAAAGCCCCGCAATTGTTATAACTAACACTGCAACTGCTGCTATTGTCTCTACCATAAGTAACATCTCCTCATAAATTAAACTTCTTTACAGTTTAATTATACCATAATTTTTTGGATTTTTTGTTAACAATCTTTGAACAATTTATAAACTTTTATTTTAACTAACCCCCAGTTAGTTATCACATGTTTTGCATAGTTAAAATAATCCGATTAATATGAGCGGGTTCCAATCCAAGATATTTCAAGGTCACTCGCGTACAAAACTCTTGCGTGCTATCAGGATATTCTAATATCATCGTCAGCTCTGCCAACATTTCTCTGTAAGCTTCCGGATCGAATACCGCCGTTCTTACCACCTCTTTTAACCAATTCAGCCGAGCCAACATAGACATCGCGCCCATATCCCTTCTTTGTACCGCTTCTTTAACACTATATTTCAATGTAGCATCCAATATCCCGAAATCCTCAGAAGCAAGTTCAAACTCGGTCCCACCCAGTTGATCCAGGTCTTCTGGTATTATACTTCGCATCACACTCTCTATCTCTTCGAAACGCATTTCTCTCTCACTTTCATCGTAAATCCAGCAGCTTTCATTTGGCATTAGCACGGGTACACCAAATTCTTCCGTCTTGGTGAAACCATCCACAAGAAGGCGAGTAAAGTTACTCAAACTTCCTGAAGTCAGCAGGCCTTCTGATTCTTCCTGCGGATTGCCAGCTGATGGCTCTCCATTCGAACACCCTAAAATGGTCCCAGCTGCTGCCAAACCTAACATTCCTGTTACCAGAGTTTTTGCCACAAAATATTTAAAATACATGCTCGATTCCCCTTTTTAAATTTAAAATTCCCCAAGCTCCTCCGCGGTCTGATTGTATCATAATATTTATAGTTTTGTATTAATAAATTGTAAATTCTGTAAAAACCTTGTCTAATAATCAAAAAACGGAGCGTCATAAGACGCTCCACTGTATTAGACTGGGGTATCACCACCACCAGTAACAACTCGTATCTCCGCTCGTACGGTACCACTTTTCACTAAATGGACGTCCGTCTAGCTTGAACAGCATTTTGGTTATTTCTTTTCGGTCTTCGTAGTCTAAAAACCCTGTGTCGACCAGCTTCCTACATTTCTCCAACAAAAGTTTAATTGCTGATCTGTGTAGTTTTGGAATGCTTTTGTCAAACGCAAGCTGATATGTCAGCAGGTCGTAGTCTTCCTTGCTGCATTCCACTGTTATCGTAGGATGCAATATACAACCCTCATTCGAGTTTTTTAGGGCACAGCTGAATCCCCAGTGGCGCAATCTCACGAGCTCTTTATAAATCAAATTCTTCTCGGTTTCAGGGTCACCTTTGCATCTGGACGTTACCTTCACAACTGGTCTTCTCAACCATCG
>CBCPMW010000013.1:0-171424 GCA_965120375.1 uncultured Eubacteriales bacterium | reverse complement strand
GGGGATGGCAGAGCGGACAATACAAGTCCTGTTACACCAATGGTGAATACTGATGAGGGACCTAAACGTTTGAGTCTTGTACCTGGCGGCAGTAACGTGGTGAACAAAGATGATCTTAAGAGATTTGTGGAATCTATGCCTCCATTTCGGGCTTCTGTTTTTGATGATAAACGGGTATTGACTGGGGATTTTTTTGTGTGGCAGTACAACATTAAAGAAGGTAAGTACATAGATGCAGAAGGGAATATTTATAAAAAGGGTAACGGGGAAGGTAATATTTCGACTATCGTAGAATCGAGAGGGAATCATAGGTTGTTGGTCAAAGAAGGCGAAAGTTTTGTTGGATTTTGGAATCCTCATAAAGGGTATTATTTTGATTTGAAAGGTAATGAGTACAGTATTTGTCATTGTGACGGTAAAATAACTCTTGATGATGCAATAAAAGATATTTCGAAAGGTGATTTTGAGGAAATGGGAGTGGATGTAATACGGAAAAATATTGGAGGATGCTGCGGAGACCTTTTAAAGGTGCCTGGTCTTGATAATATTTTGATTTCTACTAAGTATGGACAGGTGTATGAGACTATAAAAAATGAGGAAGGTGAAGTGGTGGATTTTGTTCCGCTTTATCCCGAGTCTCAGAGACTTGAGGAATTGAGCCAGGAATAAGTTTAAAATACCAGATTTAATATTAAGAAAGGGGAAACTCTTAAAGCTTCCCCTTTTTTAAATTTTTTATATTTTAAGAGTTTGACCAGGATGTATTGTGTCTGACGAAAGATTGTTAAGTTTCATGATTTCAGTATACTTTTCACCGGAACCTAAGAATCGCTTGGCTATACTCCAAAGGGTGTCACCACTTTTAACTGTATAATAAACGGGAATACTTTCTGAATCTGTAGAAATTTTCAGAATTTGACCGGGATAAATTGTATCACTTGTTAATCCATTTAAATCCATTATCTCCCTGTATTTTTCACCGGAACCTAAAAATCGTTTAGCTATATTCCAGAGGGTGTCGCCACTTTCAACTTTATAAAGAATAGTGTTGCTGTCTTGATTTTGAGGAATCTTTAGAGTTTGACCAGGATAAATAGTGTCGCTTGTTAAATTATTTAGTGCCATTATTTCTCTGTAGCGATTTCCGTTTCCTAAAAGTTTTTCGGCTATACTCCAAAGAGTGTCACCACTTTTAACTGTATACAAAACATCAGAAGAATCAGATTCAGAAGATTCATTCTCAGACGAATTAGATTCGGATGATTCGTTTTCAGAAGAAGTAGACTCGGAAATGGAAGCATAATCCTTAAAGGATATATCCATGTCAACTGATGAGTCTATTCCGGGAACACTACCTTCCGATGAATACTGCCAAATAGTTACATTTTCTGTATAGTTCATTTTAGGGCCCCATTCCGAAAGCCAAATGTCAAAGCTTTTAATTTTGTCTAAATCAATGTAATTATTAATCCAGTTTAAATCAACATAAAGTATAGGAGTATATCCCGCAGATTTAACGGTATCTAGAAATGAAACTATTATATCTGTAACTGTATCTTTCCCAAGTTCAGCAATAGAAGATTCTTCTATATCAAGAGCAGCTGGATAGGTAAGTTTATACGGTTTTATATTTTCAATGAAATGATTTGCTTCTTCAATAGCTTCCTGAGAATTCATTGCGTAGCAATAATGGTAAGCTCCAGGGGCAATATTTGTGTTTTTAATTTCTTCCATATTTTTAGCAAACATCTGGTCAATTCCATTTGTTCCATAGGTTGCACGGACCATAGCAAAATCAATTTGATTTTCTGCAACGGTAGGCCAATCTATATTTCCTTGAAAGTAAGAAACATCAATTCCTTTTAATTCCATAATCATCACTCCATTTTTTTTAAAGTTTTTGTTGACAAGGAAAATTTTTAATGTTATCATCTACTGGTAGCAGAGTGTGTTAGCTGGTGTAGCTCAGCTGGTAGAGCAATTGATTTGTAATCAATAGGTCGGGGGTTCAAGTCCGTCCACCAGCTCCATGTTTAAGGGAGATTTCCCGAGCGGTCAAAGGGGGCAGACTGTAAATCTGTTGCTTTTAGCTTCGGTGGTTCGAATCCACCATCTCCCACCATTTTGAGTTTTGTTTCAAACTTGTTTTTGGCTACGTTAGTATAATATTCAAAAAATTTTTTATGTGATCAAGGCTGAAGAATTTGGGCGATCTGCCCTTGTTTTTTGGTTAGTTTTTGGGTTTGTAAAAATTTTGTGTAATACAAACAAAAATCACCAGCGAAAATTGAGCTGGTGAACAAAATCATGGTACTGCTGGCCGGACTTGAACCGGCAAGGTGCAAAGCACCGATGGGACCTAAACCCATTGCGTCTGCCAATTTCGCCACAGCAGCAAAAACAAAACTCTCTCAGAGTCATTGTAAATTAAAAAGAACTAAAAAACAATAGGATAAGTTAATATTTTTATATTTTGATCATTTTTTTAAAAAATTAAAGTTTGCATATAAACATAATAACTAATAATAGTATAATTTAGGTTAAAAATCTCAAGCAAAACAAGCATTTAATGTATAAAGACAAGAAATATTGTTTAATTTCATTTTATGTTGACAATCTCGAAAAATTATGATAGCCTATTCTAATGTTAGAAGTGGACGTTTAGCTCAGCTGGTAGAGCATTCGCTTGACGTGCGAAGGGTCAGCGGTTCAAGTCCGTTAACGTCCACCAATTTCCTTAGACAGGAGATTTGTATGAAGGTTTCTGTCGTCACGTTTGGGTGTAAAGTTAACCAATATGATTCTGAAAGTGTTTTAAATTTGCTTACAGAGTCAGGATATACCAGGGCGAAAAGTAGCAAGGAAGCTGATATTGTAATTTTTAATTCTTGTGCAGTAACAGCGGAGAGTAGCAGAAAGTTAAAAAAGTCGCTGAATAGTGTTAAAAAGGTGAATCGTCGTGCTGTTATTGTAATGATGGGATGTCTTTCTCAGGCTTTCCCCGGGATAGAGAAGGATTTTGAGGATGTTGATATATTCTTAGGGAACTCGAATAAAAATAAGGTGGTTTCCTTGATTTCTGATTATTTTAAGAGCAAGACTAGGGTAATTAGTGTAGCACCAAGTCAGGCTTGCTTCCCTGAGGTTTCTATATCAAAATTTTCGGATAGAACGAGAGCGTTTATAAAAATTCAGGATGGATGCGACAGATTTTGTAGTTATTGTATAATACCGTATGCTAGAGGGAGAGTCCGTTCTAGAAGTGTGGGTGGGATTGTTTCTGAGGTCGAGAGGTTAGCTGCGAATGGCTATAAAGAGGTGACTCTTGTCGGGATAAATTTGTCGTCATATGGGCTTGATTCAGGTGAAAAGTTAGATGATTTGGTTGGTGAGCTTGCGCTGATTTCTGGGCTTGAGAGGATTCGGTTGGGGTCGCTTGAACCTGATTTGGTGACGGATGAGTTTTTATCAAATTTATCTAAAAATTTGAAGTTTTGCCCTCAGTTCCATCTTTCACTGCAGAGTGGTTCGAATAAAGTGCTCAAGGATATGAGGAGGCTTTATACCAGGGAAGAATATATAAGTTTGGTTGAAAGAATAAGAAAATTGTTTAGAAATTCTACTATCACAACAGATTTAATCGTGGGATTTCCTGGGGAAACTGATCAAGATTTTGAAAGTTCCATAAAAATGTTGAAGATGATAAATTTTTTGAAAGTGCATGTTTTTCCGTACTCTGCAAGAGAAGGGACTTTGGCAGCAAAAATGAAAAATCAGATTTCAAAAGATGTGAAATCTGAAAGAGTAAAATTGGCGATACAGGAGGCGAATAGGCAGACAGATAAAATTTTATCCAGTTTTGTAGGAAGTGTTTTTCAGGTTTTGTATGAAAATGCTAAAGAAAATGGGATTTATGAGGGGTATACACAAAATTATGTTTTGGTCAAAACAAAATCCATAAAAAATATTTCGGGAAAAATAGTTAGTACAAGAATAAAAAGTTACATAAATGGGTGCTGTATTGGAGAAATAGTTTAAATTTGTGAGAATTTGCACCTAACTGAGTTGATATTTTTTTGCTTGCCGATATAATTGTATACAGAGAATTTTTGGAGGAATGTTTTTTTATGATCAAGAAGTTTAATTCGGAAAATTTTGAAAATGAGGTATCGAAATATGGATCTTTGGTCCTTGTGGATTTTTTTGCAACTTGGTGTGGACCGTGTCAAATGCTTTCTCCAGTTTTAGATGAGTTGGTTGGCGACAGTGAACTTGAGGAGCTTGGTTTGCAGATCGGTAAAGTTGACATAGATGATTCAGGAGATATTGCTCAGGATTTTGGGGTTATGTCTGTTCCGACAATGATTTTGTTTAAAGACGGAAAAGAAATAAAAAGGATTACTGGTTTTGTTCCGAAAGAGCAGTTAAAAGAGCAAATTTTGGGCAGTATTTAGAATTAATAAAAAATAGGTAGTTAGAGTAGAGGATACTGATGAAAGATCTTATTATAATAGGAGCGGGACCAGCTGGGTTGACTGCAGCTATCTATGCGTTGAGAGCCGGAGCTACAGTTAGTTTGGTTGAGGGAAATATTTATGGTGGACAGATGTCAATAACAAGTTCGATAGAAAACTATCCAGGATTTAGAAGTATAACTGGTCCGGAGCTTTCTTCGGTGATGTATAAGCAAGTTATTGACATGGGTGGGGAGTTTGTATTTCAGAAAGCAGAAAGTGTAAATCTTTTAGGGGATGTTAAAATTGTAAAAACGTCTGTGCGGGAATTTAATGCGAAAACTGTTGTTATAGCAAATGGCCTAAAGAGAAGAGTTTTAGGATGTAGGGGAGAAAAAGAGTTTGCTTCAAGAGGTGTTTCGTATTGTGCAACGTGCGACGGGGCCTTCTTCAAAGGAAAAAAGGTTTTTGTTGTGGGTGGAGGGAACACTGCAGTTGAGGACGCTTTATATCTGTCGAATATATGCAAAGAAGTTACCCTTGTAGTTAGAAAAAATTATTTAAGAGCCGAGAGATATCTTTCTGACTCATTAGACAGAAGGAGTAATATAAATAAATTTATGCAGAGTAGGATAAGAGAAATAAAAGGTGATAAAATAGTAGAATCTGTGGTAATAGAGGATAAAGGTGGTAATTGCAGGGAAATACATATTGATGGGATTTTTATTGCGATCGGTTATGAGCCCGATAACAAAATTTATAAGAATCAAATAGAAATGAATGAGAATATGTATTTTATATCTGACGAGTCTTGCGTAACAAATGTTCCAGGGGTTTTTGTTGCCGGTGACTGTCGACTAAAACCGATCAGACAAATAGTCACAGCAGTGGCAGATGGAGCTGTAGCCGGAAGTATGGCAATCAGATTTCTCTCTGAGATTCAAAGGTAAAAAGTTTTAAAGCAAGCTGCTGTATTTATTATAAAAATCTTTAAAAGATCCGAGGTCCAAAGATTCTCTGATCTTTTCCATTAGCGTGTTATAAAAATAAAGATTATGGAAAACACATAAACGTAATCCGAGAAGTTCTCCGCTTTTAAGAAGATGCCTTATATATGCACGTGAATGATTTTGACAAGTATAACAATTACATTCTTCATCAAGAGGAGAAGAATCAAGTGAATATTTTGCATTTATTATATTTATTTTGCCTTTCCAGGTAAAAATGTGCCCGTGTCGTGCATTTCTACTTGGCATAACACAATCGAAAAGATCAACACCTCGTGCAACCGATTCAATTATATTAGAAGGAGTCCCAACTCCCATTAAATACCTAGGTTTATCACCTGGCATAAACGGCTCTACAGTTTCGATTGTTTCGTACATTTGCTCTGCAGTTTCTCCTACAGCAAGTCCGCCTATTGCATAACCATCCAGATCTAACTCAGATATTTCTTTCATATGTTCAATTCTTATATCTCTAAAAGTACTTCCTTGATTTATTCCGAAAAGCATCTGTTTTGGATTAACTGTATCAGGATTAGACTTTAATTTATCAATTTCAGATTTACACCTACAAAGCCAACGAGTAGTTCTAGCGCAAGATTCTTTTGTATAAGTGTATTCTGCAGGATTTTTTATACATTCATCAAAAGCCATCGCAATAGTAGATCCAAGATTTGCTTGTATTTTCATGCTTTCTTCCGGGCTCATAAAAACTTTGTGACCGTCTATATGCGAGGAAAAACAGACACCTTCTTCTGATATATTTCTTAATTTTGCTAAAGAAAAAACTTGAAATCCACCACTGTCAGTAAGAACTGGTCCTTCCCAGGAAGTAAATCTTCGAATTCCTCCGAGTTTTTTTATTATTTCGTCTCCAGGACGAAGGTGAAGATGATATGTGTTACAAAGTTCAACCTGACATTTAAGATTTTTTAAGTCTAAGGCTGAAAGACCACCTTTTATCGCACCGCAAGTTGCAACATTCATAAATCCAGGAAGCTCAATGGTTCCGTGAGGAGTAATAAAACGTCCTCGACGTGCATTTCCTTCTTTTTTATCAAGTATATACAAGTTTTTCTACCTCCAAAATTAAATTATCAGCATAGAATCACCAAAACTAAAAAATCTATATTTATTTTCTACAGCATTTTCATAAGCTTTCATAGTATTTTCATAACCTGCAAAAGCAGAAACCAGCATAATTAATGTGCTTTCGGGAAGATGAAAATTGGTAATAATAGAATCAACTACTTTGAATTCATATCCAGGGTATATAAATATATCTGTTTGTCCACTAAATCTCGAAATTTTTCCATCTGAAGATGCCACAGACTCCAAAGCTCTACAAGTTGTGGTTCCAACACAAACGACCCTTTTCCCATTTTTTTTAGTTTCATTAACTATATTTGCCGTCTTTTCTGAAATACAAAAATATTCAGAGTGCATTTTGTGATTAAGAATATCTTCTTCTTTTACCGGTCTAAAAGTCCCAAGACCTACATGAAGAGTTATAAATTCTATGTTTACACCTTTATTTTTAAGTTTATCTATGAGCTGACTTGTAAAATGAAGCCCCGCGGTCGGGGCAGCGGATGATCCTAAATTTGAAGCGTAAACTGTTTGGTATCTTTCAGGATCCGAAAGTTTTTCCTTTATGTAGGGAGGAAGGGGCATTTGGCCTATCTTTTCTAGCTTTTCATAGAAGTTTGAAGTGTCATCAAAAACAACGATTCTTTCTCCAGTTTCAGTAATATCTTTAACTATACATTCTAAAAGACCATCTGAAAATTGAAATTTTGATCCAATAATAACTTTTTTACCGGGTTTACACAAAGTTTTCCAAGTGTTTTTACTTACTTCAGATAAAAGTAAAAATTCAATAGATTTTCCAGATTCAATATTTTTTCCGTATATTCTAGCGGGAAGTACTTTAGAGTTATTTAAAACTAAAAGGTCTCCCGAATTTAAATAACCTGCTATATCAGAAAAATTTTTGTGAATTAAATTACCAGCTTTTCTATTAAGAACTAAAAGTCGAGAAGAGTCTCTAGGATAAACAGGAGTTTGAGCAATCAAATTTTCAGGCAAAAAATAATTAAAAGCTTCTTTTTTTGTAAGATCTTTTTTAGAGTTTGTGCTAGACTGCAAAGTAAGTTCCTCCATAAAATCGTAAGTAAAATTTATATTTTTTAAAAATAAAATTAAAAAGTTTGGAAAATAAAAAATTATAAAATTAGAGCATAAAGCCTAGTGCAATTAAAGACAAAAACAAATTGACATATGCTGTAATATAATGATATCATAAGTTTCAAGGTGATCAAGTAAACTGAATTTTCCGGTTCCATTATACTCGCAAATTTTGTTTATTGCAACTAAAGTTTAAAAAATATATAAGATGTAATTTAATTTTTATATTTAGAGGGGATAATTTTATGAAAAAGTACAATGTAGGCATACTTGGGGCTACAGGTATGGTAGGGCAGAGGTTTGTGTCTCTTCTTGACTTACATCCCTGGTTTAACATAAAAATTTTAGCTGCAAGCTCTAGATCGAAAGGAAAAACTTATATTGAGGCGGTGGAAAATAGATGGAGAATAGAAACAGAAATTCCCGATAAAGTGAAGAATATGGTTCTGTTTGATGCCACTGAAGATGCTAAGAAAATTGCGTCAGAAGTTGATTTTGTTTTCTGTGCGGTTGATATGAAAAAGAAAGAGATTATAGATTTAGAATTAATGTATGCGAAGTTAGAGTGTCCAGTAATTTCAAATAATAGTGCTCACAGAGGAACTTTTGATGTTCCGATGATAATTCCAGAAATAAATCCAGAGCACGCAGATGTTATCAATTTTCAAAGAAAAAGGTTAGGGACAAGGCGTGGTTTCATAGCTGTCAAATCTAACTGTTCGCTGCAGTGCTATGTTCCGCCGATATCTTCTTTTTTTGACCTTGAGATAAAAGAAATTTTAGTTTGTACATATCAGGCTGTTTCCGGTGCAGGTAAAACTTTGTTATCATGGAAAGAAATGAATGACAATATCATTCCGTTTGTTTCAGGTGAAGAAGAAAAATCAGAAAGTGAGCCACTTAAAATTTGGGGGAAACTTAAAAATGGAGGGATAGAACTTGCAAAATCCCCTTCTATAACAACACAATGTGTGAGGGTTCCTGTAAATAATGGTCATATGGCAGCTGTGTTTGTTTCATTTGAAAAAAAAGTTTCTCCTGAAGAAATAGTAAAAAAATTAGAAAATTATAATGAAAAAACTAAAGGTATGAATTTGCCTAGTTCACCTGAAAAATTTTTATACTACAAAAGTGAGCAAGATCGCCCTCAAATTAAAAAAGATCTTATGGCAGGGGGAGGGATGAGTATATCTGTAGGTCGTCTTAGAGAAGATAAACACTATGATATAAAATTTATATCCATGTCGCACAATACTATAAGAGGGGCTGCTGGTGGAGCGATACTTATGGCGGAGCTTCTTTGCCATAAAGGTTACATATAAATGTTTTTATAAAAATTTAAATCTGGAGGGTTTTTATGAAAGATATAGTATTTAAAGGGTCGGCAGTTGCGCTTATTACTCCTATGGATGAAAACTGTAATATAAGTTACAATTCTTTAGGGGAATTAATAGAATTTCATATAAAAAATAGTACTGATGCTATTGTTGTTTGTGGGACGACTGGTGAATCTGCAACTCTTTCGGAAAAAGAACACAAGGAAATTATAAAATATACCGTAGAGAAAGTAAGTGGTCGTATACCAGTTATAGCAGGAACTGGAAGTAACAACACAGAAGTCGCCATAAAAAGATCACAGGAAGCACAAAAATTAGGTGCAGATGCTCTTTTGGTTGTTACACCTTACTATAACAAGACATCGCAAAAAGGCTTATTTTATTACTATAAACTTATAGCAGAAAGTGTAGATATTCCGATTATACTTTACAATGTTCCGTCAAGAACCGGATGCAGTATAAAACCTGAAACTTATTTTGAGCTTTCAAAAATCCCAAATATAGTTGCAGCTAAAGAAGCCAGCGGAGATATATCAAATGTTGCAAAAATAGTTTCTTTATGTGGCGAAAATCTTTCTATATATTCAGGAAACGACGACCAAATCGTTCCAGTTTTATCTTTGGGTGGAATAGGGGTAATATCAGCTTTTGCAAATATTTGTCCTAAAGAGACTCACGATATGGTTGTTAAATATTTAGACGGAGACACTGAGTCTAGTAGAAAGATTCAGATTAAGTTTCTCGATTTAATAAATGTTCTTTTTTCTGATGTAAACCCGATTGTAGTTAAGGAAGCAGTGAATTTACTGGGGTTTTCTTGCGGAAAATGTAGAATGCCGCTAACCTCAGTTTCTGGGGATATTGAAAAAAATCTTATAGAAGTTATGAAAAAACATTTAGGTTCAGGTAGTTAAAACAAAAAACTAAAGTAAATGAAAAAGACAGGAGGTAAGGGCACTTTTTGGTGTCTTATAAATTAAAAAATGAAAATAATTATTTGTGGATGCAATGGTTTCATGGGGAAAATGGTTGCTGAGGTAGCAAGAAAATCTGACGATATTGATATTATAGGTGGAGTAGATCTTCAAGGTCGATCTGATCATAATTTTGAGGTTTTTCAATCTGCTGAAAAAATTAAAGTGAAGCCAGATGTTATAATAGATTTTTCTAATCCAAAAGCACTTTCGTCGCTTCTTTCTTATTCAAGGCAAAATAAAGTACCGGTAGTTTTGTGCACAACGGGATTTTCTGAATCTCAAGTTCAGCAGATTAAAAAATGTTCTGAAGAAGTTGCAATTTTCTTTTCGGGGAACATGTCGCTTGGTGTAAATATTCTTGTAAAACTAGCTAGAAAGGCTGCCGCAGTGTTAAAAGAAGAGTTTGATATAGAAATTATAGAAAAACACCACAATCGGAAAATAGATGCGCCGAGTGGAACAGCTTTTATGATTGCAGATGGAATAAATGAAGAAATGGGATCGGGTTTTAAATACTGCTATGATAGGCATTCAAGAAGAGCTCCTAGGGATAAAAACGAAATAGGTATACACTCTATAAGGGGAGGAAATATAGTTGGCGATCATGAAGTAATTTTTGCAGGAGAAAATGAGGTAATTACACTTTCGCATAAAGCTCAGTCTAGAGAAATATTTGCAGAAGGAGCAATAAAGGCTGCAAGATTTTTAGCTCACAAGAAATCAGGTTTGTATAGTATGAATGATATAATAACATAAGTTTAAGAGGTGAATTTATTGGGAAGAAGAAAGGGAAGGGAACAGGCTTTTATGTTTCTTTTTCAGAATTCATTTACCGGAGAAAGTATCGATGAAATAGTTGAATCTTTTGAGCTTTCTGAGGATATGAAGAAAGAAGATTTCTCTGTAAAGCTTTCTAGTGGAGTTTTAAAAAACAGAGAAAAAATCAGATCTTATATAGAAAGAAATATAAAAGGCTGGAAAATGAATAGAATTTCAAGGGTAGCTATGGCTATAATGGAGATTTCTGTGTATGAAATGGTGTTTTTGAAAGATACGCCGATTGAAATATCGATAAACGAAGCTGTAGAGCTTTCTAAAAAATATGGAAGTAAAGATGAATCAGCGTATGTTAATGGGGTTTTAGGCTCAATAGTTAAAGAAATTTCAAAAGAAACTCATAATAATATTTAAAATTAAACTAGGGAAGGGATATTAATTTGGAAAATAAAGTATTAACAGTTTCACAGGTTAATTCCTATATAAAGCTCTTGTTTGACGGTGATAAAAATCTGAAAAATGTATTTATTATTGGTGAAATTTCAAATTTTAAATATAATTACTCGTCTGGGAATTTGTATTTTTCATTAATTGAAAAAGGAAGCAGCATAAAAGCAGTTATGTTTTCAGAAAACCTAAGAAGGCTGAAATTTAATCCGAGTGATGGTATGAGCGTGCTAGTTCGAGGAAAAGTATCAGTTTATGGCGTTTGTGGTCAATATCAAATTTATGTTGAAGATATGCAAGTTACGGGAATTGGAAATATATCGACAGGAGATGAAGAATTAAAAATAAAATTAGAAAAAGAAGGCCTTTTTGATAAAGAAAGAAAAAAGAAAATTCCTAAGTACCCAAAAAAAATAGGGATTATAACATCTATTTCTGGTGCTGCTATTCATGACATAGAAAATGTTATAAAAAGAAGATATCCCGTTTGTTTTACAGAAGTTATGAACGTGAATGTGCAGGGTGAAAAGGCGGCAGATGAAATATTAAATGCAATAGAAAAGTTTAACAGTGAAGGTAGTAAAGTAGATATTTTGATAATTGCCCGTGGAGGAGGAGCTTATGAAGATTTAAGTATATTTAACACGGAAAATTTAGTAAGAGCTGTCGCTGCGTCAAATATCCCAATAATTTCAGCAGTAGGGCACCAAACAGATTGGACTTTGTGCGACTATGTATCTGATTTAAGGGCTCCAACACCTTCTGCCGCAGCAGAACTAGCCTGTCCAGATAAGAGCGAAATCATATTTTACTTAGATACTGCCAAAAATAGAATGAAATTTGCTATAAAAAATAAACTAAATTCTGAAAACTTGCGTTTAGATTATGTTTCGAAAAAGATAGATGTATTATTTCTAAAAAATAGATTTTTTTTGCAGCAAGAAAAAATAAATCGGCTAAATGATAAATTAAATTACAGTTTAAGTAAAAATTTAGAAAAAATAAAGGCAAAAATTTTAAATTTACAAAAAAGGCTTGATTTAGCTCATCCTACTAAGAATTTAGAAAAAGGCTATGTTATGGCCTATAGTAAAGGAAAAAGGATTACAAGTGTTTCTGAAACTAAAAAAGGGAAAACTATAAAAATTTTATTTTTGGATGGGGCAGTTGATGTTGTAGTTGATTCTGTAAGGAGTGGTGATTTTGAGAGATAATGTTAATTTTGAGTATGCAGTTCAAACTTTGGAAAAGATAATTGATAGATTAGAAAATGGGGATGAAACTTTAGACGCTATGCTTAGACTTTATAAAGAAGGATCCAAACTTGTGGAAATATGTAAGGATAAATTGAGCGAAGCTGAAAAAGAAATAGATTGTGAGGGATAAATCATAATGACTAATCTTCAGGATCGCTTTGAGGAAATTAAAAATAAAATAGATCAAAAGATAGAAAATCATTTTTTAAAATTAGAGGGAATAGACGAGAAATTGCTAGATGCTATGAAGTATAGTTTATTTTCTGGAGGTAAAAGGCTGAGGCCTTGTATTTTAGTTGCATTTTATGAACTTTTTGGAGGAAAATCAGAAAAAATTTATGATGTTTCACTTTCGCTTGAGATGATGCATTCATTTTCGCTGGTGCATGATGATTTACCTTGTATGGATGGTTCTGAATATAGAAGAGGTAAAAAATGTACTCATATAGTATTTGGTGAAGCTATGGCATTACTTGCTGGAGATGCGCTTGTGATGCAAGCTTTCGACGTTTTAATGAGAGATGAAATTTTATTTCAATTTGGAGAAAAATCTATTTTACAAGCACTAACTTTACTTTCAGAGTCATCTGGAGCTAAAGGAATGATAAACGGGCAATCTATGGAAATAAATTTTAAAAATGATGAAAGTTTTTTACTTGATATTTACGAAAAGAAAACAGGGATGCTTTTTTCTGCTTCGGCTACTATAGGGGCAATATGCGCAAAAGCAGATGAAAAAAATATATTTTTGGCAAGAGAGTATGGTAAAACTTTTGGAATAGCTTTTCAGCTTTGTGATGATATAACAGATTTATCGGAAGATAAAGAAGGAATTACATATGCAAAGTTGCTTGGAAAAGAAAAAACAATAGAAAAAATAAACGAATATATTTGCAAGCTATATAGTATTTCAGATAAAATCGATCCGGAAGATGAAGTTTTGTCGTGGCTTGTAAGCAAACTAAAATTTTAGTATAATTTCACTTCGGAGTTTTTGGATTTGGAAAACATTGAAAATTTAGTAAATTTCAAATAATTAATAAAAATGAGATGAAAAAATGAGTAAAAAAGAATATAAAATTTTAAATGAAATAAACAATCCTTCGGATTTAGAAAATGTCGAAAATTTAGATGAACTTTGCTATGAGATAAGAGAAAAAATTATATCTATAGTTTCGAAAAATGGTGGGCATCTCGCTTCGAATCTCGGGGTTGTAGAGCTAACGGTTGCTATATATAAAGCTTTTTCTAAGGAGAGTGACCGAATTATATGGGATGTGGGACATCAGTGTTATGCTCATAAGATGTTAACTGGGAGATTTAAAGATATAGATAAAATACGCCTAAAGGATGGAATTTCTGGTTTTCCGAGTAAATTGGAAAGTAAGTATGATTTGTTTACTTCAGGTCATGCAAGTACTGCTATATCTTCGGCACTAGGATTTGCGTATGCAAATTCAGTAAAAAAAGGGAAATCTCATACAGTAGTGGTTATAGGAGACGGAGCACTTACGGGAGGGTTAGCTTATGAAGGGCTAAATAATGCAGGAAAATTTAAGAAAAATTTCATTGTGGTTCTGAATGATAATAAAATGTCAATATCTCACAATGTGGGCGCAATACCAAAGTATTTGACATCTATCAGAGTTCGCCCTTCTTACACGAAGATGAAAGGAAAAGTGGAGTATTTTCTCAATAAAATTCCATTTTTAGGGATAAATATAGTTTGTTTGTTAAGAAAAATGAAATCTGCATTTAAGGGTTTTCTATATAGCACAACTATATTCGAAGATATTGGGTTTTTATATTATGGTCCAGTAGATGGACACGATTTAAATGAACTTATAAAAGTATTTGGACAGATAAAAGAATTTCAAAGGCCCGTTCTTTTACATGTTGTTACAAAAAAAGGAAAAGGATATCCTTTTGCAGAAAAAGATCCTAAACAATTTCATGGAATTTCAAAATTTGATACTGAAACAGGAACTGCTGGACCTTCAAAAGAAAGTTTTTCAAGTATTTTTGGTGACGAAATTTGTTCACTTGCAAGTGAAAATAATAAAATTTGTGTAATAACAGCTGCAATGAAATCCGGAACGGGACTTAGTAAGTTTTCTGAAAAATATAAAAATAGATTTTTTGATGTTGGCATAGCTGAAGGGCATGCAGTTACTTTTGCTGGTGGATTAGCTACAGGTGGAATGATTCCTGTTGTAGCAATTTATTCAACTTTTATGCAGCGTGCTTACGACCAAATAATTCATGATGTTGCTATTCAAAATATAAAAGTGATTTTTGCTGTAGATAGAGCAGGATTTGTTGGTGAAGACGGGGAAACACATCAAGGTTTGTTTGACGTTTCTTTTTTTAATAGTATTCCAAAAATCAAAATATTTGTGCCTAGTTTTTTTGATGAATTAAGAGTAATGCTAAGAGAAGCTGTTTATAATAATGTGGGAAGTTCAGTTATAAGATACCCAAGAGGGGAAGAGCTTTACAAACCTAGTTATTTTAAACTAAGTAAAGAAGATTTTAGTTTAATAAGTGAAAAAGAATCTGATATTTTAATAATTACGTACGGCAGAATCTTTTCAAATGCATGTTTAGCAAAAGAAAAAATTTTACTTGAAAATAAGCTGGGAATCGACATTCTAAAGTTAAATGTAATAAAACCCATTGATGAAAATATAGTGAAATTAGCCTTTGATTATAAGTATATTTTCTTTTTTGAAGAATCGTCTAAACTTGGAGGAGTCGGGGAAGTGGTAGGTTCGATGCTTGCGGAAAATGGATTTAAAAATAAATATAAACATTTTGGTGTGAGAGAAGAATTTGTAAAATATTCGGATACAAATTCTCAAATGAAAGAATATTTTCTTGATGCTGATTCGATGATTGAAAAAATTTTATCTGAGACTGGAAACAAATTATGAAAAAGAGGCTGGATATTTTACTATTTGAAAAAGGTTTGGCTGAAAGTAGGACTGTTGCAAATTCTTTCATAATGCAGGGAAAAGTTTATGTTAATGGCGAAAAAGCTGATAAACCCGGAATGAGGTATGATGAAAATGCTGATATAAGTGTAAAAAATGACAGTTTGCAGTTTGTAAGTCGAGGTGGACTTAAACTTGATAAAGCAATAAAAGTATTTGGTATAAATTTGAATAATTTAATAGCTTTAGACGCCGGAGCATCAACAGGTGGATTTACTGATTGCATGATTCAAAATGGTTGCAAGAAAGTTTATGCAGTAGATGTCGGTTATGGTCAACTTGCCTGGAAGCTAAGAAATGACAAGAGAATAGTAAATATTGAAAGAACAAACATAAGGTACATAAAAAAAGAAGCGATACAAGATAAAATAGATTTTTTTACAGCTGATTTATCATTTATATCTTTATGTACAGTTTTACCAGTTATAAGAAACATAGTGTCTGAGGACTGTGAAGGCGTTTGCCTTATAAAACCACAGTTTGAGGCTGGAAAAGATAAAGTTGGGAAAAATGGTATAGTAAAAGATGGAAATGTTATAATTGAAACTATAGAGAAGGTAGTAAATTTTTGCTTAAACAATGGATTTTCCGTGAAAGGACTTGATTTTTCTCCAATAAAAGGCGCAAAAGGAAACATTGAATATTTAGTTTATCTGAAAAAATCAGAAAAAACTGAAATGATAGATGATTTAAGTGTATCTAATGTATATAAAAATTCAGTTAAAGAACTTTAGTTAGTAAAGGAGCTAAATTTTGAAAATTGTTATTTTTTATAATGAGGAAAGTATAAAAGATGGATCATATGCAAAAGTTGCAAAAAAATTTATGGAAACTTTCAAAGCTGTTGAAGTTTTAGTTTGTTGTGTGAATTTTAAAAATATTCAAATGAACTTTAACTTGAAAGATTGTGATTTTATTATAGTTATTGGTGGAGACGGAACGATAATACGTTTTGCAAAATTAATATGCGGTCAAGACAAACCAATTTTAGGAATAAACAGTGGAAGGTTAGGCTTTTTAGCAAGTCTAGAAAAAAGTGATATAAAGAATCTTGAAAAATTAATTTTAGGGGAATATTTTTTCACGAAAAGAATGATGATATCAGCAAAAATAAGTGGTCAAGAAAAAACAAGGACTGCTTTGAATGATATAGTTATACACAGAGGTTCTTATTCTCAGATTATGGATTTTAAAGTTTCTAAAAATAAAGAAACAATATGTAAATTTAGGGCTGATGGTGTTATAGTTGCAACTCCAACGGGATCGACTGCATATTCTTTGTCGGCTGGAGGTCCAATAGTTGAACAAAGTGCAGAGTGTATAATTTTGACTCCGGTTTGCCCGCATTCTATGTCTGTGAGACCTTTGATTTTTGATGCAGACGGAGAAGTAGAAATAGAATTCATACCGAGAAATTCTTCTGAAGCAGTGATTTCATGCGATGGAGAAATTTTGGTTAGTGTAGGAAAGATTGGTACTATAAAAGTAAAAAAATCAGAAAATTTTGTTAATATGGTTAATATGTGCGGACAGAATTTTTATGAAAATATAGATAAAAAATTAAATTAATTTTTTTAGAAAAAAGGTGGGATTTTTTTGATTTTTCATCTGCATATAGAAAATATTGCTGTAGTTGAATGTGTAGATATATTTTTTTCTCCTGGATTTAATGTGCTAACAGGCGAAACTGGAGCTGGAAAATCGATAATAATATCAGCAATAAATGCGATATGTGGAGGGAAAGTAAGTAAAAGCTCTATAAGGTCTGGATGTAGCAAACTTTTGGTAAGTGCAGTTTTAAGTAATATTCCCGAGCAGGATATAAAAATTTTAAACGAACTTGGATACGAAATCAGTGATAATGAAGTGATTTTTCATAGAGAGCTTACTGAAAGTGGAAAAAATATTTGTAAAATAAATGGCAGACCTGCAACTGTCAGTATACTCCGTAAGGCAAGTAATAATTTAATAGATATTTATAGTCAGAATGAGGGTTATAAATTGCTTTTCTCAGAAAATCATATAAAATATATTGATTTATTTGGGAATTTGCAAGATGAAATTGAAGAATATAAAAAATTATATTTAAATATGATTGAAATGAAAAGGGAAATTGAAAAGTTTGATGTAGATGAAAGTGAGGTTTGTAGAAAAATAGAATTCCTTGAATATCAAATTTCTGAAATTGAGGGAGCAAACGTAAAAAAAGGAGAATTTGAAGAACTGACTAACATAAAAAGGAAATTTAATAACAAACAAGATATAATTGCATATCTTAGTCAGGCTAAAGAACTTTTAAACGGAGAGAACAGAGAGTTTGGATTAATTGAAGGAATGAAGAATTTACGAGATATCATGTTCAAAGTTTCAAATTATATTTCTTCTGCAGGACAAATGAAAGAACAAATAGAAAATATGTTTTATGATATTTCTGAATGTTTGAGTGAAATCAGTCTTTTGCTAAACGGTATGGATTTTAATGAAAATGAGCTTGAGGAAATTGAAGAAAGGCTCGATATTTTAAATAAATTGTCTAGAAAATATGGAAAAACAGAGGAAGATATACTTGATTTTTTAGAGTCTATAAAAGGAGAAATGTCTAGCCTTAAGAATTGTGAAAATAAATCTTTAGAACTCAAAAAAAAGTTTATAGAAATTGAAAAATGTGTAAATGAAAAGGCGCTAAGAATATCGAAAAAAAGAGAAAAAGTAATTCATTTACTTGAAAAAAAAGTCGAAGATGAACTTTTTGAGCTTGATATGGTAAATGCAAGATTTAAAGTTGATCAAGAAATAGTAGATCCTGGGCAGAATGGAATTGATAAAATAAGATTTTTTATATCTGTAAATAAAGGGGAAAAACTTAGGCCACTAGAAGAAGTTGCGTCTGGAGGAGAAATTTCCAGAATAATACTTGCAATAAAAAATATATTATCAGAAAGTGATAAAAACACAGTTATATTTGACGAAGTTGATTCTGGAGTAAGTGGAAACGCAGCAAACAAAATTGGTTTTAAACTTAAAAATCTCTCAAAAACTAAACAAGTTATATGTATAACACATCTTTCACAAATAGCTTCACTAGCAGATAGTCACTTTTTGATAGAAAAACACTCAAAAAAAGGGAGAACATATTCATCAGTTAATAAATTAAATTTTGAGCAAAGAAAAATGGAACTTGCTCGAATAATGGGGGGAATAAATATATCGGATTTTACTTTAAAGGCGGCAGAAGAAATTTTAAGTTTAAACAAAAATTTTTGAAAAGAGTGATTTTTTGAAAGTTATAGTTGAAACATCAGCAAGACATATTCATGCGTCACAGAATGTTTTAGATATCTTATTTGGAAAAGGGTATAACTTAAATCCAAAAAGGTTTCTTTCTCAACCAGGACAATTTTTAAGTAGTGAAAAAGTTGAAATTTCAGGGCCCAAATCATCTATAAAAAATGTTTCTATTCTTGGACCTGTTAGAGAAAAGACTCAAGTGGAGCTTTCTATCACAGATGCCATAAAATTAGGAATAAAACCAACCATTAGAGAATCGGGAGATTTATTTGGAAGTCCTGGTTGTAGAGTAATTGGACCTAGTGGCTTTTTTGATTTAAATCAAGGTGTCATAGTTGCAAAAAGGCATATTCACATGTCTTCTTTTGATGCAAAAAAGTGCGGTGTAAAGGACGGACAAATTGTTTCAGTAAAGGTGTCTAAAAAAACTAGAACTTTAATATTTGGTGATGTTTTAGTTCGTGTAGATGATAATTTTTCTCTCGCTTTTCATATAGATACAGATGAATCCAATGCTTGTGGTATTATAAAAGAAACTTTTGGCGAGATAATTTTAGAAAATATTTTTTAGGTCATAATGAAAATTATTAAAAATAGGCAATATAATAACACTTGCGTTTTAAAGCAAAATCTGGTATAATACTTAGCAAAAGAGATTTGGCGGTGCTTTTTAATGAGTGTAAAACTAAAAGGAAGATTTCTGGAATTACGGAAAAAAATTTTGGAAAAACTTTTCCACAAGATGAACGAAAAACAGATGGAAGCGATTTTTGAAATAAACGGGCCATTAATGATACTTGCTGGGGCAGGTAGTGGAAAAACTACAGTTATAGTTAACCGAATACTTAATATGATTAAGTATGGAAAAGCGTATTGTAGCGATGAGGTTTTATGTACTTTAGAGCCGGAAACTATAGAAAAACTGGAGTTAGCTGTAGAAGAAAATAATTTTTCAAGTGAAATTTTAGATCTTATTTCAGCAAAGAGAGTAGCCCCTTGGAATATACTTGCTATAACCTTTACTAATAAAGCGGCGAAAGAAATGAAAGAGCGTCTGCTTTCTCTCACTCTAGATGGCTCAGCTAACGACGTTTGGGCTTCTACTTTTCATTCTACTTGCGCAAAGATTCTTAGAATGTATGCAGAAAAATTGGGTTATAGTAACCATTTTACTATATACGATTCTGATGATGTGAAAAAATTGATAAAGGATTGTCAGAAAAAATTAAAAATAGATGACAAAATTCTTCCCTTAAAATCAGTGATTTACGAAATATCTTCTGCAAAGGACAAATTAATCGACCAGTTTAAGTATTTTGATCTTTTTGGGGACAAACAAAACCAAAGACTTTCTTATACTGCACAGATATACAAAATGTACCAGAAACACTTAATAGAGTCCGATGCAATGGATTTTGACGATTTGATTTTTAACACGGTCAGATTGTTTGAAAAATTCCCAGATATACTAGAAAAATATCAGGATAAGTTTCAATATATTCTTGTGGATGAGTATCAAGATACAAATTTTGCTCAAAATAGGTTTGTAAACTTGCTTGCAAAAAAACACGGAAATTTGTGCGTCGTGGGGGATGATGACCAAAGTATATATAAATTCAGAGGAGCAACTGTTAAAAATATACTAGAATTTGAAAAAGATCATCCTGGGGCGAAAATAGTTAGATTAGAGCAAAATTATCGTTCTACCAAAAATATTCTTGATGCGGCAAACTCTATCATAAGCAACAATAAGCTCAGAAAGGGTAAGACTCTTTGGACAAACAATCCTTGCGGGGAAAAATTAAGTTTACATACAGCTTATAGTGAATATGATGAAGCTAAGTACATATTAGATGTTGTCAAGGAAAAAGTGAGTAGTGGACTTAGATATTCGGATTTTGCAGTGCTTTATAGGGCAAACTCTCAGTCAAATGTAATAGAAAAAGTTTTTGCTAAAGCAGCAGTGCCATATAGAATGCTAGGTGGAGTACGCTTTTATGAGCGGCAAGAAATAAAAGACATGATTGCTTATTTAAGTGTAATTAACAATCCATCAGATGAAATTCGCCTAAGGAGGATTATAAATCAACCGAGAAGATCGATAGGGGAAAGGACGATTGTTCAGGCGCTTGAAATTGCAGCTTCGGAGAATCTAGATTTAATGCATGTGATCAGGAATGCATCGAATTACGAACAGTTCCAGAGAGTTTCTTGCAAGTTGGAAGCATTTTCGAATCTTATAGATGAAATGATTTATGAGTATAAAAGTGGAGAGATATCTCTTCATGGACTTTATCAGATGATATTAGATAGAACTCAGTACATAGAATTCCTGAAAAATGATAAGGATGACTGTCAAGCTAGGTTAGAAAACATACAAGAGCTGATGAATAATATAATGCAGTATGAAGAGGAGAAAGGTAGCATGGCAACACTTTCTGGATTTTTGGAAGAAGTTGCTTTGTTGACTGATATTGATAATTATGATGAAAATGCAGATTGTGTTGTTATGATGACAATGCACTCGGCAAAAGGACTTGAGTTTCCGGTTGTATTTTTGCCGGGATTTGAGGAAGGAATTTTTCCTGGGACCCAGTGTCTTGAAGATGAATCTGAAATTGAAGAGGAACGCAGACTTGCTTATGTTGGGATAACCCGAGCGAAAGGTAAGCTGTATATTCTTAATTCTGACAGCAGAATGGTTTTTGGAAGCACATCGCACAATAAACAGTCCCGTTTTATTCAGGAAATTCCAGAAGATCTAATCGAAAAAACTAAGTCAAGGGACTGGAAAAAGATGGATCCAAGTGAAGATAGGCCACAGTCGGCACAAGAGATACGCCTAAAATCTGCTATTGCAGCTAGGAATTTTGGTCAAATTGTTGGTGGAGTAAAAATTCGAGAAAATGATCATATATTTAGTATCGGAGATGTGGTTACGCACGTAAAATTTGGTGAAGGAGAAGTTATGTCTTCTAATGTAGGAGGCGATAGTGGACTTGTTCAGATCAAATTTAAAAAGATAGAAGAGACAAAAACACTTATGGCAAGCTTTGTTAAACTCAAAGAGGACTGATAGTAACATAAAAGCCTAGTTCCCCATAATATGTTATTGGAAAAGAAAATTTAAATTTTATGGGGGTCCTTGTATGTCAGAAAATTTTTCTACTTTTTCCGGCCAAGAATCGCAAAACGGCTGTAGTCAAAACAATTTTAGGGAAGCTGTTTGTATAGACGCTTATAGGGTTTATGATTCTTGTGCTGATAAAGATTGTTTAGAAGATATGAGGGTTTATTTTACTGAATCAGGTCAAAGTATAGTGGAGCAGTCTTGCAATCTAAGAATGAAAGATGTGAAAGTTTCAAATGTTTATTTAGATTTAGAGCCGGTCCCATTTCAGAAAGGATTTTATTCAGTTGATATGACGTTTTTCTTTGAAGTTTCATTCGAGGCTTCCGTCTCGTCATCATCAGCGCCTACTTCAGTTTGTGGATTATCAATTTTTACAAAAAAAGTTATATTGTACGGAAGTGAAGGGAGTGTCAAGGTATTTAGTTCCGATCTTTCCGTCGACGATTATGATGTGCAAAATATTTCTCATAGAAACTTACCCAGGGCGACAGTGCAAGTTGCAGATCCAATAGCTCTTTCTTCTAGTGTTTGTGAAGTAAATCCAAATTGTTGTACTGAACCCAAATGCAGGGTTCCGTCTTGTATATGTCAAAGGTATGGTGGCGAATTTGTTTGTAGTGGAGTTACAAAAGTTGTAAGAGTAACGGTGGGACTGTTTACTATTGTTCAGATTGAGAGAAATGTCCAGATGTTGGTTCCTGCGTATGATTTCTGTATTCCGGATAAAGAGTGTGTAACGTCGTCGGATAATCCTTGTGAACTATTTAGTAGAATAGACTTCCCGACAGATGAATTTTTTCCACCAAGAGCAGTAGAAACTAATGAATCGAGTGATGGATTTAGTTGTTGCTGCAAGCAAAGATCCTAAAAAGATATAAAAATACCAGGAGCAAATTTGCCTCTGGTATTTTTTATGCAGTTTTGATAAAATAAGTTGCGTATATTTTTTTAAGAGGTGTGTATATTGAGTTTTATAACTTCAGTGGAAATAAAGGAAAAGTTTTTTAATTTTTTTCAAAGTAAAGATCATACTCAGATAAAAAGCTCTTCGATTATTCCTAAAAATGATCCAACTTTACTTTTTATAAATTCCGGGATGGCACCTATTAAAAAATTTTTTACCGGAGAAGAAAAACCAGAGTCCCCAAGACTTTTTAATATACAGCCATGTGTTCGTACTATAGATATAGATGATATAGGGGACAAGCATCACTTAACTAGTTTTCAAATGCTCGGAAGTTGGTCTATAAATAATTACTTTAAAGAAAAAGCAATTTTTTTAGCGTTTGAGTTTTTAACTAAACACTTAAATATCCCTAAAGAGAAACTTTATGTTACAGTATTTGCAGGTGACGAAAGTTTAGGTTTGGATGAAGATTTGGAATCTAAAAGGTGTTGGGAAAACGCTGGAATTGAAAAAGACCACATTATTTCTTTAGGTAAAGATGATAACTTTTGGGGACCAACTTCAAAAACTGGGCCGTGTGGTCCTTGTACAGAAGTTTTTTACGATACTGGAAAAGGTAAAAAATATATTTCAGGTGGAGAATTTGATACAGAGGAAAGGTATATTGAAATCTGGAACGCTGGAGTGTTTATGCAGCTAAATAAAAATGAAGATGGCTCTTATACTCCACTTAAGTTTAAAAGTGTGGATACTGGAGCTGGAATAGAGCGTTTGGCAATGGTTTTAAATTCTTATGACTCGGTTTATCAAACGGATCTTTTGGCCCCGATAAAGGAAAAAATTGAAAGTCTTTTAGATAATAAAATAAAATTTCAAGAAAAAGATCTAAGAATTTTAGTAGATCATTTAAGGACTGCGGTATTAATTTTATCTGAGGACGTGTATGTATCGAATGAAGGAAGGGGATATATTCCAAGAAAACTTATAAGAAAATGTATGTTAGTTTTCCGGAAATATAAAATAGAAGACTTTGATTTCGAAAGTTTACTGAAATTGATTACGCTTAAATATTCACAGATCTATTCCCAGATACTTGAAAAAGAAAGTTTGATTATATCTGAATTTTCTAGAGAAATAACACAATTTAAGAAAATTTTGGTAAATTCTTTAGAGATTTTAGACAAAATAAAAAATAAAAAAAATGAAATATCTGGAGAAGAAATATTTGATCTTGTAACAGCTCATGGCTTACCATTTGATGTCATAAAAGATTATGCGTCTGATTTAAATATGGAAATAGATGAAGCCGAATTTAAAAAAAGACTAAGCGAACATAAACAAGTATCTAAGAATTCAAAATCTAAAAATGATCAAATTAAAATCATAGACACTGAAAAATTTTGCTCTTTTAAAGAGACTAATTTTGTAGGATATGATAATAATAAAACAGATGCTTCTATTTTAGGTTTTTTTGTGAATGGCGATGAAAACTATCAAAACTTAAAATTTGGAGATGAGATTGAAGTTATTTTAGATTCCACTTGTATGTATGCAGAATCTGGGGGTCAGATGTCAGACTGTGGATTCATATTAAATGATGATTTAAAAATTAAAATAAATTCTGTGAAAAAAACAAAAAATGATGTTTTTGTTCATTTTGGAAGCTTAATTTCTGGGGAAAAGCTTAAAAGCAAAAAAGTTTTAGTTGAAATAGACACTAAAAGGAGAGAAGTTTTGTCAATCGGGCATACGGCCGTCCACCTTCTTCACAGTGCTATTAGAGAGATTTTTGGAAATGGCGTGAACCAGTGTGGTTCAAAAATAGATGAAAAAAATATAAGATTTGACTTTAATTTAGATAGAAATTTGAATGAAGATGAAATATTTCAGTTAGAAGATTTGGTCAACTCGTATATAAGGCAAAATGTTGAAAAGAAAACGGAAATAAAAGATATTTCCGATGCCATTAATCAGGGAGCCATTGCACTTTTTCAGAACAAATATAAATCGCAGGTCAGAGTAGTATCATTTGGGGAAATTTCATCCGAGCTTTGCGCAGGTACGCATTGTGTTAGAACTGGAAATATTGGAGTGTTTTGTATAATTTCAGTTGAAAGCATAGGTAAAGGACTAAAAAGAATAACAGCTACAGTAGGCGAAAATGCATTTGAACATTTGAGAAAACAAAGAGAAACCGTAAAAGAGATTTCCATTAAATTAAAAGTTAAACCCGATAAAATTTATGGAAAAATTGATGAAATCCTGGAAAAAAATAAGAAAAAAGATAAATATTTGTCTACAATCGATGAAAAAGACATAAAAATAGCTCAAACTAAAGGAAAAATAAAATTTGGGTACATAGTAAAAGACGAGTTTGATAAATCTTTTAATGAAACTTCTATAAATATTTCGGAAAAGATCAGTGGAGTATTTTTATGTATAGCTGGAAAAGAAAAGAAAAGGCTTATATTATCTGTGGCATCATCTGTAAAAAGTTTTATTAAGGCGAATGAAATAATAAATAAAATTACAGAGCCTTTAGGTGGAAAAGGAGGGGGAAATGATAAAGTAGCGTCTGCAGGAGTAGTAGCAGACGAAAAAGAAATAATAAAAGTTTTTTCCAAGTTATAATATAAAATATTTTAAATTTAGAAAAACTTTATTCAAAGAGAATTAATAAAATTCCAAACTGTGCTATAATATTTCTCTGGCTCAAGAAATCGGGAAGTTGTATGGCCAGCTCCGTATATAACTAGCATATTCTTGCTTTTTGATGCATTCTGTATTTTGTATGCCATGTCAAGAGGCGTAAAGTTGTCGTCACTTCCATGTATTATAAGAATTGGAATTTTGGCTTTTGAAACTTGAGAGGTACATGATGCTTCTTTTATGTTGTACCCAGCGTGAAGGTAAGTTACTAAAGTCATAAAATCCAAAATCGCAAATGAAGGGAAGTGGAACCGAGTCTCAAGTTCCGATATAAAGATATCACTAACTGAGGTAAAACCAGAATCTTCAATTATACCTTTGATATTTTCTGAAAAATTGTCACCAGATAGCATCATTGCTGCTGATGCTCCCATGGAAATTCCATGAAGAAATATTTTTGCATCTTTGTCTTTTGATACTATTTTATTGATCCAAACTTTTAAATCTTCTTTGTCAAGCCATCCCATGCCTATATATTTTCCTTCGCTTTCTCCGTGGGCTCTTAAATCGGGAACTAAGACACTAAAATTTTTTAAAAAATATTCGTAGGCAATGTCATATACATCTTCTTTTCGTTTAGAATAACCGTGAATTATAATCGCGTAGTTGTGGTTATCATTTTCATTCTTGACAAATGTAGCTACTAATTTTAGATTATCATGGGAACAGACATATATCTTTTCTTTTTCTGATAAGTTATCTAACTTATCTTTTTTATTTTGTGAAAGTTTCTTACTTTTTTCTATTATTTTTGCGTTTTCTTCTGTCAAGCTAGAAGGAACTAACCTATTTGCTCCATCTGGTTTTTCATTTTTTCTAACCAAAGAATAACTAAAAAGATATTCGCTTGCCGCAAATAAAAAAGCTACTATTATTATTAAAAAAACAATAAAACATAAAACTATTTTTTTAGCTAATTTTTTCAAGGTTTTCACCTGCTTACAACTCATTTTACTTATTAAATTATAACATTTTCCATAATAGAAATCAATAAATAAACGAGTAAAGATAGTGAATTTTAGGTATTTTATTAAAATATTTAGAATATAAATTTATAAGTTATAGATAATATGAGTTTAAAAAATAAAAAAATAAATATAAAAACTAGGGGGAAAATGTACGATGGATAACAAAAATTTAGAAAATAAAGAAAAAATACATATAAAGGAAACTATAAATACTTTGGTTGAAAATGCTAGAGAAGCACTAGATTTCTATATGAAACTTGATCAAAATCAAATAGATGATATAGTTAAATCTATGGCATTTGCTGGCATTGAAAACAGTTACAAGCTAGCAAAGATGGCGTTTGAGGAAACAAAACGGGGGATATTTGAAGATAAATTTATAAAAAATATGTTTTCTACAAAATATATTTGGAACTCCATTAAAGATGAAAAAACAATAGGGATAATAAATGAAAATAAAACTGAAGGATACTTAGAAATAGCTGAACCTATAGGAGTAATTGCTGGAGTTACTCCTGTTACTAACCCAACTTCAACTACTATGTTTAAATCTTTAATTTGTGCAAAGACTAGAAATCCTATCATTTTTGGATTTCATCCGTCAGCACAAAAATCATCTTTATTTGCGGCTAAAATTTTATTAGATGCTGCTGTAAAATCCGGGGCACCAAAATCGTGCGTGCAGTGGATAGAAAATCCATCTATTGAAGCAACAAAAGAACTAATGATGCACCCAGGTATTTCACTTGTTTTAGCAACTGGAGGATCAGCTATGGTAAAATCAGCATATTCAACTGGGAAACCCGCTCTTGGAGTTGGACCTGGAAATGTACCTTGTTATATTGAAAAAAGTGCAGATCTTAAAAGGGCCTGTACAGATATAATGATTTCAAAGACATTTGACAATGGAATGATATGTGCTTCCGAACAGTCTGTAATTGTAGACAGAGAAATTTCTTCTGATTTTGAGCATATAATGAAGGAGAATAATTGCTATTTTTTAGATAAAAATCAAATTCAGAAAATTTCAAATTTTTTAGTAAATAGAGAAAAAATGGCAATAAACCCTGATGCAGTAGGTCAATCAGCCTTTTGGATCGCAAAAAAAGCAGGAATAAATGTAGATGAAAAAACAAAAATTTTAATTGCAAAATTAGAGGGCGTGGGGCTTGATTATCCTCTTTCCATAGAAAAATTGTCACCAGTTCTTGCATATTATGAAGCTAATAATACAAAAGAAGGATTTTGTATAGCAGAAAAAATTTTAAATATGGGAGGATTGGGTCACAGCGCAGTAATTCACAGTAAAAATGAAAATATTATAAAAGAGTTTTCTAGACTTATGAAAGCAGGTAGAATAATTTTAAATTCGCCGGCGTCACAAGGTGCAATAGGGGGTATATATAATAAAAATACACCTTCTTTAACGCTGGGATGTGGTTCTTATGGTAAAAATTCTACTTTGGATAATATTTCATGTAAAAATCTTATAAATAAAAAGAAAGTTATAAAAAGAGAATATGAGGCAAACAGTATCAGTTCACCGGGGAATATATATTTTGAAGAAGGATCAGTTGAATGTTTAGAAAAAATTCCAAATATGGACCGGGTATTAATAGTTACAGATAAAAAAAATATAAAACTTGGTTTTTTGGATAAAATAAAACATCACCTAAGTAAACGAAAAAATTTTTGCGCTATAGAAGTTTGTTGCTATGATGCAAAAGATTATAAATTAGAACATTTGCAAGATGCTGTAGACTTAATGAATAAATTTAAAATTGATACCATTATAGCTTTAGGAGGAAAATTTATAATAAACGCAGTGAAAGAAATGTTTCACAAATTTAAAAATAATTTACCTATTGAATCTAATAATATAATTACTTTAAAAAGATCTAAAACTCAAATACGTAAAATTTTTATTTTTACAATGCAAGAAGAATCTAAAACAATTTATTTTTTAGAAACAGAAAATAAAAACTCATATTTATTTGACGATGAGATTTTAGTACCAGAAATTGCAATTATAGATTCTCAGTTTGCTACAAATTTCCCAGAAAATATAGATACAGCTACAGTAATGAATCTTATCTCTTGCGCACTGGAAGCTTATGTTTCAGTTTTTTCAAACGACTATACAGATGCTCTAGCTCTCGGTGTAATAAATTTAGTTTTTTCCTATTTAGAACTTTTTTATAAATACAGAAAAGACACCGAAAATGGCAATGATTATATGAAAAAAGCGAGAGAAAAAATATACAATGCTTCCTGCATTGTAAACATGTTTTTTTCTTCTAAATTTTTAGGACTGAATTACGCTATGGCTCAGAAACTTCAATTTAAGTACAATATTTCTTCTAAAATTACAAGTTCAATTCTTCTTCCTTACATAATTGAATATAACGCCTCCAAGCCTACTAAATTCCAAATATTTCCTAACTATGAAAAATTTATTGCGGATAAAAAATACGCAAAAATATCGAGATTTTTAGGGTTTTCTGGAAAAAACGAGAAAGAAAGCATTAGAAATTTAATAGAAAAAATAAAAGATACGATAAAAGATTTGAATATACCAAATAGCATAAAAAAGTGCGGTGTAGATGAAAAATTATTTTTTGAAGATATTCAAAATCTTGCTGAGTTTACCTTTAGTGATCATTGTATAAATTCTAATCCCAGATATCCTATGATTGATGAAATTAAAGAAATTTATGAAAAAGCATATTTTTAGGTAAATTAATGTTAAAATTTAAAGCTTTTTTGTCCATATTTTTTCATATACAAATGATCAAAAATTTCAAAGTAAAATTGTAGTTTAATTGATTAAAATTTTTATAAAAAAACATTCTATAAGGCTTTATTTTTTCAAATAGAATGATTAGTTTATAATTCTAAGAATTTTAGTTTTCTTTGATAATCTTTAGTTTCTTTATTTCGAATAACTGATGATTTGTTTTTTTCTAGAAGTTTTGTTATAGCGTATAGATCAATCCAGATTTCGTTATTTGATTCTTTTTGAGATTCGTCAAATATAAGTTCTAAACCTATATGAAGATGACTTTGAGAAATATTATTTACATTTTCTTTGAAACTATATCCTGTTCTTCCGACGTACCCTATAACATCTCCAGCTGTAACAGTTTTTCCTTCGGTAATTTCTGAGTGAAATGGTCTATTTTGACGAAGATGAGCGTAATAGTAATATCTCTTTTTGTCAAAACTTCGTATTCCAATTCGCCAACCACCATATTGATTCCATCCCATAATTTCAACAGTTCCAGATTCAACTGCTATAACAGGGGTTCCAACTGCGGCCATCAAATCATGACCTAAATGAGGACGAGAATATCCATACGATCTAGAAGCTCCAAAATCATCATAATGACAAAATGGAAACGTTTTAGCAATAGGTGAAAAAACTTTAAGACCATATTTCTCAGTCCAGTTATTTTCTTCATCATTTTCTGGATCACTTTGTACTCTATATTTCCCTAAAAATCCACCTAAAACAGCATGGTAAGCTTCATAATAATATTTGTAAAGTTTTGGATTTTTTGTTTTATTTTCCACAGACTCTCCATTTTTTACATGTTTTACAATTTCATCCATATCTTGATTTTTATATTTTTTGAAATCTCCGCCATAATTGCTAGCTAGATAAGCTAAAACTTCTATCCA
Organism: uncultured Eubacteriales bacterium; assembly: GCA_965120375.1. Lineage (GTDB taxonomy): Bacteria > Bacillota > Clostridia > Oscillospirales > Acutalibacteraceae > CASPLG01. The sequence continues at coordinate 141,306 of CBCPMW010000013.1, read as the reverse complement.
GTTAATTTTTGTTTCTTCATTTTGTGATTTTATATCTTCATTCATTGCTCGTTCCAAAACTTCATAAGTTGGAGTAAACTCCACATATTTTATAAAATTTTTTTTATTTTGAGTAACATCATCATTTTTTTGTCTATTGTTTACACTGGAATTTGCTAGATAAACCGATCTTAGTGATAAGCAAAAAACCAAAATTAGTGCAAAAATAGCACAAAATAATAATATTATAGATTCTTTTTTTATTCTAATTATAAACAAAACCTTCACCCTTAACTTTGATTATGATTAAATATATGACAAAATAAAATATAAAATTCTAGATTTACAAATAAATTTTCTAACATACATATCATACCTTTTTGATGATTTTGAAAATAAATCTTATTCATAAAAAAGAGAAAGAGTAGCAACCTACCCTTTTAGATCATACCATGGTATTAAAGAGGTGAAATAAATTGGAGTATATTGTATTTTCCTTGTTATTTACACTGGTTTTGGGTATACTTGTAAAAAATATCATGGATGTAGTAAAAAGTGATGAAGAAAAAGGTTGTGAAGAAATAATTTTGCCTTTAAAAGGGCATATAGATGACATTGAAATGATGCTTAGAAAAAAAGCAAACGAAATACTCTGGAATGACAAAAATCAAAATATAATATGTTTAGATTGTGGTATGGACGAAGAAACTAAAAAAATTTGCAAGCTTATGTCAAACGATTACAAATTTATATACTTAAAAGACAACAAAAATCCACTAGTAAGTTTAGATTAAAAATCCCCCATTTGGACTTATAATTTGTCCTGTTATAAAGTCAGAATCTTCACTAGCTAAAAATAAAACAGCCTTTGCAATGTCTTTCGGTGTACCTAATCGGCTAATAGGAGTTTGATCTAAAAGATTCTCTATAGAGGATGGGGACAAGTGTGATATCATATCTGTATTTATTACTCCGGGACAAACACAGTTTACATTTATGCCGGAAGGGCCAAGTTCTTTAGCAAGAGCCTTTGTAAAACCGATTAAACCAGCTTTAGCCGCCGAATAATGAACTTCGCACGATGCTCCTGTAATCCCCCAAACAGAAGATATATTTATTATTTTACCCTTTTTACGTTTAAGCATATTTTTGACTGCAACTTTGGTACATAAAAATGAGGAAGTTAGATTTATATTTATCATTTTATCCCAGCTAGACTTAGTAATTTCAGTAAACAGTTTTTGTTCCGATATTGCAGCGTTGTTTACTAGAATATCAATTTTACCGAACTGATCAATCGCCGAAAGTACCAAATTTTCAGATTCTTTTTCTGATGATAAATCAGCTTTTATTGCTACTATGTTTTTATTAGTTTTTCTTAAATTTTCAAGTAAACCTAAAGCTTCTTTTTTTGATTTATTGTACCCAATGACTACATTTTCACCAAGATCAGAAAATTGACTTGATATTTCTTTTCCGATTCCGGTAGCCCCACCAGTGATTACAACGGTTTTATTCATGATTAACTCCTGACTAGACATTTTTTCACTTCACCTATAAAGATCTTATGATAATCAAAAGTTTTATACTCATTGTGAATAGTTTTATCTATAAAGCATTTTGGATCAAAAAATTGTCCGTGAATTTTTTTACATATAAAAGTAATTTCGGATTGATTAAAGTATGGCGCAAATTCATCAAAAACTGGACTAAGACCTGTTTCTTTAATTTTATCACTATTTCGTCCAGATTTAGTCCCACAGACATTTAGCAAATTTCTATCTTTTTTACCTAAAAAACAAATAGAATAATAATTCTCTTTTTCTATAAATTCGAAAGTGTATCTTTGAGGTCTAACAAAAACAAAAGAAATATTTTTTTCCCATAGTGTCCCAAGAGAGCCCCAACTTATCGTCATTGTATTTAACTTATTTTTATTTCCGGCAGTGAGTAAAGCCCATCTATTTTTGAAAAAATCAAAAGGTTTTATTTCTAAAAATTCAAGATTAATTTCTTTAAAAATCATAAAATTACAACCTCCATAATTGTTTTATACGATTATATTCTTGTTATTTTTAAGATTATACTACATTCCAAGTAATTACTAACTTTCATTTTTTAAAATTAGAGTAGAGACTAAACAAAAACATATAAAAAATAAAGAAAAATTGTATTTTGATTTCAACAATACTAAAAATCCTACCATAGACAAAGGAAAAAGAAACAAAAATGAGACTGCTAAACATAAAATGTTTGAAAATTCTGGTGAAAAAGATTTTTGCACAAAAATAGATAAAATTTGCCCTCCGTCAAGCGAAGATATAGGAAGAATATTTAGCATCCCTATAAAAAAATTTATATATGCTATTTGTTTTGCTAGATAAATCCTAAATAAACAAAAAATTATAAAACAAAACATAGATACAGTTAAATTTGCTACCGATCCACTTGCTAAAATAAATATATCGTCGTTATAAGGAACTAAATTTCTATTTTTGTCAAGAATATCTACTTTAAAAAAACCAATATTTATACTACTAATTTGATGATTTTTTATCAGCATAGCCAAAATATGACCAAATTCATGTAAAATAGAAGACAAAATTCCAATAGACATTACATTAGAATTGCTTACTACCAAAAAACAAGAAATTAAAGACAAAAAATAGAAATTTATTTTTATTTTAGTTTTATTTATAAAAATATTTTCTATATCTATCCATCCCCTGATCCAGTAAGATATATGTTTATATTAGCTGCTGCTTTTTTTCCGGATTTTATTGCAAAAACAACTTTAGATGGGCCACCAGCAACATCACCACCGGAAAAAACTCCTTGTTTTGAGGTTTGAGTTGTTTCTGGATCTGTAATTATTTTTCCATCACTGTTATGAGCAACTCCAAGATCTATTTTATTTGGTTTATTTCCAATCGCAACCACTATACACTCGCATTCTATTTCAAAAGTATCTTTTTTATTATAATCAATTTTTTCTATTTCCTCATTTTCTAGATTTTTTTCAAATTCTATAGAATTTACAGTTCCATTTTGGCCAAAAATTTTTATGGGTTTATAAGAAAATTCAAATTCAATTCCTTCTTCAGTAGCTTGGATTATTTCTTCTTTTCCACAGGACATATTTTCTTTTGTACGTCTATATACTAAAGTTACTTTTGATCCCAATCTTTTTGCAACTCTAGCAGCATCAATAGCGGTGCTACCACCACCTATTACAACTATATTTTTTGGTTTTATATCAAAAAGTTCATTTTCTTTACCTAGATTTACTTTATATAAGAATTCTACAGCTGAATAAACTCCTTTAAAATTTTCCCCTGGAATGGAAAGTTTTTTTGCCACCCAACTTCCAGTTGATAAATATACAGCTTTGTATTTCATTTCGCTGAACAAAGTATCTAAGGTGATCTTTTTGCCTATGGTTGTATTTTTAATTATTTCAACTCCAATGTCCAGAATATATTTTATTTCCTTATCGAGTACATTTTTAGGCAAACGGAATTTAGGGATTCCATATCTTAAAACTCCACCGGGTAATTCAAGAGATTCAAAAACTGTAACAGAGTAACCCATAAGTGCGAGATCTCTTGCACATGCAAGGCCGGATGGACCAGCTCCAATTACCGCTATTTTAATATTATTTTTAGATTTTGTAAGTAAACTAAAATTAATTTTACCGTTTTCCGAAGCGTATCTTTCGAGGTTTCCTATTGCAACAGGTTCACCACTTTTCCCTCGTACACATCCAGCTTGGCACTGTTTTTCTTGTGGACAAACTCGCCCACATATAGCCGGAAAAGGGCTAGATTTATATAAAATACTACAAGCAAGATCAAGATCATTTTTCAAAATGCATTTTATAAAATTGGGAATTTCTATTTTAGCAGGACACATTTTTGCACATGGTTTATGTTTACAACCAAGACATCTTGCAGCCTCTTGTAAAGCTAACTTTTTATTGTACCCAAGTTCTACTTCATCAAAGCTACTTAGTTGTTTATCTATCTCTACTTTGGGCATTTTAGTTTGAACTTTAGACATATTTATTTTTGAATTTTCGGACATTTCTTCCATCCTTCTTGGTCTTTTTAAAACTTAAAAAGTGTAGACTTTTTGTGATATGCCTTAAATTTTAGAATTTTTTTACTGATAAAGATATATTCTATAAGTAAAATGAATATTTTCAAAATTAAATTTTTATGCAGTCAGGTATATCATAGGGTTTTTTGTTGCAGTATAAATAATCAAAGTCTAGATATTTATTATTTAAAAATATATCAAGTTCATGAAAACGTCTAGAAAGAAGTGCTCGATTACATTTTCCCCCAGCGTGGTGGTAAGCAGAAAAAATTTTTATGAACAGATCTCTTTCAATATCGTTTAAATATTTTTTCCCAAGTGATTTCGTTATAGTTTTAACGTAATCACAAAAACAGTACCCAATTTTATCACTAGAAGTTTTGACTAAATACCAAGATTCATTATACTTATCAAGATTTAAGATTTCAATCTCCTGACCATAATATAGAGAAGCTATTTTCTTTGCATTAAAAGATGGACCTTCCCTGAGGTTTAAACCATCTTTTGAGGTTATTTTACCGAAAACATAAGTTTTTTCCGTGTTCATATTTAAAATTAAATTTTTAAGACTACTTTGATTTACGATCCAGCTGGGACCGAGATTATATGTAAAACTTAAAAGGGCATCAAAGTGATTTTGGTTGAAATAAACGTTATTTTCAACAAGAAATTTATTTAAAATTTTTGAATAACAAGAGTTATTTACATCATTAATTAAAATAGAAAAAGCTTCTTCTTTTGTTATGTTTTGATAAAAAGGTGTAAACGGGTCGACTATATGGCCATATCCTATAAAAAATTTATTTTTATAATCAGGGGATAAATTAGCTGCAAATCCTTCGCATGAAGCTATAAATTTTATTATTTTTTCGCTTGCAAATCTTTTTTCATTTGAACAGTTTGCTGAACTAGTTTTTTCTTTTACATTTAAGTTTATTTTTTTACTATTTTCAGATGCCCATTCTTCACCCAATAAAGCAGAAGTTTCAATAGTGTAGTTTCCTGTTTTTAGGGAAGTCAAATTTAGAGACCATAATACTTTATTTTCTAGAAAGCTATATTTTTCTGCATATAAAGTTTTTTTTAAATTAGCGCCGTATAAAGTGAATTTAATCTTGTTAACTTTTTTACTGGTTAAAGCAAAAACTTCTACTGACGAATCTGATGAAATTTCACAGGGTAGAGCATATAATGCGAATATATATTCAGCAGGTGTTACCTCTATAATACACTTAGAGATTTCATCTGTTTTATTGTCTTTTACTTCAATTTCAGAAGTTCCTGTTTTAATTGCAGTTATAACTCCATTTTCGTCTAAATGTATTATATCTTTGTCTATTAAATTCCAAGTAAATTCACTTGCTTTCCGGTTACAAGGGCACATTATCATGCTTTTTTGTTGAGCTAAACAATAATAGTTCTCAGGAAAAATTCCTGAGGCAAAAACACAGCTTAATTTATTAGAATAAAAAAGGGAAATCATATAAATAGTTAATGCATATTTTAAGACCGCCATTTTATATTTTTTTATATAATTCATCGACTTGTCACCCTAACTTTTGTTTTTTACGACGCATTATATCATTTTTTTCTAAGTTAGGACAAATATTTTCTAATATTTATTTTTTGCTAAACTGAAAAATTTCGAAATCTCTATAAAGATAGTTGGGACCAAGGCAAGAATTAAGCCTTCTAGATAAAAATACCAGGGAATTATGTTTAAATTAAATATAGAGTTAGCAGGAGAAAAAGTAACAACAAGGACCATTATAAGAGACATTAAAACTGCTATATTCAGTTTTTTGTTATTAAAAAGATCTATTTTCAGCAAAGAACGATGCGATTTCATATTGAAGGCCTGAATTGCTTGTGAAACTGCCAAAGTGAAAAACGCCATAGTCTGACCGGCTTCAATACTACCTAAAATATTTCTGGCGTGATAAAATCCTAGAACTGTAATTACTCCGAACAAAAAACCCTGAAATATTATTTGAAATCCAGCTCCATTTGAAAATATACTCTCGTTTCTTGATTTCGGTTTTCTAAGCATAATTTCATGATCAATTTGTTCCATACCAAGTGCTATAGCAGGGAAACCATCAGTTACTAAATTTACTAGCAAAAGCTGTACAGAAGTAAGGGAGACTTGCTGACATAAAATCATAGAAAAAACAATGGCAAGAACTTCTCCTATATTAGTAGACAAAAGAAAACTTATAACTTTTTTTATGTTATCATAAATTCCTCGACCTTGTCTAATAGCATGAACAATTGTTGAAAAATTGTCGTCCGTAAGAATCATATCAGCAGCATTTTTTGCAACATCAGTCCCAGTAATACCCATAGCACATCCTATATCTGCAGCTTTTAAAGCAGGGGCATCATTTACACCATCACCAGTCATAGCAACAACTTCTCCTTGTCTTTTCCACGCATTAACAATTCTTATTTTGTCTTCTGGAGAAACACGTGCATAAACTGATATATTTTTAACTTTTTTACTAAGTTCTTCGTCTGACATTTTTGAAAGTTCGCTTATTCCTATTATGCTATCTGGATTATCATCTAATATACCTAATTCTTTTGCGATAGCCGAAGCTGTAGAAATATGATCGCCGGTAATCATAACGGGCTTTATCCCGGCTTTTATACATGTGTTGACTGCTTTTTTTGCCCCAAGTCTTGGGGGATCTATCATTCCAAGAAGTCCCATAAAAGTCAAATTATTTTCTAGTTTCTCAGAAGTAAGTGTATTATCATTGATTTCTTCGATTTCCTTAAATGCAACGCCAATTACCCTAAGTGCATCTTTGCTCATAAGGTCATTTTGCTTTTTTGCAGAATCTATATCACCTTTTATACATTTTTTAGCAAGAATATCAAAAGCACCTTTGACTATTACTATATTTTTTCCGTTTATTTCTACTATTGTTGTCATAAGTTTTCGACTTGAATCAAATGGAATTTCAAAAATTCTTTTATATGAAGAATCTAAAATACTCTTTTCTATTCCATTTAAGTGCGCTGACACCACAATTGCTACCTCAGTTGGATCTCCGATACGCTTTTCTTTTCCATTCGAAAAATCAACAGAAGCATTTGAGCAAAGGACTGCAAACTTTAAAATTTCAAGTATAGTTTCGGAATTTGACTTTGAGATTTTTTCTAATTTTTTTTGTTTGTCTGAATATGCTTTTACTAAACTCATTTTATTTTGAGTTAAAGTCCCAGTTTTATCAGAACAAATCACAGATGCACTTCCCAAAGTTTCTACAGCTGGAAGCCTTCTAATTATCGCATTTCTTTTAGCCATTCGTTGTACACCTATAGACAAAACAATTGTAACTACAGCCGGAAGCCCTTCAGGAATAGCTGAAACAGCAAGAGAAATCGATACTGATAAAATATCTACAACTGGAATACCAATTAAAAGGCCGGCAAAAAATACAAGAATACAAGCTAAAAGTGCTAAAAATCCTAAGAATGTTCCCATTTTTGCAAGTTTTGCTTGCAGTGGAGTGGAAGAATCGCTATTACCTGATAAAAGTTTGGAAATTTTCCCAATTTCCGTATGCATACCCGTAGATGTTACTACTGCCTTTCCAGATCCATACGTTACCGGACAACCTGAATGAATCATGTTTTTTCTATCTCCAATTGGAGTATTTTCTGGAAAAGTTTCCAAAGCATTTTTTTTCGATTGAGTAGATTCCCCTGTTATAGTAGATTCTTCACATTTAAGTGAAAAAGACGATATGACTCTTGCATCAGCTGGAACAAAATCTCCAGCTTCAATTTTTATTATGTCTCCAGGAACAAGATCCTCAGCATTTATAATGGTTTCTTTTCCATCACGAATAACTTTAGCATTTGGACAAGACATATCTTTCAGAGCTTGAAGTGCTTTTTCAGCTTTGTTTTCCTGCATAGTTCCGATAATTATATTTACGAATACAATTAATAAAATCAGACCTGGTTCAAAAAAGCTTATATAGTTCGCTTCACGCAGGGCAATAAAAAATGAAACTAAAGCAGCAAAAAGCAAAATCAAAATCATAGGATCTCTAAGCTGTAAAAAAAATCTTTCAAGTGGTCCTTTTCTTTTTGTTTCCTGTAATTTATTTTTTCCAAACTTCAACAAAAGTTCATTTATTTTGATTGATTTCAATCCTTTATCTTCATTTGTATTAAAAAATTTAATAATTTCATTTATTTTTAGGTTATAAGGAACCAATATGATCACCTCCATAATTATATTTCTATATAATTATACATAATTTATGAAAAAATATCAATAATTTTGTATGAATTTTTATCTATATTATCTGTTGATAAATCTAAAATAGTATTTTAAAATTTATGTATATTCTTTTTTCAAATTAAGGGATGCGAGAAGTTTGGGTAACTTTTTAAAAGACTTGTTTTCTTCATTTAAATCTAGCGATAAACTACTCTGGTTTGTCGTGCTTTTGGTGTCGGGTTTTAGCATTTTGCTTATGAAAAGTGTTTCTGTTGAAGGGTTAAATTATTTCAATGTTCAAATAATCGCTGTTTTAGCTGGAATTTTTGCTGCAGCTTTTGTTCAACTGATAGACTACAAGGAGCTTTCAAATCAGTTTTTATTAATAGGAATATTTTGCACTTTGCTTATAGTATATACATTATTTTTTGGAATAACTGTAGAAGGTTCAGCTGGAGTGAATGCCAGAGCATGGATAAAGCTTCCAGGAGGAATAACTTTTCAGCCGTCAGAACTTGTAAAAATTGGGTTCATAATAACGTTTTCTAAACATTTATCTTTTCTTGTAAAATCACAAAAAATAGGACAGTTTAGACATATAGTTTTATTAGTCTTTCATTCTTTTTTCCCGGCTGTTTTAACTCATCTTCAAGGAGACGACGGTGCAGCTATAATTTTTTTGTGTATGTCTATTTTTATGGCATTTATTGCAGGAGTACAGATAAGATATTTTATAATGGCCTTTTTGCTTGGAATCATGATGTTGCCACTTGTGTGGAACTATATTTTAGCTGATTATCAAAAGCAAAGAATAATAAATCAGTTTAACCCAGAATCGGATCCACTTAACATGGGATATCAGCAAATACAAGGAAAACTTTCTATAGCTTCTGGAGGTCTTAGTGGTTATGGACTGTTTAATGGACCAAGAGTCGCAAACGGAATAGTCCCAATACAGGAAAGTGATTTTATTTTTTCTGTAGTAGGGGAAGAGCTGGGGTTTATTGGGTGTATATTTGTACTTATTTTGATATTTTTACTTTTATTTAGGACTTTGTATATAGGGAAAAAATCTAGCGACATGACGGGAGCAATAATTTGTTTTGGTTTTTTTGGACTAGTATTTTCTCAAACTATTTTTAATTTAGGAATGTGTCTCAGTTTAATGCCAGTTATGGGTGTTACACTTCCATTTTTTAGTGCAGGGGGTTCTTCTGCAGCATGTTTATACTTAGGAATAGGTCTTGTTCAGAGCGTTTTTATAAATAGCAAAACTAAACTTTTACAAAAGGAGATTTAGTTTATGTCCAAAAAAGCGCTTGTTTTTTTCTCTTCTCCTCATGAAAACAGTTATACCTCTAAAATATTAGATTTGTTTATGAAAAATGCAAAAAATTACAGTTTTAATATAATAAATTGCTACAAAAGAAAAATAGAGTTTTGTATTGATTGTGGATTTTGTAAAAAAAAAGAAGCCTGTATTTTTAGTGATATGGATGATATAGACTATTATTTAAGATCAGTTGATCTCATAGTTTTTGCGTTTCCAATTTATAATTTGTCTTTTCCAGCTCCATTGAAATCAATGCTGGATAGAATGCAAAGATATTATTCAGCTAAATTCTTTATGGGAATAGATCCTGCTATAAAAAATGAAAAAAAGGCTGTGTTGATATTTTCTTGTGGATCAGAAAAAAATCACATTAAAATTGTTGAAACGCAAATAAAGCCAGTTCTAAAAATTATAAATTGTAAGCTTTCAGGCTCAGTATTATTGGAAAATACTGACAAAATTAAAAATTTTCCAAGTGATTGTATTTCTAAGAAACTAGATGAGGTTATAAAAAATTTGTAAAAATAATAAAAAATAGTTGATTTTGACATTGTTTCAGTGTAATATTAATTAAAGTTATTAGAAAAATAAGGTTTTTATTGGGAGGTGTACCATGAAAGATATAGACAGTCTTTGTATGGGATGCATGAACTATCTTTATGATGAAGATATTTGCCCAAAATGTCATCAAAAGCGTGGAAAACCACAAGAGACTCCATTCATACCTAAGAAAACTATTATAGGTTCTCGATATATAGTCGGGGAAAGTCTTGAGATGAATGGAGAGGGATTAAGTTATATCGGTTATGATAAAGTAAAGGGATTGAAAGTCTACATAAGGGAATTTTTTCCTATTGGACTTTGTGAGAGGGCAGAAGACTTTACAAATGTGAAAATTTTACCACATAAAAAATTTATATTTGAGCAACAGTTCAATCGATTTTTAAAATGTTTTAGGTCTGTTGCACGTCTAAGAAATATTTCAGCTTTTTCTGCTGTTTACGATATGTTTGAGGAAAACTCAACAGCTTATATTATAATGCAGTGGATAGAAGGAGAGAAACTTGATAAATTTTTAGCGAAAAAAGGTGGGTATATTTGCTGGGATGAAGCTAAACCAATGTTTATGCCACTAATTTCTGCTTTAAGTAAAATGCATGAGTCTGGGATTTTGCACCTTGGAATATCTCCGAGAAATGTATTTGTAAATACTCAAGATAAACTTATTTTAACGGGTTTTGCAACAAAAGATTTAAGAAAACTTAATTCGCCACTTGAAGCACAGCTTTATGATGGTTGTTCTGCTTTAGAGCAGTATATAGAAATATATGATTTAGACCAAAGTACAGATGTGTATGGTTTTACAGCTACTCTTTTTTTAGCTCTTACAGGTGAATACCCGAACACAGCGACAAAAAGAAAAAAAGACGATAAACTTTTAATGCCTAAAGACATAGTTCGTAGTATATCAGACAATGTAATTTCCGGAATAGCTAGCGGACTTAGAGTTTACCCGAATAATAGAACCCTTTCGTTTGAAAGATTGAAAGCAGAACTTTTCAGTTCGAATCTTACTCAAATATCGGTTAATTCTTCAAGTTATAATAAACCTGAAAAAAGGATAAAAGATACAAATGAACCTAGAAATAAAAAATTTGTTCTCGGACTAGTTTCTTGTCTTATTGCTTTTTTTGTACTAGTTTTGTTCTTTTTTTTATATTGGTTCATAATGAAAAAAGGAGAGTACCAGTATAGTAGCGATAACCAAGATGTAGATTCAATTGAATCTATAGAAGAATCAATTGAGGAGAAAACAAAAATCTCAATACCGGATATTTATGGAAAAAATTTTTATGAACTAAAAGAAATAGATATATCGGAATTAAAGATAGAAATACTTCTTATGTCAGAAGAATTTAGTGAAGAAGTTGAAGAAGGCTGCATAATGTATCAAACACCCGCAGCTGGATCAGAATCTTATGAAGGTGCAATAGTTGCTGTAAATGTAAGTAAGGGCAAAAAAACAAGAATCCTTCCATATATTAAAGGAAGAACTATTTCAGAGGCGGCATTAGCTGTGTCATCCGCAGGACTTGTTCCGATTGAATCTTGGAGTCAAAGCAGTGAAATTGCGGAAGGGTATGTCGTCGGATATGAAGGACACAAAGAAGGTGATACTTTAGAGGCAGGGTCAGAAGTAATAATTATTAGAAGTTTAGGAAGCAACAAATGAAAGCTAGATATATACAAATCTAGCTTTTTTCTAATTTCTGAGACAGCAGAGTAAAAAACACTAACGTTTTGAGAATTGAGGAGCCCTTCTTGCTGCTTTAAGTCCGTATTTTTTACGTTCTTTCATCCTTGGATCACGTGTCAAAAATCCACACTTTTTCAGTTTTGCACGAAGATTTTCCTTATCATATTCAAGCAGCGCCCTAGCTATCCCGTGGCGTATAGCGCCGGCTTGACCCGTAACCCCACCACCGTCGACCCTGCAAACCACATTAAACTTCCCGACAGTTTCAGTCTCAACCAAGGGCTGATTTACTATTAGCTTCAAAGTCTCAAGACCAAAATAATCATCAATATTTCTATCATTTATGGTAATCTGCCCAGATCCCTCATACAATCTCACTCGTGCAACTGAGCTTTTTCTCCGTCCAGTTCCATAAAAACAAGGTGCTTTGTTATACATTAGCTATTTTCTCCTTTTCCTAAAAGTACAGGCTTTTGGGCTTGTTTATTGTGTTCAGCACCAGAGTACAGATGCATCCTAAGCATCTGACGTCTTCCTAAACTTGTGTTTGGAATCATCCCTTTAATAGCAAACTCCATGGCTTTCTCAGGCCTTTGTGCCATAAGATGCTTATATTGTATAACTTTAAGATGACCGATATATCCAGTATGTCTATACCGGCGCTTGTTTTCAAGCTTTTTACCGGTTAAAACAGCTTTCGAACAGTTTAGGACTATAACATTGTCACCACAGTCAACATGAGGTGTAAAAGTGGGTTTATGTTTACCACGAAGCAAATCAGCAACTTGCACAGCAGTACGTCCTAAAGGTTTTCCACTTGCGTCGATTATATACCACTTACGATCAACTTCATTTGGTTTTTGCATATAAGTCAACATTGATTTTCCTCCCAAGCAATTAAATCTGAACTACGTTAGAGTATACCACACGCATATAAAGTATGTCAACACATTATTGGCTTAATTTTTTAAATGGAAACATATATTTACAATTTTCACCTAATTTTGAAGCGTTTTTACCCAATAAATTGTAGATTTTTATACTAAAGTCATTCATAATGAAACCAAAGTAAATAAATGAATTTTAGAAAAACGTTTTTTAAATCAAAAAAATCCCGCAATTACCGTATTGTGCTCGAAATAACCTGCCAGACAAGCAGGTGGGTGCCCTGCTCACAGTATCGTGCTCCCTTCTTCCAGTAAAAACTGGGAGGTCTGCAGTCCAATGCGAGAACCAAGCTCCCTATAAAAAATTGTAGGGTTATATGAACACAGTCCACGAATAAAGCAGGAAAGTACAATCTAAAATATTTCGCCAAATCTCTTTTCAAACAGGGAAGAAAGCTCATCAAGAGTCTGGTCATCACTCACTTCTTTTAGGTATTCATATCCATCGCTTGACCTTTTCGATTCAAATATAAAATAATCTTCCTCATCAGGCAAACTGTCGATGTCCGGGAGTTCAAATTTAGGACAAAGAGCATAATATTTACCTTTTTCATTCTCTAGACAATCAAGAACCTCAAACTTCATTTCATTTCCGTCTTCATCAGACAAATTAATAATATTATCTAAAATTTTGTTTTTCAAGAAAGCTCATCTCCCTAATAAAGTATTATATACATTTTTTTATTTTAGTCAAGCTATAAAATGGGGACTTGACAGAGAAATATTTTTCAATGTAAAATGGCGGGGTGTAAAGTTTTTCTAGGTGGGAAGGTTCTTTAATGGATTGTGTGTTTTGTAAAATCGTTTCAAAAGATCTAAAATCAGACATAATATACGAAGATGGAGACGTTATTGCATTTAAGGATTTAAATCCAGTAGCCCCTGTTCATTTTTTGGTCATACCTAAAGCGCATATTGAGTCAGCTAATGACTTGAATAGTGGAAATTCGGGTGTTATTTCAAAGATTTTTAGTTTGATTCCAGAACTCGCAAAAAAGATGAATATTATGGACGGGTACAGGATAGTAAACAATTGTGGTTCAGATGCTTGTCAGACTGTTTGGCATATACATTTCCACGTTATAGGTGGTAGAAAGTTAAATTGGCCTGCAGGCTGAGTTTTTTTGATTAGATTTTTTAAATTTTTTCGGAAGGATAAATATTTTAATGAGTGAAAAGTACAGTTTAACAGTTGCGGGATGTAAGAGAGAGTTACCTATTTGTCAAGTGGATGAAAAAACTAAAATAGCGGTTTTTATTATGTTTGGGGACATTGAGTTAACAGTTAATTCTGCAAGGGAGCTGTTAAAACTTTGTCCAGAACATGATATTTTAATCACCGCAGAGGCAAAAGGGATTCCTCTTTGTTATGAAATGGCAAGAGAGAACGGGAAAAAGTATGTTGTGGCTAGAAAAGGTGTCAAAGTTTACATGCATAATCCCGTTCAAGTTAAGGTCAAATCAATTACTACAAAGCGTTTGCAGAATTTGTACTTATCTGAGAGTGATTTTGGTCTTATAATGGGTAAAAAAGTTTTGATAGTTGACGATGTAGTAAGTACAGGGGAGTCACTGATAGCTATAGAAACACTTGTGAATAAAGCTGGTGGTGAAGTTGTTGGAAAAGCCTGTGTGTTAGCCGAAGGGAGCGCTATTGATAGAGGAGATATAATTTCACTCGGTTATTTGCCTCTTTTCCCAGTTTAAATCTAGTATTTCGAGGGCACTTTTATGACTATTACTACCTTGGTGAGTTTTTCGTATCTAATAGCTCTGGTTCTTGCAAGTTTCATCCCAAATTTTGAGCTTTTTATATTTTTTGTTTTATTATTTCTTTTATCTTTATTTTTTGAGAAAGATAAAAAGGATAAGGTATTTTTGATTGCGTCGTTTTGTGCAATTTTTGCAGTTTTAGTACATATTATAAATTACGAAATTAGGGTTAAACCAGTCAAAGAACTCGACGAAAAGCTAGTAAAAGTTACTGGGGAGATAGTTGAACTTCCGTACAAAAATGAATCGGGGAATTATTGTTATGTTTTTAAAGTTAAAAAGATTCATGAACTTGAAAATCCAAAAAACTTTAAAATACTCCTTTCATCAATTAGTCCAATAGAGGCGGATGTTTATGACGAGTTCAGTTGCGAAATAAAAATATTTTCATTCAAAAATACTTTGAAGTTTCCTTCAGATACGTTTTATAGATCAAAAGGAATATACGCAAGAGCTTTTGTTTACGGATATAATTCTGTGAAACTTGGAAAAACAAGTAAAATAAAACCGCTTTATTATTATGCTTTGAAACTTAGACAAAAGTTAATTGTAGTTATAGGTTCAATTTTCAGTGAAAAACAAGCTGGAATCATAACCGGTATGATGCTTGGAAATAAAAATTGTATTTCGCATGATATAAAAGCAGATTTTGATAGGATTGGTGTTTACCATCTTTTAGCCGTATCGGGAATACACGTTTCGATTTTATCTAGTATATTTACCTTGATTTTAAAAAGATTTAGATTAGATGAAAAAATTATAGCTCTTATTAGCATATTATTTGTTTTTATGTTTATGTCAGTTTCATGCTTTACTCCGTCTGTAGTCAGGGCTGGCATAATGTCTATAATTTGTCTTCTAGCCACTGTAATAAAAAGAAAAAACTATCCTATAAATTCACTTTCAATTGCAGTAATTTTAATTTCTATTTTTAACCCCGATATAGGTGGAAATATAGGATTTTTACTGTCTGTGAGCGCAAGTTTAGGGATTTTAGTTTTATCTAAACCATTTTTAGAATACATGAAAGGAGACAAAAAACTAAATCCGTATTTTTACGGATTTGGTGAGTCGATTTTAGTTAGTATTTCAGCAAACATTTTTACATTTCCTATAATAGCTATTTATTTTAAGAAATTTTCATTAATTTCAGTAGTTTCCAATATTTTATTAGTTCTACCTGCCACGATGATGATGTTTTTAGCATTTATTCTAATAGTTTTTTATTATTTGTTTGTTCCAAAACTGATCCTTCAGGTAATAAAATTACCGTGTGAATTTTTAGTAAATTATATAATACTGTGTTCAAAAATTTTATCTAAAATACCTGGGATTTCTATTAATTTTGATTTCTTACAGGCAATATTTTGTATTTTAATGATTTCTATTTTTTCAATTCTTACCTATTTCTACATTAAAACTAAAAATTATTACATAAAGCTTTTTTCATTTTTACCCATGATTTCTCTTATTCTATTTTGTATTTTCTCTAAAATAAAAATGAAAGATTTGACTAAAATTTCAGTTATAGATTCAGGATCAGGATGCAATTTAGTTTTTTCAAAAAACGAATCTATTTCAGCCGTTTTGTGTATGAATGAAAAGACTCATCAACAAAAAATTATAGATCATATGCGTTACAGTGATTTTGGGAAAATAGATTCGTTAATCATTCTAAATTATGGTCCTAGCAATGTAAATTTTATAAATAATTTTATAGAGATATATAACCCAGACTTAGTTTTAATAACTTCTGAAAAGCTAAATTTGAATGATTTTTACAGAAAAGATATAGAAATTATAGAAAATAGTTTTAGTTTAAAAATTTTTGACACTACTGACCTAGTTTTTGAAAAGACGAATTATGGCGATTTTGTATTTTTAAAAACTTTAGATATAAAGACACTTATTTGCCCATTTGAAAATAATTTATCCACTTTTCCAGAAAACTTTAGTGAATATGATATTGTAGTTGCAGGTGGGATTACAAGTGATTATAATGAATTTAATTTTCCTTGTACTATAATTTCAATGACAAAGAAAGATTCTGACATTGTTTGTCAAAAAATAAAAAATATTACTGAATGTTTACTGTCTGTTGCAGATTTGGGAACTGTAGATATAGATATAAACAAGTTTGGAAATTCTAAATTGAAAGCAGGAGGAATTATTATAAAAAATGTCTAGAAATTTTTATTCTGATATTGAAAAAAACTTTCCATATTCAAAAGTGTATTTTCTTTACGGTAGAGAAAAATATCTTTTGTATAAGGCCGAAAAATTAATAATTAAAAATGCAATAAACAAAAAAAACGAGTTTAATTTTCTAGAAATTGAAGGTGATGCACTAGATTTAGATTCGCTAGACATCTATTTAAATACATACCCTGTTTTTTCTGACAAAAAGTGTGCCATTATAAAAAATTTGGATATTGATTTGTTTGAAAAAAGTAAATTTGAACAATTTGAAAATATAATTAAGTCTATCCCGGATTTTTCTTTTTTAGTAATAAGCCAAATTTTAATAGAACCTGAAAAACATAAATCAGCAAAATGGAAAAAAATTTTTTCATCCATTTTGAAAGATTACAGCGTGATTGAATGTTCCTTCAAAAACACGAAAGATTTTAAAAATCAACTTTGTATGTGGGCAAATGAAAAAAATAAAAAGTTAAATAGTGAAGTTTGTGAGTTTTTAGTAAAAAAATGCGGAGAAAATAGTACTATTCTTAGAAACGAAATAGATAAAGTCTGCGCTTATGAACATAGTAATGCTATACAAAAAGATTCTATAAATGAAGTGTGTGTTAGTTCTGTTGATTACAATGTCTTTTCTATTTGTAATTTACTATTTTCCGGAAATTATTTAGAAATGTACAAACAACTTGAAATTTTATTTGAAAATAATGAAAATTCCATTTTGATACTTTCAGCAATTGCAAGTAATTATATTGATTTATTTCGAGTAAAATATTTTGCCGAATCCGGAGAAAACCGGCATAATTTAGAAAAATATTTTGATTACAAAGGAAAATTGTTTAAAATAGATATTGCATATAAAAGACTTAGCAGAATAAAAGTAGGGGATGTTGAACTTAGTATAGATTATTTAATAGAAGCTGATAAGGATCTAAAAAGTTCGAATGTTGATCCAAAAATAGTTCTATCGTTGTTAATTGCTAAGCTTGTAAGAATAAAAGAAGGGAAAAGTTTACCTTGCTTAAAGTGAAAGAAGCTATAATAGTTGAAGGAAAATACGATAAGATAAAACTTTTAGATATAGTAGACTCTATGGTAATTGAAACAAATGGGTTTCGGATATTTAAAGATGAAAAAAAATTGAATTTAATAAGAAAATTAGCTGAAAGTCAAGGAATAATTATCATGACAGATAGCGATTCAGCCGGTACGATTATTAGGAATTATCTTGTTTCGTCTATAAATTCTGGAAAAGTTTATCATGCATATATACCAACGTTAGAAGGTAAAGAGAAACGAAAGGAAAAACTATCTAGAGAAGGGAAAATAGGAGTAGAAGGAATGAGTAAAGAAATAATAGAAAAATCTCTAAAAAATTCTGGAATCTTCAAATTAGAGTCTAGTAAAAGTAGTTTAGAAAATGAAAAAAAAATAAAGTTGAAACTCTATAAAGCTGGGTATATTGGTAAAAATAATAGCAAATTAAAAAGAACAATTTTAACAGATTTTCTAGGGCTACCAAAATATATAGCATCTAATTCACTAATCAAATTTTTGTCGCTCTCTTACGGACTTGATAATATAGATAAAATAATTAATATAAAAAAGGATTAAAAAATGGAAATAAAAATAGCACATTGTGCAGATGTACATCTTGGAACAAATTCAAGTAAACTGGCGAGCCTTGGAAATATGAGAAGAGCCGAAACAAAGAGTTCATTTTTTAGTATGCTGGATATTATAAACAAAAATAAAGTTGATTTATTGCTGATTTGCGGGGATCTTTTTCATGATTTGAAAATGTATAATTCAGAGGTAGATGAAGTAAAAGACGCGCTAAGAAAACTTTCCTGTAAAACAGTAATTACCCCGGGGAATCACGATCCATTTGTTTTAGATTCTCCTTACTGCGGTGTTTGGCCTGAAAATGTGTATATTTTTGAAGAAAATAAAATTACTTTTTTTGAAATAAAAGATTTAAAGACTCGAGTTTGGGGTTCAGCTTTTACGGATTTTGGCAATAGTTCAGGTGCAAAAATTGTTCTAGATGATGAAAATGATGATTTTATAAACATTTTAATGGCACATGGAACACTTTTTGAAAAAGAAAATAGTAAATATAATCCAATAGAATTAGAAGATATTAGAAAAAGTAGAATGAATTATGTTGCACTAGGACATATACACAAAAGAACTCACGTGGTACAGAGTGGTAGAACTTTTTACGCTTATTGTGGATGTTTGGAAGGAAAAAGTTTTAAAGAAATAGGAGAAAAAGGATTCTATTTAGGGACATTATCAAAATCTTCTTGTAAACTTGAGTTTATAAATGTAGCAAAGAGAAAGTATGTAGAACTTGACATTGATCTTTCGAATTTAAATCACAGTCTAGATATTTTAGATTCTGTTTATAGTGAGATCAGACAACTAAAAGATGATAATTACACAGAAAATTTATATAGAATTATACTAAATGGGGAAGTAAAAAATGATTTTTTTATAGATACTGATTACATTAAGAGTAAGCTTGAGGATAATCTGTTTTTTGTTGAAATTTGCAATAGAACAGAAATAATTTTAGATGAAAGTGGAAGCACTTTAAAGGGTATTTTCATTAAGAACATGAATGATTACATAAAAACTTGTCGGGACGAAAAAATGCTAAAAGTTGCTCAAATGGCTTTAAAACTTGGTCTTATGTCGTTTTCTCGGGAGGTAAAATTTGATGAAAATTAGAAAAGCTGAAATTGAAAGTTTTGGGTGTTTTAAAAATAAAGTTTTAGAATTTGAAGACAGCATCCAAATAATATATGGAAAAAATGAAGCTGGAAAATCAACATTAATGGAATTCATAAAAATTATGCTTTATAGCGATATTGGAAGATCTTTGAACTCTGAAATCCGTGAAAATAAAATTTCGTGGGAAGGTGGAAGACTTTCCGGAATTTTAAGTTTTGAAGATAATGGAAAGCTATATAAAGTTCAAAAAGAATTTGATTCAAAGACTCCTTCAAAAGACAAAGTATTTTTGCAGTGTTTACCTGATAATCAGGTTATTCCTCTTGGTAAAAAAGAAGAAGTAGGCAAAAAATTTCTTGGAGTGAATTTTGATGATTTTGAGAGAAGTGGATATATAGATTCACTTGGAGATGCAGCTTTTACCTCTGGGAAAAATGTTAAAGAAATGATGATAAATTTAACCAGTAGTGCTGATAAAGAGGTTTCAAAAAAAGAAAGTGAAAAAAGATTAGACGATGCTATAAGACAACTGAAATGGAAAAATAAATCAGGAGGTAAAATATTTGAATTAGAAAAAGAAATATTTAAGATTCAAGAATCAATAAGAAGGTTTGAGGAAGTAGAAAAACAACAGTTAGAGTTAAAAAGCCAAATTTTGGAAATAGAGAATTTGATAAAAGAAAAAAATTTTTTACGAAATCAAATTGATATTGAAAACTTGTACAAGCATATGAAAAATCTTGAAAAATTAGAGAGTTTATTAAAAAATAGAAAAGAATTTGAAGATTTTTTGAAAAAAGAAGGAGTGGTTCTAGAAGATTCAGAATTTATTTTGCATGATTTATCAGAAAAACTGAAAGAGATGGAAAATTTAGAATCTGAATTAGAAAATTTAGAAAAAAATATAAATAGTAGTTACAACATAGAAAAATCATCCATAAAACAAGTTTCAGATTTAGCAAAAAAAAAGAAAATTATAGAGGAAGCAATTTTTGACATAGATAAATTAAAAGTATCTGAATTGAAATATATATTAAAACAGAACCAGATTTACAAAGAAAAAATTGTGAAACTAGAAAATTTGAAGTATGAAATTGTTGATTTAGATAAAAAATCTATTGAATATAAGCATCTGATTGAGGAAAAAAATAAAAAGTTTATGGAAAATCAGCTTCTAAATATTAAATATAGAGAGAAACAAAATCAAAATCAGAAGTGTCAAAATAAAATTATTGATATTAGCCAAAAGCAAAATGAAATTAAAAAAATTAGTGTTTTTACTTTGTTTTTTATTGTGCTTGCTGTAGTTTGTTTCGTTTTTAGTGCTAAAATTTTATCATTTGGAGCATTTTTTATTTTTATTTTTCTAAATTTAGGCCTGTTTTTTTATATTTTGCACTTAGAAAATAGAAAAAAAATGTGGAAAAATCAGGAAAATCATTCACAAGAGGATTTAATAGATGTTATAAGTTTAAAAATTGAAAATAATGAAAAAGCCATAAAACAACTAGAAGCTGAGCTTTCAAATTTAAATAGTTTGATTCAAAAACAGGTTCTCATTAAAGAAGCTGTATGTAGACTTGAAAGTGAGATAAACGCGGAGAAAAAAGTACTATTTAATTCATTTGAGCATTTTAAGGAAAATATTTACAATATTTTTGAAAACATTAGTGAATTCAATTTGAGTTTAGGAAATATAAATATTTACAGTTCAGAAAACAAAATAGATTTTATTATTAGCTTTCTTAAAGACGAAAAAAGTAAAATCAGCAATCTTATTTTTGAGAGAACTAGAAAAAACAACTGTAGATCAATTGATGAAATGAAAAAAAACTATGAAAAAAGTGAAGAACTAAAACTTTTAATTGAATTAAAAAAATTAAATTTAGATAAAACTAAAAATAGTTTTTTAGAAAAAATTTCAAAATATAAAAAATTAGATTCTTATTCTGATGCAAAAATTTACTCGAATAAAATCTTAGAAATTTTATATAAAAAAAATAAAAATGATGATGAAATCACATCTTTCAGTGAATATTTGGGAGTAAAAGTATTAGATTTAAGCCATATTGAGAATTTAATTTTAAAAACAAAAAATAAAATTGAGCAAAAATTTGATTTGCAGAAAAATTATAAAAATAATTTGAATCTTCAAATTGAAGGAGAAAGTGTAGAAATCTTTGAAGAAAGATTTCGAGAGCTTGAAAATAAGGATTTGGATAAAATTCGAGATAATCTTTTGAGCAAACTAGTTAACTTTTCTGAAAGTAGATTTGACCTTGAAGCCAAACTAGATGAAATGAAAGATAAGCTAAATAAAAAAATTTTTTACTTAGAGAGTTTAGAACTTGCAAAAAATATGCTAGAGAAATCGTACAGTGAACTAAAATCAAAAATATTTCCGTATCTAGATAAAAGAATCTCGTTTATAATGAGTAAACTTACGTTTCAAAAATATAATATGCTTTCTGTTAATGATAGAAGTAATATATTTATAAAAACGGGATTTTTGGAAAGAAAATACGATTTGTTTAGTTCAGGGACAATAGATCAAGCGTACCTTTCGCTAAGATTAGCGCTTTCTGAGTTAATATCAAATGGGAACAAAATTCCAATTATTTTAGATGACGTATTAGTTCGGTATGATGAAGATAGACTATACAAAGCTATCAGCTACCTTAAAGAGTATTCTAAAGAAAATTCAGTTCAAATAATTTTACTTACTTGTCACAAATATATATGCGATATGGGGAAAGGTTTGTTAATTCCGGTGAAAAATATATAGCAAATTTAAATAAAAATTTTTAATACGTATTGAAATAATAATCCATTCGATATACAATCCTTTGCTAGAAATATTGTAGAAAAAAGGTGATAATATGCAAAGAGTAGTTAGGTTTGCTGTTTTATCGATATTTCTAGCGTCGTTTTTATTTTTAGTTTCCTGTAGTGAATCGGAAGAAGAAAGTACGACTTCTTCAACTAGCCAACAGACAAAAGATTATGATCTTCTTATTTATAACACAAATAAAGATATAGGAGAATCACTTGAAGAAATGTGCGACAACTATACATCAAGATCAGGTGTAATAGTAAAAGTAATAACTACTGCAGAAGAAGATGATGCACTTGAAGATTTAAGTAGTTATATGAGCTCTGGGGAAGCTCCCGATATATTTACAATAAATAGCATGGCAGAACTGAAGACATGGCAAGCTTCTGGAAATGTTTTAGATTTTAGCAATGCTACGGAAACTAGCTTTAAAGAAGTTGCAAACGCAATTCCAGAGCCACTTCGTTTAAGTTCAAATACTGTAGACAATTTTGGAATGCCGTACACTGTAACAGGATATGGCTATGTTGTAGATCCTAAAATGATTTCATCTCTTTTTGGAGGAGATAAATATAGAGCCGTGCTAAGTGATATGAAAGCATGCAGTTATGAAGAATTTGAAGATTTTGTAAATGCACTTAAAGCTTATATAGAAAATGGGTCAATTTACGAATTTTATATGAATGGAAATAAATATAAGTTTGTCGAAAAAAAGTCTGGACTCTCAGAAAATTTAACTGCAGTTTTTGCTTTTCCGGCAGGAGTATCATCTTACACATCATCTTACCTTTTGAATCAACCTCTTGCATATAAATTTAATTCAGCTGCTGAAGTAAATGTTGCAACAGACGAAATGATATCTTCACTTCAAGACATATTTTACTCATTTGCAAGGTCACTTGATCTTTTAACTTCAAGCGTTACAAGTAGAAATGGGAAAATTTCAAGGGGAGTAGACCTTGTAAACAATGTAACAAACAGTCAAACTCAAGCACTTAAGAATTTTATAAATGGACAAGCTTTATTTTTAATCGCTGACAATTCTATTTATGACTCCATGTTTTTACTTGATTCATCAATAGCAACCAGGGTTTCTTTGATGCCGATAAAAATGCCAGAACCTGTGGGTGAATCAATGGCATCAAATTTAGATGAAGATATGTATAGACAGTCTATTGTCATATCAGTTCCAATGTATTTTGCAATTAACGCTCAATCTGACGAAAGTCACCAAAAACTAGCTCAAAATTTCCTAGTTTGGTTTAAAACATCCGAGCTCGCGCAAAAATATATTTTACAAGAATTTAAGTTCATTCCATATGATATTTCTGAAAGTAGTGCGATAGATAATCAGCTCAGCAAAAAAATGATAGAATACCTGTCATCAAAACAGTATTTACCGGCAGCTGCTTTGGGTTTACCAGATGGTGCAAGTGACGAGATAGCAAATAGCCTAATTGATAAGTATTATACTCTTAGCAGTTGGTCTGGTGACGAATATACTTTAATTGCACAAGAAATTATAAATATATGGAAAAGAATGAAATAATATATTTTTAGGAGGAGTTTTATGAATTCAGAAACGATGCCAGACTTAACTTTTTTGAATAGTGATAAAAATTTGTGGGAAAAAAAAATTTTTAAAAAAGTAGAGGCCTGTATAGATGTTTTTAAGGTAAATGCCAATGAAGAAACTACAGAGGACTGCTTTCATGAATTTTGTTTAAATTTTGATAGTGCAAAATATAATTTTAAAAACAAAGTTAGAGATATAGACCTTATAATGAAATGTAGAACGGTGGCAGATAACGGTTCCAAGTTTGGTGGACAGCAGTGCGCAGAATTTATGAACGATATCCAAAATGCATGCAACAAGTACTTGAACTCCACAATATATAGTAATCATGACCATGAAAATTCTACGGTAAGTGTAATAAAGAAAATAAGGAATATGGCAGAGGTAAGTGAAAAAAACGCATGGACTTTTGAAAATGAAGCGAGACAAGAATATATAAATACCGGTCGAGACAGAACGCTTGAAATCATAAAAGAAACTAGTTATTATGTTCCAGGAAGACAACAGTAAAAAGGTGTTTTAGTAAATGGGAAAAACTGAAAAAGAAAAAACCAGAATAGAAAAACAAATGGACCTTGGGTTGCCTATGTACACTGTTTCTGAAGAGATAATAAATTCTGTTACACATGCAGTTGGTGCGATTTTTGGACTATTTTTTTATTTCTTGCTAATTAGATCTTGCCCCAAGGATTTTTTAAGTATGTTTTGTATATCGATATATGGATTTGCTGTATTTTTTTTGTATTTAGTTTCATCCCTTTATCATGCTATGAAAGTTTGTAAGGCGAAAAAGATTTTCCGAATACTTGACCACTGTTCTATATTTTTTTTAATAGCTGGAACTTATACTCCCGTATGCTTTTTTAAGCTAGGTAAACTAGGTCTTGTAATACTATCTATGGTTTGGCTCGTAACAATAGCCGGGATTATATTAAATTCTATAAATTTAAATAAATATTCTAAAGTTTCGTTTGGATTTTATTTATTTCTTGGATGGGCCGTTATTTTTACAATAAAACCATTAGTTGAAAGTGTAACTCCCAGCCAGTTTTGTTTTCTATCTAGTGGAGGGTTAGTTTATACTCTTGGAGCTGTATTTTATTTTTTAGGTAAAAAAGTAAAATATATTCATTCCGTTTGGCATATTTTCGTTTTATCTGGAACTTTCCTGCAATTTTTGATGATATACAGTTTTTTTAATTAGTATAATTTTTGGAATTGATATTTTGTTTTTGTAAATAAATATTGACATACTTGTTGTCTTAAATTAGTATATAAGGTAGATGATTATTGCTTTTTATTGCAATTTGCTTTTAAATTTTGAAGGGGAAGATTTAAAATGGAAAAGCTCTACCGTACACATTTTTGCGGAGATATAACGGAATCTTTGATAAATGAAGATGTAAAAGTTTCTGGATGGATAGAAAATTTTAGAGATCATGGAGGTGTAAAATTTTTAGACCTTCGCGATTATTATGGTGTAGTTCAAATTGTAATAAAAGACGAAAGTTTAACTGCTAATGTTCCAAAAGAAAGTGTCGTAAGTATAACTGGAAAAGTTATTAAAAGAGACGAAGAAACAATAAATAAAAAACTTAAAACGGGACAGGTTGAAATAGATGCTGAAAAGCTTGAAGTTTTGAGCAAACCTTTGCAAAGTCTTCCTTTTGAAATTCAAACTTCAACTGAAACAAAAGAATATTTGCGACTGAAATACAGGTTTTTAGATTTAAGAAACAAAAAAGTTAGTAATAAAATAGCTTTAAGATCTGAATTTTTGCGTTTTTTTAGAAACAAAATGAGTGAGTTGGGCTTTGTTGAAATTCAGACGCCTATTTTGTCTGTTTCGTCGCCTGAAGGGGCAAGAGACTACTTAATTCCCAGTAGAAAACATAAAGGAAAATTTTACGCTTTGCCGCAAGCTCCCCAAATTTTTAAACAGCTTTTGATGGTCTCTGGGTTTGATAAATATTATCAAATAGCTCCATGTTTTAGGGACGAGGATTCTAAGATTGACAGATCTCCTGGTGAATTTTATCAGCTTGACTTTGAAATGGCATTTTCAGGTCAAGAGGAAGTTCTTAAAATTGCTGAAGAAATTATGTTTGAAGCTTTTTCTAGATTTTCAGATAAAGTTGTGTCGGAAAGACCTTTTCCGAGAATTTCATATAAGGATTCTATGTTAAAATATGGAACTGACAAACCGGATCTTAGAAATCCACTCGAAATAATTGACATAGGCTATATATTCGAGGATTCGAGTTTTGAACCTTTTAGAGGGAAAACGGTAAGAGGGATAACCGTTCCCGATTGTGCGTCAAAGAGCAAAGGGTTTTTTGAAAAAATGTTGAAATTTGCTGAAGAAATCGGGATGAAAGGCCTTGGGTATATAAAAGTAGACGAAAATATGAATTTTTTAGGGCCCATAGACAAATTTATACCGCAAGATAAAAAAGATGAATTAAAAAGTGTTGCAAACCTAAAATCCGGATGTGTGCTTTACTTTATTTCAGCTGAAGATGAAAAAACTACCTCAGATTTTGCAGGTAAAATAAGAAATGAGCTCGGTAAACGGTTGGAGTTAATTGATAATTCTTCTTTCAAGTTTTGTTTCATAGTTGATTTTCCTATGTATTCCATTGACGAAGAAACTGGAAAAATTGTATTTAATCATAATCCATTTTCTATGCCTCAAGGTGGAATTGATGCTCTTAAAAATAAGGATCCACTTTCTATTGTTGCATGTCAATATGATTTAGTTTGTAATGGAATTGAGATTTCTTCCGGTGCAGTTAGGAATCATGAAATAAGTACTTTAATCAAGGCATTTGAAATTGCTGGATATAGCGAAAACGATATAGAAGAAAATTTTTCTTCGCTTTATAATGCATTTAAGTTTGGGGTCCCTCCACATGCGGGCATGGCTCCTGGAATCGATAGAATGTTGATGCTTTTGACAGGGGACGAGAATATTAGGGAAGTTATAGCATTTCCAATGAACAGTAATGCTCAAGATTTGCTTATGGGTGCGCCTAATTTAGTTTCAGACGCACAGCTAAGAGAACTTCATATAAAAATTAGAGATTAGATAAAAAATTTATCAAAAAGGGGAGTGCAACTTGAAAATGGTTAAGAAAGAGGATGTTCTAGCGATTTCGAAACTTGCAAAACTTTTTGTTGATGAAAGTGAACTTGAAGATTTAGCTAAAGACATGCAAAGTATAATAAATTTCGCGAATGAAATTATTAAAGTGTCTGAATCCTCAGGAATCTTTGACAGTGTAAATGACTTATCTAACGTTTTAAGGGAAGATGAGGTTACTGGTTCATTTGATAGAGATTTGATACTCAAAAATGCAAATAGTCAGAAAAACGGATTTTTTTGTTTGAAAAATTACAGCAATTAAAAAATTAAAGGTATAAGGAGTTTTTATGGATTCAAAAAAAATTTTATCTACTATCACAGATACTCATGAAATGTTGGTTTTAAAGAAAATTTCTTGCCTTGAGCTTACTAAAAAGTATATGGAGGAAATTAAAAAGAGCGACTTAAATGCATACGTAAATGTCTGCGAAGATTTCTCTTTAGATTCTGCAAAGAGTATTGATAAAAAAATTTCAAAGGGAGAAGATATTTCCCTGCTCGAAGGAATTCCAATGATTTTAAAAGACAACATTTCGACAGATGGAATAGAAACAACTTGTTGTTCTAATATTCTAAAAGGCTACATTCCTATTTTTGACGCTACAGTTTGGAAAATTTTAAAAGATGAAGGATGCATTTTACTTGGAAAAGGGAATATGGACGAGTTTGCAATGGGTTCAACTTGTGAAACATCTTGTTTTAAAGGTGCAAAAAACCCATGCAATAAAGAGCATGTAGCAGGCGGGAGTTCTGGGGGGGTAGCTTCCGCTGTTGCTGGAAATATTGCCGTTTTTGGACTTGGAACAGATACTGGGGGTTCGGTTCGTCAACCAGCTGGATTTTGTGGAATAGTTGGACTTAAACCAACATATGGTTCAGTTTCTCGTTTCGGGATAGTTGCTTATGCTTCCAGTTTTGATCAAGTTGGGCCTATAACTAAAACTGTCAAAGATGCTGCTATTATTTTTGATCATATTTCAAGGCATGATCCTAAAGATTCTACTTCTGTTAAGTATTTACGCAAACCGACATTAGACTCTATAAACGATTCTCTGAAGGGGACTAAAATTGGGATTCCAAACGAATATCTTCAGGGACTTGATTCTAGAATTCAAAATGCGATTGAATCGGCAGCGAATGTGTACAAATCTTTGGGTGCAGAGATTTTTTATTTTGATTTACCAGAACTTAAATACGCACTCCCAGTTTATTATATACTTGCATGTGCAGAAGCTGCGTCAAACCTCGGTAGATTTGATGGTATACGCTATGGATCCAGCAGTAAAAAATATAAAGACATAAACGAAATGATATGCAAAACAAGAGCTGAAGGATTTGGAAAAGAAGTAAAACGAAGGATAATTTTGGGTACTTATGTTTTAAGCGCTGGATACTGTGATGATTACTATAAAAAAGCTCAGAATTTGAGAAGAGTAATTATAAAAGCTTTTAAAGGAGTATTTGAGCGTTTTGATGCTATTTTAGCTCCGACATGTGCGAGTGTTGCGTTTAAATTCGGTGCACCTGTGACTGACCCTGTAGAAATGTATTTAACTGACCTTTATACCGTTCCAATTAATATTGTTGGAGTTCCGGCAATTTCCATCCCATGTGGAATGGATTCAACTGGTCTTCCAATTAGTGTGCAAGTCATAGGAGACAATTTCAGTGAGAAAAAGATTTTAAATATAGCTAATATGTTTGAAAAAGAAACAAATCAACAATTTCTTTTTAGTGCAAATACGGGGGTGAAAATATGAAATATGAATTAGTCTGTGGTCTAGAAACTCATGTAGAACTATCTACAAAAAGTAAAATTTTTTGTGGGTGCACCACGTCTTTTGGTGGAGAGGCAAATACTCATTGTTGCCCAATTTGTATTGGTCTTCCAGGAACACTTCCATCTTTAAATCGAGAAGCTGTAAATTTGGCTGTAAAAGCAGGGCTAGCTACAAATTGCGAGATAAATAAAGTTTCAAAAATGGACAGAAAAAATTATGTTTATCCTGATTTGCCAAAAGCTTATCAAATATCGCAGTACGATTTTCCTATATGTAAAAATGGATTTTTAGAGCTTAAAAGTGGTAAAAGAATTAGAATTAACAGGATTCATATAGAAGAAGACGCCGGTAAATTAGTTCATAAAGGACAAGAAACATTTATAGATTACAATAGGGGAGGAGTTCCTCTTATAGAAATAGTAACAGAACCAGATATTGGGAGTTCTGAGGAAGCCCGTGAATATCTAGAAAAGCTACAGTTAATCATGAGATATGCAGGAGTTTCTGATTGTAAGATGCAAGAAGGGTCTATGCGTTGCGACGTAAATATTTCGGTTAAACCAGAAAACAGTTCTAAAATGGGAACGAGGACAGAAATAAAAAATATGAATTCTTTAGGCTTTATGGTGAAAGCTATTGAATTCGAAATGAAAAGACAAATTGATATCATTGAAAGTGGAAATAAAGTAGTTCAGGAAACACTGAGATACAATGAGTCCAACAGTTCGACTGAAAGTATGAGAGAAAAAGAAGATTCAGATGATTACAGATATTTTCGGGAACCGGATTTGGTAAAAATAAAGCTGACAGAAAATGATATTTCAAAAATAAAATGTAGTTTACCAGAAATGCCAGACAAGAGATTTAATAATTATGTAGAAAAATTGCAAATACCTGAGAAAGATGCAAAGCTTATTGTAAAATACAAAAAAGTTTCTGATTTTTTTGAAGATTCTATAAAAGAACTGGAAAATCCGAAAGTAGTTTGTAATTTGATATTAAGTAATATTTTTGGTGTGCTTGAAACTGAGGTAGAAAAAGAAAATTTTGATATAAAACTAAAATCTAGTGATTTAAATAAAGTTTGTAAGTTGCTAGAAACTAAAAAAATAAATATGAATATAGCAAAATCTGCCATATCAAAAATTGTTAAGGATGGTGGAAGCTTTGATGATGTTATAAAATTAGATGATCTTACTTTTTCTCAGGAAAAACTAAAAGACATATGTGTAGATGTTATATCAAAAAACAAAAATGCAGTAAATGATTATAAAAACGGAAAAGAAAAAGCTCTAAAAGCATTAATTGGTCTTGTAATGAAACAGACAAAAGGTATAGCAAATCCACAAGAGGCAGCTAAAACTCTCGTGGATTTGATGAAGTAAACCATACAAAATATTCATTTTGTATGGTTTAGATGAGTCAAAAAGTACGTTGGGGTGAAAAAAATAGCACATAACAAATATGTTTTGATGTCAGTTAAAATAGTTTTTACTGTTGTAGCACTTATAGTTGCTCTTATAAAAATCCCTTTAGTTCCATCACTTCCGTTTTTGACTTTAGATTTCTCGGATGCACCAGTGTTAATAGCTACGATTTTATATGGATATTGGGCTGGGATTTTTATTCTTTTTTCGTCTTCTCTTATAAGAATGATAATGTTTAGCTCCATAGGTTTGGTTGGATTTATTATAAGGTCTACTTCAATTTTTTTGATTTTCTCAGTTTACTTTCTGAAAAAAACAAATCTTAGCATTGTTTTTCGAATATTTGTATTTTCTTTGGGATTATTAGCTTGTATATGCATAAAGCTTCCGTTAAATTATATATTTTGGGTTTATGTATTTAGAATGCCGAAAAATTTTATTTTAGATCTGATGATGCCGTGGATTATCCCATTTAATGTATTTAAAATTATTGCAAATTGTGCTTTAGCATTAACTATGGCGAAACCGTGCAATAAGCTGATCAGAAAATTTACTTAAGTACTTGTCTATATCAAACCTTTTTACCTTACCGTGAGCAAACGTGTTCTGATATTATGTTGTATATTACGGCAAAAACTGGAACTCCAAATATCATTCCAGGAACTCCAAAAAATCCACCTCCAACAATTACACTAAACATTATCCAAATTCCAGAAATCCCCACAGTATTACCTAAAACTTTAGGTCCAATTATATTCCCATCTATTTGCTGTAAAATAATAATAAATACTGCGAACCATATTGCCTTTACATTATCTATTATAAAAATCATCAATATACAAGGAATAGCTCCTATAAAAGGACCAAAAAATGGAATTATGTTTGTGATTCCAACTATTACACTTATAAGGAGTGTATATGGAATTTTCATAAATGATGCTCCTAAAAAACATAAAATTCCAACGATAAAAGAATCTATTATCTTCCCTACAAAAAATTTTCCAAAATTTTCATGTGTAAGATTTAATATTTTTGTAATTTTTGCAACAAATCCGTTTGGAATATATGAATAAGCAAAAAGTTTTATTTGTTTCATGAGCTTTTCTTTACTCCCAAGTATGTAGAGTGAAATCACTAAACCTATTATCCAGTTATATACGGTAATTGCAAAATTTTTCGTAAAATTAAACACACTTGGAAACAAATCTTGCACGAATTTATCCAAAAAAACTGTAAGTCCTTTAAGGAATGTATCAGTATAATTGTAAGGTAAAAGATGAAGCTTAAATCTGTTTTCTACATCTTCTGACCAAAATATAAATGAATCGCGATATGTATCAAAATTATCTATAAATTGATTTATATTTGCATAAAGCTGTGGAACTATTGCTACAACTATGAAAGCAAAAACACCCATTAAAATTGAATAAGAAAGAGCTATAGAAAGTATGTTTATAAATTTTTGTTTATGAGATTCTCTAAGAAAATTTAGTTTTTCATACGAAACTGAAGATATCCTTTTTTTAAAAAATTCGCATGGCCAATTTAGCACATAAGCTATAACTAACCCATAAACAAATGGTATAAATATAATCACAGTTTTATTTAATATAGCCATGAGAACGCCAAAATTTAAAAACGCAAAAAATAAAATCGCTGCATAAGTTATTAAAAAAAGTAACTTTTTAAAATTAGATTCCAAAATATTTCTCTCCTTTTTGTAAAAATATAATATTTATTAAAAATTTCTACTTTCTAAAAAAAGTAATTTGACTACTTTCAGGTAAATCTTTAAATACCCCGGCATCTTTCATTGTCTCTAGTATAGGTTTAGGCATTTTTGTTCTCATTTGAAATTCATCAATTGATAAATATTTGCCTTCTTTTTGAGAAACAAACAAATTTTTGGCTGCAGCACTGCCTATTCCGGAAATAGAAGAAAACGGTAATCTTATTTTAGAATCTTCAATTAAAAATTTATAAGCATCCGATTTATAAATGTCGACAGGTAAAATTTCTATACCACGTGCCATCATTTCATTGACAATTTGAAATGTCGAATATAAAGCAATTTCTCTTTGAGTAGCTTCTTTTCCTTTTTTGTTTATCTCATTCATTTTTGTTCTTACAGCATCTCTCCCCTTCATAACTATTTCACCTGCAAAATCTTCTCCACGAACTGTAAAATATGCTGCATAATACTCTGCTGGTTTGTAAACTTTGTACCACCCAAGTCTTAAAGTAGATATCATATATGCTGCAGCGTGGGCTTTAGGAAACATGTACTTTATTTTTTTACAAGAGTCAATATACCAGTCCGGAACAGAACATTTTTTCATCAACTGTATATATTCTTCAGTCAGCATACTTTTAGCTTTACCTTTTCGAACAATTTCCATAATTTTAAATGCAAGCTTAGGTTCAACACCTTTATAAAGCAAATAAGTCATAATACTGTCGCGCGTTCCTATAACATCTGATATCGTACAGATATTATTTTTAATTAAATCTTGGGCATTACCAACCCAGACATCAGTTCCGTGTGAAAGTCCAGAAATTTGAATTAAATCTGAAAAGTTTTTAGGTTTTGCTTCTATAAGCATTTGTCTTACAAAATTTGTTCCTACTTCCGGAAGCGAAAATGTTCCGGTTTGAGATCCAATCTCTTCAGCACTAACACCTAAAGCTTTTGTAGAAGTAAAAAGCGACATAACATTTTTGTCTGTCATTGAAACATCCGTAACTTTTACTCCTGTATAATCCTCAAGGTATCTGTATATAGAAGGAACATCATGTCCTAGTTCATCGAGTTTACAAATAGTATCGTGTATAGAATGAAAATCAAAGTGAGTTGTAATATTATCTGAATTTTGGTCATTAGCAGGGCGTTGCACTGGACAAAAATCATAAATTTCCATACCTTTTGGAACTACCACCATGCCTCCTGGATGCTGCCCTGTTGTCCTTTTAATTCCACTGCATCCAAGCGCCAACCGATTTTCTTCAGTTTTACTCAAAGTTTTACCTGTTTGCTCTAAATATTTTTTTACAAACATCAAACCTGTTTTCTCTGCAATTGTTGCAATTGTTCCAGCTTTAAAAACATTATTTTTACCAAAAAGAGTTTCTGTGTATCTGTGAGCTTCACTTTGATATTCGCCAGAGAAATTTAAATCAATGTCAGGAGTTTTATCTCCATCAAATCCCAAAAATGTTTCAAATGGTATATCGTGTCCATCTCTTAAATATTCTTCTCCACATTTAGGACAATTTTTATCCTCAAGATCAAACCCAGATCCAACGCTTCCATCAATTATAAATTCGCTATTTTTGCATTTAGGACAAACATAATGTGGACAAAGGGGATTTACTTCTGATATTCCAGCCATAGTCGCAACAAAAGAAGAACCTACTGATCCACGGGAACCAACTAAATAACCGTGTTTTTCTGAATCTTCAACTATCTTTTGTGCCGTCATATATAAAACTGAAAATCCATGTTTAGTTATAGAAGAAAGCTCTTTATCTACCCTGTTTTTTACTATTTCAGGTAAAGGGTCGCCATATTTTTCTTTAGTTTTTTTCAGTGTAATTTTTACAAGATCCTCCTCAGCATTTTCTATTGTAGGAGGATAAACACCTAAAGGAATCGGTCTTACCTGCTGTATCATATCTGAAATTTTCCTGGTGTTTTCTACTACAATCTCATAAGCTTTTTCTTTCCCGAGATAAGAAAATTCACTCAGCATTTCGTTTGTAGTTTTAAAATACAATGAATCTTGATTCCTAGAATCCTTATATCTTTGACAAGATACTAAAATTTCTCGATATTGTGCTTCTTCCGGATTCATAAAATGAACATTCCCAGTTGCAACTACTGGAATCCCCAAATCCTCTCCAAGCTTTACTATCATTTTATTAAATTCTTTAAGTTGATTTTCGTCTTTTACCAGTTCCTCTTCTATCATAAATTTATTATTATCCAAAGGTTGTACTTCTAGATAATCGTAAAATTTAGCAATCTCTATTAAATCATCTCGAGGCCTGCCTGAAACAATTGCCTTAAATAATTCTCCAGAGCTACACGCACTTCCAATTAAAAGCCCTTTTCTATATTTTAATAGTTCACTTTTCGGAATTTTAGGTGTTTTATAAAAATATTCTAAATGAGAAAGTGATATAAGCTTATATAAATTTTTTAGTCCTTTCTGATTTTTTACTAAAATAGTTTGATGATACGCCGCACCTTTTTTGCTATCTGTATCAGATAAAGCTGTGTTTATCTGTCCTATATTTTCGATATTTAGCATTGAAATTAACTCGATAAAAATAAGTGCTAAAGCTTTTGCATCATCCGATGCTCTATGGTGATTAAAAGACGGAATTTTAAAATATTTTCCAATAGTGTCTAGTTTATAATTTTTTATATTTTTTATTAGTCCCCTACACATTGGAACTGTGTCTATAGAACTAAACTCATAATCAATCTTAATTCTATCAAGTGCAGCTTTTATGAAAGATATGTCAAATGCGGCATTATGTGCAACCAAAACAGGGGAATTTCCACAAAAATCAATAAAATTTTCTAAAGCTTCTTTTTCTTTTGGAGAATTTGATACCATCTCATCTGTAATCCCAGTAAGTTCAGTTATTTTTGACGATATGTGCATTTCCGGATTTACAAAAGTACAAAAAGAATCTACTATTTCTTTATTTTTTATTTTTATTGCTCCGATCTCTGTAATTCGGTCATTTTTTGCACTAAGTCCCGTAGTTTCTATGTCAAAACAGATAAATTCATCATCTAAATTATTTTTACTTCTTCCATTTAAGATTGGAATCATATCGTTTACAAAATATGCTTCTAGACCATATATTACTTTTATATCCCCTCCCTGTTTTTTTATTTCATCTAAAGTATTCATTGCATCCGGATAACTTTGAGCAACGCCATGGTCAGTAATCGCAACAGCAGTATGTCCAAATTCATGTGCCCTTTTTATAAGTTTAGAAACAGAGGTTACACCATCCATAGACGACATAGAGGTATGCATGTGAAGTTCAACACGTTTAATTTTCGCAGTGTCCTGGACTTTAATCCTACTAGCAAGGTTAATATGTTTTGGTTTTACTGCAAGTTCTTTATCATATGTATCGTAAAAAACTTCACCTTTTACAGCTAAACAATCTCCAATATTTATATTTTGTAGTTTTTCAAAATTTTCTTTTTTTTCTATAGATTTAATTTTAATAGAACTTGTATAATCGGTAACACTAAATATACATATAGTTCTAGTACCATCTTTCGTCGGTCTAAAGTCTACTTTAAAAACATCACCCCATAAAGCTACACTGCCTGAATCAGGAGTTATATTTTCTATCCGACATAAATCAGACTTTATAACACTTCCAAAAACTGGGTTTAATGACGAAATATCAATTCTTGGAATGAGCATTCGGTCTTTCCTAATCTCGATAACA
Organism: uncultured Eubacteriales bacterium; assembly: GCA_965120375.1. Taxonomy (GTDB): domain Bacteria; phylum Bacillota; class Clostridia; order Oscillospirales; family Acutalibacteraceae; genus CASPLG01. The sequence continues at coordinate 105,498 of CBCPMW010000013.1, read as the reverse complement.
GACACTGCGTTAATTTCTGAATTCTTTACCTTTGCAATTTCAAAGCTCTTTTCATTTAATTGTTTTGAATCATCATTTTTAGTATCTAAATAACTTATTTTTCGTTTAATTAAATATTCTTGGTCTTCTCTGCCTATACTTAAAACTCCAGTAAAAATTAGATCAAATTTCTTATCAAACTTTTCAAAAATATCATTAACTATTTTTCTGTCAATCTTCCTAGAAATTATCAATTCATGAGATCCATGTTTCAGATCAATAGTTATCTTGTTTTCATCAATTTTTATCCCAGAGTCTTTAAAAATTGCCCGAGTTATGGGACTAATACTAAAAACTTTGTTTATAAATTTTAAAATTTCCTCACTATTTATATTTTTTTCTATTTCTACTTTTAACTTGTTTAAATTTAGCTTTGTAATATCAATCTTTGTTTTAATTTCCTCTAATAATTTTTCATCTACATTATCGCTATTTTCAATTTTTAAAATCATTGAACTATTTTTTCTGTCAATATTTATACTAGCAACATTTATATCTGAAAAAACTTTAGAATTTTCAGTTAAATAGCCACTGAATAAATCACTAAGTTTTTTCATCCTAAGTAACCTCACTTTTAGTTTTACTAAGATTATCTAATTAGTTAGTTTTTAAAAATTTTGAATTACATATTTTCTATCTCATTCATCAAACAATCTAAAAGTTCAGATTCAGAAACTCTTTTAATTTCTTTTCCTTTTTTAAATAAAATTCCTATTCCATTGCCACCACAAATTCCAATGTCTGCGTCAGACGCCTCACCAGGTCCATTAACAACGCATCCCATTATAGCAACTTTTAGATTTTTATTACAATTTTTCAAGCGTTTTTCAACTTCATTTGTAAGGCCTATTAGATTAATACCAGTTCTACCACAAGTAGGACAAGATACTATATTGATTCCCTTTCTTAGTTCCAAAGCTTTAAGTAAATTTATACCGGCTTCAACTTCATAAACAGGATCAGCTGTAAGCGAAAACCTAATAGTATCCCCTATTTCATCTAGAAGAAGCGAACCAATTCCTGCTGCAGATTTTAGTAATCCAGCTTTCAAAGTTCCGGCTTCAGTTACACCCAAATGAAGCGGATAATTACAAGAACTTGAAATCATTCTATATGTTTTTACTGTTTCTTCAACACTCGACGATTTTGCCGAAATGACAATATTATCAAAGTCACATTTTTCAAGCAAAGAAACATTATAGAGTGCACTTTCACAAAGAGCTTCTGGACACACCTTATTATATTTAGAAAGTATATGCTTTTCTAAAGACCCTGAATTAACCCCTACTCTAATTGGGATATTTTTTAGGTTACAACGCTTTGCTACAGACTTTATATTATCACTGTCACCTATATTCCCGGGATTTATTCTAATTTTGTCAATCCCAGCTTCAACTGATTCCAAAGCCAGCTTATAATTAAAATGAATATCGGCAACTAAAGGAATTTTTAAGACTTCTTTTAAAGCGTATATAAGTTTTATAGATTTCATATTCGGAATCGAAACCCTTAATATATCGCAACCTGCTTTTTCTAATTTTATAGCTTGTCTAATATTTTCTTCGATATCTTCCGAACCTACATTTAGCATGGACTGAACGCTTATTTGCGAATCTCCACCTATAAATGTGTTCCCCACTTTAATTTTCTTAGTTTTTTTCATACTCAAAAATAATCTACCTCTTTATAATATTTACTATATCGCTGTATGTTATAAAAGCTATTAACATAAAAAACATAAAAAGCCCCGCTGCATGTATCCAACCTTCATGTTTACTACTTATTGATTTACCAAATATCAATTCAGAAAACAAAAATACAAGTCTGCCTCCATCTAAAGCCGGAAGCGGTAGTAAATTCAAAACACCTAAATTTACAGTAATTACGGCCATCACGTCTACTACATTTCTTATAGCATACATTTTACTTATCTTCAAACCTTCACTTGTTGCACTTCCTATAGCTGAAGCCATCCCCACAGGACCAACCATCTCATTTATTTTAAACCTACCCGTAAACAAACCAATAAAAGTACTCCATATTATTCTTACGGTAGACAATGTATCAGCTAAGGTTTGTTTCAATATCGTAAAAAAATTTTTTTCTATCACATCAACACTAAAATCAATTTTTGTTATAATCTGACCTTTAGAATTTTCAAATGTACCAAATTTCACATCTTTAAGTTCAACAAGACTTCCATTTCTTTTTACATTTATATCAAATACGTTATTTTTATCAGATAAAAGTGCAAAAAACATATCTTTATAGGAATAAATCTTATAACCGTTTATGGATGTTATTTCGTCTCCTATTGTTAATCCGTACTTATCTGAAACCGAATCTTCATCAAATTTCGAAATAGTACTTGAAGCAAAACCAGATTTTTGACACGAAAGAAAAAATATCATTAAAAATCCCAAAACTATGTTCATTATCCCACCAAGTGCAACAATTATTATTCTCTTCCAAACCTCTTTTTTACCGAAAGATCGCTCACTTGTACTTTCTTCATCTTCTCCTTCCATTTCACAAAAACCACCTATTGGAAACAAACGAAAAGAATAAAGAGTTTCACCTTTTTTTATTTTAAAAATTTTCGGACCCATCCCTATAGCAAACTCATTTACCTTTACTCCAAACGATTTCGCAGCAAAAAAATGACCAAATTCGTGGATAAATATTATTAAATTGAATAAAACAACTGCAAAAATAATTATAAGTATTGTCATAAAAATCACATCCAGACTTATTATAAGAGTTCCCTTACATATTTTCTTGTTTTTAAGTCACAACTTACTACATCATCAACGCTACTTACTTGGAAACTGGAAATAGAATTCATAGCATTTTCAACTATTTGTTCAATCTCTATAAATTTTATTTTACCATCCAAAAACAGACTTACTGCCTCTTCATTTGCAGCGTTTAGAATTGTAGTTGAAGCTCCACCTTCTTTTACAGCTTTTCGACAAAGATTCATACATTTTGATAGCATTTTTTTCGGTTTTTGAAAAGTTAGTGGTTTTTTTGTCAGGTCTAGATTTTCTATAATAGCTTCGGCCCTATCGGGGTAAACAAGTGCATACTGAATTGGAAGTTTCATATCCGGCACTGCAAGCTGCGCAATTATAGAACTATCAATAAATTCAACCATGGAGTGAACTATACTTTCCCTGTGTACTAAAACTTCTATTTTTGTTTCGTCTATATCAAATAAATGTACAGCTTCTATTATTTCAAGACCCTTATTCATCATAGTTGCAGAATCAATAGTAATTTTTGATCCCATTTTCCAGTTTGGGTGGTTTAGTGCCTCTGAAATAGTTACATTCTCAAGTTCAGATTCTAACTTTTCCCAAAACGGTCCTCCTGATGCCGTCAAAATAATACGTTTTAAAATTTTTTTATCTCGATTTCCCTCTAAACACTGAAAAATTGCAGAATGTTCACTATCAACCGGAATAATTTTTGCTTTACTTTTTTTAAGAAAATTTTTAACTACCATACCACCTGCTACTAAAGTCTCTTTGTTTGCAAGAGCAACGTCAATTCCTGACTCTATCGCTTTTATTGTAGGTTTAAGCCCAACCATCCCAATTAATGAGTTAAGTACAACATCGCATCCTTCAAGAGACGCAACTTCACATAACCCTTCCATCCCTGAAAGTATTTTTATGTCTATATCTTTCAAATTTCCTTTCAATTTAGATGCAAAATCTTCATTAAAAACAGAAACATACTTTGGCCTAAATTCCCTAATTTGTCTTTCTAAAAGTGTAATGTTAGTATTTGCACTCAGTGCAATTACTTTTGTCTTAAGTTCCCTGCAAACTTCAAGCGCTTGAGAGCCAACCGAACCGGTAGAACCAAGTATCGATATAGTTTTCATCACAAAAACAGACACTCCTTATATATTATAATCGAAAATAATTTTATGAAAAAATAAGCATAGGGAGCAACAAAAATAACACTATCAAATCTATCTAAAACTCCACCGTGTCCTGGAATTGCATTACCAAAATCTTTTATGTGGCACTTTCTTTTTATCAAAGAAAAACTCAAATCTCCCAGTGCTGATACCAGAGAACCAATAACCCCCATTAAAATTAAATAGCTATAATTTACCTTATATTGATTACAAAAAACCAAATTTTCAAACAAAAATCCTATAAAAATCAGTGAAAGAACACAAACAAAAATTCCACCTATTACTCCTTCTATAGTCTTTCTGGGACTAACCTGTGGACACAGTTTATTTTTCCCTATAAATTTTCCAAAAAAGTAAGCACCTGTGTCAGAAGTCCATGCCGTAGCCAAAGCTAAAATAACGTAAAAACTTCCAAATTCTCCATTTAAGTTTCGCGTTTCCACTAATTTACCAAGAGAAATTGTAATTATTATAGCCATCATATAAACTAATGATATATGTCTAAGACTAATCTTTTTATCGATAATTGGACTGGTTAGCATAACAATCGTATAAAAATACCAGCATAGTTGCCAAAAATTCCCACCCCCTAAGGTCGGCATAATGGTTACAAAAACCATAGTTGGGATTGTAATCAATATCATTTTTGAAATTTCCATAGCGTTAAACAGCTCTACCATCGATAAAACGGCAATCAATGACAACAGCGCATTTACAAGCAAAGAAGGTCTATTATTGAATAGAAGTATAGAAATAACAAAAACTGCTCCAATAATACCGGAAACTAATCTTAATATCATTTTACACACCTCCAAAACGTCTAATACGTTTTGTATAAAGCCTCAAAATATTGTCAAGATCATCAGTACTGAAATCTGGCCAAAATACATCTGTTGCAAAGTATTCAGAATACGCAGATTGCCAAATAAAAAAATTTGATATCCTAAATTCTCCACTTGTTCTTATTATTAAATCTAAATCTGGTTGGTCCGACGTATAAAGGTACTTCGAAAACAAATCTTCCGTTATACAAGATAAAGAAATATCATTTTCTAAAACTTTTTTTGAGATAACTTTTACAGCATTTATTATCTCCCTTCTTCCACCGTAGTTCATTGCAATGTTCAAAATCATTCCACTGTTCTTTTTAGATTCACTTTCTACTTCCAAAACAAGTTTTTTTATACTTTCAGGAAACTTATCAATTTCACCTAAAAATTTCACCCTTATGTTTTCATCTTTAAAATCTGAAATTGCATTTTTTAAATGTTGCTCAAAAATACTCATCAAACTTTTAATTTCACTCTCTGGCCTGTTCCAGTTTTCTGTTGAAAATGCGTAAACAGTCAAGTATTCAATTCCTATTCTACTGCAATACTTTGCTATTAACCGAAAAGTTTTTGCTCCAGCTTTATGACCAAAAACACGGGGAAGTCCTCTCTTTTTAGCCCATCGACCGTTTCCATCCATAATTATACCTATGTGCCGAGGGTAAACAATATTTTCTTTCACATTTTTCTTATTAAATAATACTCTCATCAGAAAATTTCAATGCCTCTTTATTATAAATTATATGTTAAATTGTCATAACTTCATCTGACTTACTTTTCAGGAGTAAATCTATTTGGTCTATGTATTTATCCGTTACTTCTTGAACTTTTTTCTCCCCATATTTCAAATCATCTTCAGTTATTTCTGAATTTTTTTTCAAATTTTTTAGTTTATCCATTGCATCCCGACGCAAAGACCTGACAGAAACTTTGCTATTTTCTGCCATTTTAGATATATCTTTTACGATATTTTCTCTCATTTCTTCATTTAGCTGTGGAAAAACTAATCTTATAACTTTCCCATCACTCTGTGGATTTATCCCTATATCCGATTTTTGAATTGCTTTTTCTATAACTGAGACCATAGAAACATCCCAAGGTTGAATGACCAAAACTCTAGCTTCTGAAATCGAAACAGATGCAATTTGATTTATTGGGGTAGGGGTCCCATAATAATCTACCAAAACTTTATCTAAAATAGAAGGATTTGCTCTTCCAGCCCTAATTTCTGTATAATTTTTTTCCAGCAAATCAATACTTTTTTTCATACGCAAACTTATTTCAGAAAACACATTTTCCATTTCCATAAAATCAATTCCTCCTAATATAAAAATTTAGACCATTTATAGTTTCACCATTGTACCTATGTTTTCCCCACACATTGCCATGTATATATTTTCTGGATTCTTAATACTAAAAACAAGAATCGGGATATCGTTATCCCTGCACATTGACGCAGCAGTACTGTCCATAACTTTTAAATTTCGGCTTAGCATTTCATCAAAAGTTATAGAGTCATATTTTCTAGCATTTTCATTAATTTTAGGGTCACTATCGTACACACCATCAGTATTTGTAGCCTTCAGTATGATTTCTGCACCAATTTCTGCAGCTCTAAGAGAAGCAGCGGTATCTGTCGAAAAAAACGGACTGCCAGTCCCGCAACTAAACACTACTACTCTTCCTTTCTCAAGATGACACATTGCTTTATTTCTTATGTAAGGTTCGGCAATCTGTTGCATTGATATAGCAGTTTGAACCCGAACAATCATTCCAAGTTGCTCAAGAGCATCGGCAAGTCCAAGAGAATTCATAACAGTAGCCATCATTCCCATATGATCAGCTCTCGTTCTATCCATTTTCATACTACTTCTTCCTCGCCAAAAATTTCCTCCTCCAACAACAATTGCAATTTTTGCTCCGGAATCAACACTTTTTTTTATCGAGCTACCTATTTTTAAAACTGTATCAAAATCTATCCCGTATCCTTTGGTTCCAGATAAAGCTTCTCCACTTATTTTAAGTAGCACTCTATGATACTTTAAGTGCAAAAAAACACCTCCAAAGTCTGTATCGTAAACATTACAAATCATTTTACATTAATAGCGTTGATATGTAAATACCTTATTTCAAATACATAAAAAATAGCACTGAATACAAGAATTGCAATTGTTTCAGTGCTATTTTTTTAATTTTTTTTGTCTGTATCTTTAAATAAAATCGATATACACCATATTGACGCAATAAAAACTAAAGTATAAACTATACGACTTATTATTGCATCTTGTCCACCAAATATCCAAGCAACTATATCAAATTGGAAAATTCCAATCGCTCCCCAGTTAAGCCCTCCTATTATCGCTAAAACTAAAGCTATTTTATCCACCATAATTTTCACATCCTTAAATTTATCTATACACATATTTTCTACTATAATCATATATTTATACGTTTATTTAAAATAAAATTATTAAATTTTAAGTGAAAAACTGTACTAATTGCTAATTTTATGGTAAAATGAACAGATACAATGTGAAAAGGTGGTGCAAATAATGGATATAAATGAATCTAAAAGGTTTACTGTATCTGTCATTACTCACACTGAAGCAAAAGAAAAATTAGCTGATAATTTTGATATAATATCGCTTGTAAATAAATCTGAAAAAAACAGGATTTGTAAGGCAGAGGTTTATCCAAGTTTTTTAGCTTTATCTTTTTCTGTTCCAAGCAAAACCAACTTGAACGACTTATCTCGATTTTTGTGTATTATTACTGAAGAAAATGTATTGTTTGTCGATGATTCTGGGAAAGTAGGATATTGCATAAAAAAAATGCAAAAAACCAAATCTGTTAATGAGGATAGCATTAGTAGGTTTGTTTATGATTTTTTAGAAACTTTAATTGAATCAGAGCTTAGATACTTAGAAGCATTTAACGATCGAATCACCAAGATCGAAAATTCTATTGTAAATGGTGATTTTGATAAATTTGAAAACAGAATGATTTCTATTAAGAAAGAAATTTTAGTTTTTTACAGATATTATTCTCAACTAATAGACATAGGTAAAGAATTAAGAGAAAATGAAAACAGATTTTTTGATGAAGAGGGTAAACGTTATTTTAGATTATTTTCTGATAGAGTCGAACAATTTTATAGCGAATCGAAAATGCTTCGTGAATATATACTTCAACTGAGAGGAATATATCAGACTCAATTTGATATAAATCAAAACAAAGTAATGAAAGTGCTTACAGTTGTAACCACTGTTTTCTCGCCACTTACAATCATAGTTGGATGGTACGGGATGAATTTTGTTAATATGCCAGAACTTAGTTGGGAATACGGTTACACCATGGTAATAATTTTAAGCATACTTACAGTTTTCGTAAGCATTTGGATGCTTAAAAAGAATAAATTTTTATAGATTTTTGTTTTAGGCTACATGTTTCAGTGTGTTTTCTGGTATTTTTAGAGACCTAAAAGTAAAAACCACCTTTCAGTAAAGATGGTTTCTTATCCTACTCTTCTTCATTGTGAGAATCAGAAGAATCTCCACTACTCTCAGGTGAAAGAAACTCCTCTTTCATAGAACGTAAAGTACTAATAAATTGAGTTTTAAATCCTAACAAACCTCGAACAGTACTTTCCTTTATAAGAAAAATCATATTGTCGAACATATCAAAACCTTCTACACGATAGTCAACAATCGGATCCCTTTGTCCATAAGCACGTAAATTAATTCCTTGTTTAAGTTCTTCCATCGCATCAATGTGTTCAACCCAATGATCATCTACGCTCTTCAGTAGAATCATACGTTCTAAATCTCTAGTACTTTTCTCACCTAAAGACTCTTCTATCTTTTTATACTCAGAATTACACTTATCAATTATTATATTGGCAATTTCAGTCGGAGTTATCGTATCTATTTCATCTGGTTCAAAATGCAACTCACCCTCACTTATAAGCCACCCCATATAATAATCTTTAAGACCTTCTAAATTCCAATGCTCGCGCGGAGTGCTAATGGAAACATAAGAATCAACTATCCTGTTAGCAACCTCTACAATCATAGCTTTAATTTGCTCTTGAACACTATCTCCGTCTAGAACTTTGTCACGTTGAGCATAAATTATACTTCTCTGACGATTTAAAACATCGTCATACTGCAAAATACTTTTCCTTATTGCAAAATTTTTACCTTCTATCTTTCTTTGCGCTGACTCTATCGATTTACTAAGCATTCTGGTTTCGAGCGGTGTATCCTCATCTATATTTAACTTACCCATCACTTTTTTCATTCTTTCGCCGCCAAAGATACGCATGAGATCGTCATCAAGCGAAAGAAAAAACTTAGTTTTTCCTGGATCTCCTTGTCGTCCCGACCTACCTCTCAGCTGATTATCAATACGCCTCGACTCATGACGCTCGGTTCCAATAATATACAATCCACCTAAATCTCTTACTTCTTTAGCAGACTTTTCTGTAGAATCTTTGTACCTGTTATAAAGTTCAATGTATTTGCGTCTGGCCTCAATTATTTCTTCGTTCTCAGTTTCAGAATAACTGTTGGACTCATTTACAGCTTCATCACTAAATCCCATGTTTCTAAGTTCCGTTTTCGCCATATATTCAATGTTACCACCAAGCATTATATCAGTACCGCGTCCAGCCATGTTTGTCGCTATTGTTATAGCTCCTTTTTTCCCTGCTTGGGCAATAATCTCAGCTTCTTTTTCATGATATTTAGCATTCAAAACTTGGTGCTCTATTCCTTTTTCATGCAGCATAGAACTCAAAACTTCAGACTTCTCTATTGAAATAGTTCCAACCAATACAGGTTGCCCTTTTTCGTGACTTTCTACAATCTCTCTTATTATAGCTTTAAATTTGCCAGCTTCTGTACTGTAAACTACATCAGGGCAATCTTCCCTAAGTAGACTTTTATTAGGCGGAATTTCAACTACATCCAGTTTATATATTTCACGAAATTCTGGTTCTTCGGTCATAGCAGTTCCAGTCATTCCCGAAAGTTTACTGTACAGACGAAAATAATTCTGGAACGTGACAGAAGCTAAAGTTTTTGATTCCCGTTCAATCTTAACTCCTTCTTTTGCTTCTATCGCTTGATGTAATCCATCATTATATCTGCGGCCATACATAAGCCTACCTGTAAATTCATCGACTATAACCACAGACCCATCACGGACCACATAATCTATATCTTTCTGCATGACCCCGTGTGCTTTTATAGCTTGATTTATATGATGCTGAATAGTCGTATTTTCTGGATCCGTAAGATTCTCAACATTAAAATATTTTTCAGCTTTATCAACACCCGCAGGAGTCAACGTTGCCGTTTTTCCTTTTTCATCCACAACATAATCCGAGTCTTTGAAAAGCTCGTCGTTATCTTCTTTTGTGTTTATCTCTACAACTTTTATTGCTTTAAGCGTTCTGACAAAAGTATCCGCAACAGAGTAGAGTTCTGTAGACTTATTCCCTTCTCCTGATATTATAAGCGGAGTTCTTGCTTCATCTATTAAAATTGAGTCAACCTCGTCAACTATCGCAAAAAAGTGTCCCCTCTGAACTTTTGCATACTTATAAGACACCATGTTGTCTCTAAGATAATCAAACCCGAGTTCATTGTTTGTCGCGTATGTTATATCACATTTGTAAGCCTTAGAGCGACTCTCCTTGTCCATATTATGGGTAATCAAACCGACTGTAAGTCCCAAAAAACGATAGAGCTTTCCCATCCATTCTGAATCTCTCTTGGCAAGATAATCATTTACTGTAACAATATGAACACCTTTGCCAGTTAACCCGTTCAAATAAGCTGGCAAAGTCGCAACCAGTGTCTTACCTTCACCAGTTTTCATCTCACTTATACGCCCCTGGTGCAAAACTATACCGCCTAAAATCTGAACAGGAAAATGTTTCATTCCAAGAACTCTGTCAGCAGCTTCTCGGCATACGGCAAAAGCATCCGGAAGAATATCATCTGTAGTTTCACCATTTTTAAGACGATCCTTTAGGATATTTGTCTGGCTAGCAAGTTCCTCATCGGACATATTGAGGTACTTTTCCTCCAAATCAAAAACTCTATTGCATATAGGCTTTATCCTTTTTAGTTCCCTTTTACTATAGTTACCAAATAAAAATTTCAAAAAGTTCATAAAACCAAGCACCCCTTTATCGAAAAATCTCCATAGAACCCAAAGCCATTCTCTCTACTACTGAGAAAAATAAAATTAACAAAAGCTCTCTAGGCAACAACAATTCAAGCTGTAGTGCGACAAAACGACACTGTAGTGTACATGATAAATATTTTCTACTAAGATATCAATAGTTTTTATAGACATTTAATTATACTAATTAAAAAAATTTTTCTATTTTTAATTTTTTGATTATTTCTCTATAAATATTGTTGACATCTAACTGTAAAAATCATAGAATAGCTTTTGTGTTTTATACTTTTCTGCTTTGAGGAGAATGATTTGTATGATTGAAATATCTGGTATTTGCAAAAGCTTTAAGAAAATAGACGCTATTAAAGATGTAAGTTTTAGTGTAAATAATGGCGAAATAGTCGGTCTTTTAGGCGAAAATGGTGCAGGGAAGTCTACTCTTATGAGAATGATAAGCACGATGCTTGCCCCGACTGATGGAACGGCAGTGGTAGATGGTTATGATCTAAGATTAAATCCGAAAGAAGTTAGAAAAAATATCGGAATTCTTTTTGGAAGCGAAGTTGGACTTTATGAAAGGTTAAGTGCAAGAGAAAATCTGGAATACTTTGCTACTCTAAATGGAATGAATAAAAAAGAAGCTAATGATAGAATAAATGAGCTTGCTGAAATATTTGACTTTAAAAAATACATAGATAGAAGAGTCGGCACTTATTCTAGGGGAATGAAACAGAAAATTGCAATAGCAAGAGCAATCGTTCATAATCCAGGAACAATACTTTTAGATGAACCGGATGCCGGTCTTGATTTTAGAGCATCAAAGATTATATTTGATTTTATGGAACTATCAAAAAAGAACAGTAAAAGCATTATATTTTCTAGTCATTCCATTGAAAACATAAAAAACTATTCAGACAGAATTGTTGTACTTCATAAAGGGAAAATAATAAAGACAATAAATGTACATGAATACAGAGAAAAATACAGTGATAAAGAGATAAATGAATTTATATTCAATTTAGTTTGTGAGGGTGAAGAAAATGTTTAGAAGGGCAATTGTTGTGTTTTTAAAGGAAATGAAAGATCTACTTCGCGATAAAAAAACTTTTATTTTTGGTCTGGTTATTCCTCTTCTTCTTATGCCAGTTACTTTGTCTGCAATAAACTACTCCTTTAGTTCTTCTCAAAAAAGTTCTAACAATGAGATTTATATTGCTATAAGCGACATCGACAATTCTTTTTATAATTTTTGTACGACTTACAGTAACATACGCATAGTTGATGTTGAAAACGATGATTATAAGGCTGCTTTAGAATCTGAAAAAATTGTCGCTTACCTGAAAGTTGATAATGATATTGATGAAAAAATTCTAAACAAAGAGGATTTTAATATAGAAGTATACTACAGCACATCCTCTTTAGGTGCAATGATGTCAATTCAACTTGTCGAGTACTATAAGGAACTTTACACTATCATGGTAGGTAGTTTAGTTGAAGGAGAATACGTTAAAACTATTGATGAACTTAGACAGGCTGTTTCAAGTGAAATTGTAAAAGAACATTTTTCTGAGAACTATCCATATAAACAAGATGAAGATTTCATTAACTTGAATTCGCTTTATTTCAATATGTTAGTTCCTATGATGTTAGTTCTTTACTGCTGTGTTGGTTCATCTAGTACAGCCTCAGATATTAGTGCTGGAGAAAAAGAACGTGGAACTCTTGAAGCTTTACTTTCTACAAGCGCAAACAGAACTTCAATAATACTAGGAAAGCTTATCGCTACTACTACTATGGGTCTTATTAGTGGACTTTGTACAGTTTTAGGCTTATCAGTTTATCTTTTGATCTCCTCCGGAATATCTTCTTTTAACTTATCTTCACTCTCAATTTTGGCTTTATTTGCAATTACTCTATTTACAGCAATGTTCTTTGCTGCCGTAAACCTAACAATAGGTGTTTACTCGAGATCGTCTAAAGAAGCTCAAACCTACTTGATGCCAGTTTCAATTATTTCATTGCTTCCTACTTACTTTATGTACTCACTTGATATACATGCTATAAAAATGGTGCATTTGTGCGTTCCTATCGTAAATATAATTTGCATTATAAAGGAAATTTTAGCAAATTCTATAAATATTTTACATTTTCTAGTGGTTGCAGGCTGGCTTTTACTTTATATATTACTTGCCTTTTTCGTTACATCTCATATGTTTAAAAAGGAAAGTATAATTTTTCGGATATAAAGTATTTATAATTTAGAAAAGAGGTTAAAGTTGGACAGCATTTTTTTTAGAACAAAAATGATAATTGGGGAGAAAAATCTTGAAAAATTATCAAAATCAAAGGTTCTAGTATTTGGTTGCGGCGGGGTTGGATCGTATGCAATTGAATCATTAGCAAGAGCTGGAATCGGAAACCTATCTATTTGTGATAAAGATGTTGTGGACAAGACTAATATAAATCGCCAAATAATAGCCCTTAATAGCACAATTGGTCAAAATAAAGCTGACTTAATGAAAAAACGACTTCTTGATATAAATCCGAACATAAATGTGGAAAGCAGTATTTGCTTTTACTCAAAAGAAAATTCAAAAGATTACGATTTTTCAGAATATGATTACATAGTAGATGCTATAGACACTATTTCTTCAAAAATAGAAATAATAATTAATGCCGATAAAAGTAAAACAAAGTTAATAAGCTGCATGGGTGTTGGAAACAAAATAGACCCTAAAATGCTTAAAATAAGCGATATTTATAAGACATCTGTCTGTCCTATGTCTCGCATTATTAGGTATGAACTTAGGAAGAGAAGAATAAAGAAATTAAAAGTTTTATATTCCGATGAAATTCCAAGGAAAATACAAAAAGATATGGTCGTTAGGTCTTCATGTGGCAAAGTAATTCCCGGGAGTGTGTCGTTTGTTCCTTCTGTTGCGGGAATAATTATTGCAAGTGAAGTTGTTAGAGATTTAATTAATATTTGAAGGTGGCGCAATAAATTGGGCATAAAAGAGTGGAAATTTGCAGAACTCGATAAAGAAAAGGCTATGGATATGAAAAATGAATGGGATATTCCATTTTTCTTGGCCGTCCTTTTGAATGTAAGAAAACTTAATGATAAAGATTCTGCAGACAAATTTTTAACTGGATATGGTAATTTTTCGTCTCCTTTTGATTTAATTGACATGGATAAGTTAAAAGAAAGAGTAGAAAGTGCTATAAAGAATTTAGAAAAAATTTGCATTTACGGAGATTACGATGCTGATGGAGTTACTTCTGTAGCACTTTTTTATTTGTATCTAAAAAAACGAGGAGCAAATGTAATCTACTATATCCCCAAGCGTGAAACAGATGGTTATGGTTTAAACTGTGAAAATATAGATATGCTATATAAGACCGGAGTCCGACTTATTATTACAGTAGATAACGGTATATCAGCGTGCTCCGAGGCAGAACACATAAAATCTCTTGGAATTGATCTAATAATAACTGATCATCACAGGCCTCCTGAAATAATTCCAAATGCAGTTGCAGTAGTAAATCCGTATAGAAAAGATTGTTCTAGTAAATTTAAATCTTTTTCAGGAGTCGGAGTTGCGTTTAAAGCAGTGGTTGCGCTCGAGACAGGAAAATCTAGTTTAGAACAATTAATACAAGAATATGCAGATTTAGTTACTATCGGGACTATTGGAGATTTTATTGAACTTAAAGGCGAAACAAGAGATTTGGTACGAGAAGGCTTAAAAATAATTGCAAAAACTGAAAGACCCGGAATAAGAGCAATTCTTAAAAGTATAGGATTATATGGAAAGAGAATCGATACTTCTAATGTTGTATACGGGATTGTTCCGAGGATAAATGTAAGTGGAAGAATGGACGATGCATCTTCATCTGTAAAACTTCTTATAGCAGAGACCGAAGAAGAAGCTTTTGATATTTTTCAAAGTATTGATAAGAAGAATTACGAAAGAAAATTTACAGAAAGCGAAATATATACATCCGTTGAAAATCTTTTAAAAGAACAACCGATTAAAAAACATGAAAAAATCATTATACTAAGTGGAGAAAAATGGCATCAAGGTGTTTTGGGAATAGTCACCTCTAGAATAGTTAAAAAATACGGAAAACCGTGTATACTTATAACTTTTGATAAAAATGAAGCAAAGGGGTCTTGCCGGAGTATAGAAGGTTTTTCGATCCATGAAGCGATTGCAGCTTGCAGTGAGCATCTCGATAGATTTGGAGGACATCCTATGGCAGCTGGAATAAATCTTAAAACAGAAAACATAGAAAATTTCAAAAATGCAATTTTAAAATACGTAGATTCTGCTAAATATTTAGCGTTTCCTTCAGTAAATATAGATTGCAGGCTTAATCCTGCTTTACTTTCTCTTAACATGGTAAAACAGCTTGATAAATTAAAACCTTTTGGAAGTGCTAATCCTGAACCAATATTTGCTTTATGCAATTTAAAGCTTAAAAATATAAGACCCATAAGTAACGGAAAACATTTAAAACTTATTCTTTCTAGAGAACAAACAAATTTAGAGGTATTGTATTTTGGAAAATCAATAGATACATTTCTTTATAATTTGGGAGAAACAGTCGATGTGGCTGTTACTATGCACAAAAATGATATTAACTGGACTAATTCAATTTCGCTTTATGTAACCGATGTTAAACTATCA
The DNA here is from genome assembly GCA_965120375.1 of uncultured Eubacteriales bacterium. Lineage (GTDB taxonomy): Bacteria > Bacillota > Clostridia > Oscillospirales > Acutalibacteraceae > CASPLG01. Next base: position 89,812 of record CBCPMW010000013.1, on the reverse strand, counting down.
TCCGCTGATCTATCTAAAGTTTTAAAACAAAAAAGAATTTACGAAAATTTTAAAACCGGGAAAAAGCTATCAATTTCAGACTTACATCTTTTACTCCCTTCAAAAGATGATTTTAAAGTAATTTATAATTATTTTATGGAAAATAAAATGCCATTTCAGAGAGTTGATGTAATAGTTTCTAGAATAAATGAAAAAGTTTGTGCGTCAAAGATATATATTATACTTGATGTTTTTCAGGAATTAGGTATAGCTAAAGTGGACTTCATTGCCGACGAATTTTATGTAGAAATTGAACAAGATTATGAAAGTATAGATTTTAATTTATCACCCACAATCCAGAAAATAAAATCAAAAACAAGTATTTTGGAGGGTAAAGACTGATGAAATCTTCTCCAGAATATAGAACATTTGAAGAATTAGTTAGTTTTCTAGAAAAAAGTGACAAAAAGTACGATATGCAACTAATAAAAAAGGCTTTTGATTATGCAAAGAAAGCACATGGCAAGCAAAAACGCGTATCTGGAGTTGATTATATTCTTCATCCGGTTTCTGTTGCGTACATATTAGCTGAACTTGGTATGGACACTCAATCTATTGCTGCTGCACTTTTGCACGATGTTTTAGAGGACACTTCAGCTGGAGTAGATGAAATAAAAAATGAATTCGGAAGTGAAATTGCAAAACTTGTAGACGGTGTTACAAAATTTAAAATTATTGACTCTACAGAAGAGGAACAGCAAATTATAAGTGTGCGTAAAATGCTAGTTGCGATGTCTCAAGATATAAGAGTAATAATAATAAAACTTGCAGATAGATTAAATAACATGAGAACAATTGCATGTATGCCAAATAAAAAAAGGATAAAAAAGTCAATTGAAAATATGGAGCTTTTTGTTCCTATAGCTCATAGACTTGGAATTAGTTCTGTAAAAGAAGAACTTGAAGATTTATCACTAAAATACATTGACCCTGAAGCGTATAAAAAAATAGAAGATTCCCTTAAGTTGAAAGAAAACGATAGAGAAAAACTTTTGAATAACATAAAAACAAAAATTTTAAAAAAAATTGCGCCTATTTTCCCAAAAGTACATATTGAAGGTCGAGTCAAAAGTATAAATGGCATATATAATAAAGTTTTTCTAAAGGGTAGAACTATGGAAGAGGTATATGACATTTATGCCATAAGAGTTATAGTAAATACAATAAACGAATGTTACAACGTTTTGGGTATAATTCACGAAATGTTTAATCCTATTCCAAATCGGTTTAAGGACTATATTTCTATACCGAAACCAAATATGTATCAGTCTTTACATACTACAGTGCTTAGTCAAGAAGGTATTCCATTTGAATTTCAGATTAGAACTTGGGATATGCATAAAACCGCAGAATATGGTGTTGCAGCACACTGGAAATATAAACTAAATCCTCTTGAAAATAAAGATGCACTTGAAAAATATTTATCTTGGGTAAAAAACATAGTCGACTATCACGGTGACAATGAGGATTTAAATGATATAGTAGGGAATATAAAACTAGATTTAGCTCCTGAAGAAGTTTTTGCCTTAACTCCAAAAGGAGAAGCGATAAGTTTGCCTATGGGTGCAACTGTTATTGATTTTGCTTATGCTATTCATACAGAAATAGGTCACAGAATGATAGGTGCAAAAGTTGACAAAAGAATTGTCCCGATTACACATAAATTAAAAACTGGTGAAATAGTAGAAATAATTGCTGCAAAAGAAACAGGAAGAGGTCCCAGTAGAGATTGGTTAAAAATAGTAAAAACAAGTGAAGCAAGAAACAAAATTCGGCAATGGTTTAAAAAAGAAAAACGATCAGACAATATAGTTGAAGGCAAAATTGCTCTGGAAAGAGAACTAAAAAGGAATGGATTGTTTTTATCGAGCGATGAAATTAAAATGTCAATCGAACCATTTTTAAGACGGAAAAATTATCATGCTTTGGATGATCTTTATGCTGCTATCGGATATGGAGGAGTAAAATTACAAAATATTGTTTCAGCAGTAAAAGAACAATATCTAAAAAATGTTGATGTTTCAAATACAAAACCTTTGTCAGACGACCATAATAAACGAGATAAAGAAGAGGAATCTCAAATAAAATTAGATGGTGTAGAAAATTGCCTTTATAGATTATCAAGGTGCTGCTATCCTATTCCTTACGACGATATAATAGGGTTTGTGACTCGTGGTAGCGGTGTTTCTATACACAGATGCAGCTGCAAGAATGTCCCAAAAATAATAAGTAAAGATAATCAACCTGAAAGATGGATAAAAGCAACATGGGCCGGAAAATTTAAAGGTTCATTTGTAGCATCTTTAGAGATTTTGTCTGAAAACAATATTTTACCGGAACTTACTATGCAGCTAAATCACTTAAAAATAAAAATTAGTTCTATAAGTTCCAGAAGTATAGAAAATGAAAAAACAATAACTATTTTAGATATAGTTGTAAATGGAACTGACCAATTAAACGCAGTAATAACCACACTTTCCCAAATTGTCGGAATAATATACGTGAAAAGACCAAACTAAAAATTATTTCATACGGAGGTTTAAAGAAGTGATTTATGGCCGGATCACTGTTTAGAATATGATGGACGAAAATATAATAAAAGTTATTCTTATTAATAATGATTTTTTATACGAAATAGAAGGAATTTGTAGGTTATTTTTCCCCAATTATAGTGTACAGTTTGAAAAATATGACAAATATTATCCTGAAAATTTCAATTTTTTATTTATTAGTGTTGACAAAACTTTAAAAAGTGGTACAATGATAGAAGTGTCTGCCACTATAAACAACATAAAAGACAGCCGGAAAGATATTGTTTTTGATGTAGCTTCAGACAGAGATTTGGAATTAAAAATATCGAAGATGCTTTTTTGTGTTCTGTCTAGCATAACTAAAACTAAGCCTGACTGGGGAATTGTTACGGGAGTCCGTCCAGTAAAACTTTTTAGAAGTCTTCTTAAAAGTAAAGGAAAGAAGTATTCTCACGATTATTTTAGTAATAGACTTCTCGTAAATGAAGATAAAATACTTCTCACTGAAGAAATATGCAAAAATCAGGATAAATTAATTGAATTTTCGGGAGGGAATTCTTTTAGTCTATATATTTCTGTTCCATTTTGTCCTTCAAGGTGTTCATATTGCTCTTTTGTTTCTCAGTCTGTAGAAAAATCTATGAAACTAGTTCCAGTTTATTTAGATTTACTTATAAGGGAAATTGTTTTTACGTCAGAAATTACAAAAAATCTCGGTTTAAAATTAGAAACTGTTTATATTGGAGGGGGAACCCCAACAATCTTAGAGCCCTTTCAAATTGATGTTCTTTTTAGTTCGATACTAGAAAGTTTTGATTTAAAAAACTGCCGAGAAATTACTATCGAAGCCGGAAGACCAGATACTTTAACTCAAGAAAAACTTAATTTGATGGCTACATTTCCCAAAATAAGGATAAGTATCAATCCTCAAACTTTTAATGATGATGTTTTGAAAGTTATAGGCAGACATCACACTGCTGCAGACACTTTAAACGCGTTTGAAATGGCAAAGAAATCGAATATAGACAACATAAACATGGATTTAATAGCTGGTTTACCGAGTGACACCTATGAGAGTTTTTGTAGGACTATTGAAAGAACTTTATCACTAAATCCTAAATCTATAACACTACATACACTTGCTTTAAAAAGGGCGTCAAGAATTGTAAAAACATCAGATTCTCTTTATAAAAACGAAAAATTAGTAAATAAAATGCTCTCTAAAGCTTATAATTCTTTGTCAGAAACAGGGTATTTCCCATATTATTTATATAGACAGAGTAAAATGGTTAGCCACAAAGAAAACACAGGGTGGGCTAAACGTGGATTTGAGTGTCTTTATAATGTTTATATGATGGATGAAATACACTCAATAATAGCGTGTGGAGCGAGTGCCGTAACAAAAATTAATATTGCAAACAGTGAAAAGATTGAACGTGTTTTCAATTTTAAGTTTCCGTATGAGTATATAAACAGATTTAATGAAATAATTGAGAGAAAAGGGAGGTTAGAAAAAATTTATGAGAAATTTTAGTAATTCATACAGAAAATTCATTTTGGGACTTAGTGAAATAAATCACGCAGTTGAAAATAATATGAATGATTTTATAAAAAATATAGAAAAATCTTATGATTGTGAACTATCAAAAGCTGTTGACTATGTGCTTAATTTGAAAAATAAAAGGACAATTGTTTTAATATCCGGTCCATCGGCAAGTGGAAAAACAACTACTGCGATTATGCTGAAAAATAAGCTTGCTAAACTAGGCTGCGACGTTGCAATGGTATCGCTTGACAATTTTTATAAAGATCGAAGTGATTTTGAAAACACAGATGATAAAGAAATTGATTACGAGTCGCCATATGCACTTAATATACAAGAGTTTAAAAGTTGTATGAACGAGCTTATGACAAGTGGATTTTGTTATATGCCAAGTTTTGACTTTAAAGAAAAAAAATCTAAGCCAGGTAAGATTTGCATTAAACTTGGAAGTGATTCTGTAACTATAATTGAGGGAATTCATGGTTTGAATCCTATTTTTACAAAAGGTCTTCCTCAGGAAAATATTGTCAGGATATATATCAGTGTAAAACAAGGTATAAATGATTATAATGGGCAAATAATATCAAATCAGGAAATAAGACTTGTTAGAAGACTTGTTAGAGACTATGAAAAAAGAAAATCAGATCCTGAAAAAACTCTTTCAATGTGGAGTAGTGTTCGCAAAGGTCAATCGGCTTTTATATATCCATTTAAAAGAACAAGTGATATTACAATAAATTCTTTGCATTTGTATGAACTTGGAGCTATGAGGGGTATTGCCACTGCACTTTTAAGAGAAGTCAGGGAGAACAGTAAAGTTTTCAAAAGTTCTTTAGGGCTTATTTCTAAATTAGAAAGGTTTAGTCCTGTTGACCTGAGTTTAGTGCCTGAAAATTCTATGATAAGAGAATTTATTGGGGGTGGGATATACCATTAGAAAAAATGTTTCCTTTTAAAGTTTTACTTTTTAGTATAATTTGTGTATAATAGCTACTAACTCGATATGTTGGAGGAGATAATTATGGGATTTTTTGAAGATATGTTTATGAAAGTTAAAGGTTTGGCAGAAAATTTTTCGAACAAAGCTGAGAAACTCGTAGATACTTCTAAATTTCGTATAGAACTTGCCGAAGAAAAATCAAATTTAAAAAACAAGTATGAAGATGTTGGAAAATTAGTCTATAACTCTATGAAAAGTGGAGTTTTGAATGAAGAGTGTTTAAAACCAAAAGTATTTGCTATTGACAAAATTATTTGTAAAATTGAAAAATTAGAAAAAAAGATAGCACTTTTAAAAAATAAAGTTATATGTAAACTTTGTGGTTGTGAAAACCCTTCTGATGGTCTTTATTGCAGTAAATGTGGCCACGCTCTTTGTATAAAATCTACATGTGAAAATCTTTCTAGCTCAAAGAAAGATTGTGGCTTAAATTCAGATTGTGACAAAGATTGTGATTGCAATTTAGACTCGGATTGTGATTGTGAAAAAGACTGTGACTGCAATTTGGACTCGGATTGTGATTGTGAAAAAGACTGTGACTGCAATTTGGACTCAGATTGTAATTGTGAAAAAGACTGTGACTGCAATTTGGATTCTATTAACTCTAGTGACGATAGTTGTGATTGAGGCTTTAAATAAATGTATTTTTCCATTTTTTAGTTTAAATAAACGGGATAACTCTTTAATTTATATAAGTGTTTTCCCGTTTGTTGTGTTGATTGCATATAATATAAAGTAAAATATTAAAGGAGGGATAAGATTAAGTGACAGAAGTTTATCTTGATAACAGTGCAACTACCAAAGTTTGTGAAACAGCAGTTAAAGAATCGATATACGCTATGACAGAAAACTACGGTAACCCTTCCTCCGTTCATCAAAAGGGAATTGATGCAGAAAATATAATAGATGAGTCAAGAAAAGTTATATCAAAAATTTTAAACTGCGAATCAAAAGAGATTTTTTTTACCTCTGGAGGAACTGAATCTAATAACATAGCTATTTTAGGTGCTGCACAAGCGAGAAAGAATCTTGGTTGTAGGATAGTGACTACAAGCATAGAGCACTCTTCGGTACTTAAACCTATGAATTATCTAGAAAGCAAAGGATTTGAAGTAATATATTTAAAACCGGATAAATATGGAAATATTTCAAAATCTGATCTCTATGAAGCTATAAACGAAAAAACTATTTTAGTAAGTCTTATGATGGTTAATAACGAAATTGGCACTATTACAAATTTGAGTGAGGTAAAAAAGATTATAAAAACTAAAAACTCCCCAGCTATTTTACATACAGATGCTGTACAGGCTTTTGGTAAAATTCCTATAAATGTAAAGAAATATGGGATAGACATTTTAAGTATAAGTGCTCACAAAATTCACGGACCTAAAGGTATAGGAGCTTTATATATATCAAACAAAGTAAAAATATCGCCAATTTTTTTTGGAGGTGGTCAAGAATCAAATATGCGTCCCGGAACAGAAGCTGTCTCTTCTATAGCCGGCTTTAAAGGCGCTGTATCTGAAATGATTAAAGATAAAAATGCAAACATAAGAATTAGTGAACTTAGTAGGTATTGCAAACAATTTTTAGCAAAAAATAATCAAATAAAAATCAATTCTCCACCAAATTCAATTGCTAATATTATTAATATTTCTGTTTTGAGAATTAAGTCTGAAACACTTACAAATTTTTTATCGTCGCACGGTATATACATATCAAACGGTTCAGCTTGTTCAAAAGGAAAACATAGTCACGTTTTAAAAGCAATTGGACTTAGAAACGAACTTATTGATTCGTCTATTAGAATTAGTTTATCCAGATACACGACGAAAAGTGATATTGACTATTTTTTAAAATATTTAAATGAGGCTATACATAAAATTGTAAAATTTTAAGGAGTACTTATAATGAAGGAAGTAATATTAATAAAATTCGGTGAAATTGTTTTAAAAGGGCTGAATAAAAGATCGTTTGAAACAAAACTTTTGAATGAAATTAAAAGTCGAATTGGAAAATTTGGCGACTTTGATATAAAAATGTCTCAGTCAACTATTTCTGTAATTCCGAAAGAAAATAATATGGAAATTGATGATTTATCTAGTACAATAAAAACAATTTTCGGAATATCTAGATTTTCAAAAGCTCTTTTATGTAATAAAAATATAGATGATATCAAGCAAACTATATTGAAACATCTAGACTCAAAATTAAATGAAGTAAAAACTTTTAAGATTGAGTCTAGGCGGTCTGATAAAAAATTTTATTTAACTTCTCCGAAAATTTCAGAAGAAATAGGACATTTTATTTTAGAGAATTTTCTAAATTTAAAAGTAGATGTCCATAATCCAGATTTAGTTATAACTATCGAAATTCGTGATATAGGTGCATACATTTGGACCGATTCAGAAAAAGGAGCAGGTGGACTCCCAGCTTCTTGCAGTGGCAGGGCTGCTATTATGATTTCAGGTGGAATTGATAGTCCTGTTGCAGCATATATGATGGCAAAACGTGGAGTAAACTTAACTGCCATTCATTTTGCAAGTCCCCCCTATACTAGCTTAAGAGCAGAAAAAAAAGTTATAGAACTTTTAGAAAAAGTTTCAAAGTATTCTGGATACATAAAATTATTTATAGTACCATTTACTGAAATTCAGGAAAAAATTAAAAAATCGTGCAAAGAAGAATTTTTCACATTAATAATGAGACGGATAATGATGAAAATATCTGAAAAAATTGCTATAAATGAAAATTGTAGCGCTCTAATAACAGGTGAAAGTTTAGGACAAGTTGCAAGTCAAACAATGAAAGCTTTAGCTTGTACCGACTCTTCGGTATCAATTCCTGTATTTAGACCACTTATAGGCATGGATAAGGAAGAAATTATCGATATAGCTAAAAAGATTAAAACCTTCGATATTTCTATACAACCCTTTGAAGATTGCTGTACAATTTTTGTTCCTAAACATCCTAAAACTAATCCTAAAATTGAACAGGTTGAACATGCTGAAAACACAGAGATTTGGGATGATTTAATTTTAGATGCGATTAAAAAAATAAAAGTAGTAGAAATAAATATTTGAAAAAATATAAATTTGTGTTATAATATATATGGGATATAAGTACAAAAGGAGGGATTAATCTTGAGACACGGAAGAGAAAGCAGAGTGCAAAAAGCTTTAGATCAAAGCCTGGCCATGATAGTCAGAATAGTTGCACTTGCAGTTCCAATGGGTGGTCTTTGCTTTATAGCGAAAAAACTTGGTATCAGTGACTCGTTTCTAACACTTTTTGGATTTACACTTTTGAGTTACGGTGAATAACAAACACCGAATGCTTAACAGTAATTTTTTAGATTCAAGCGTACAAACAGCCCAGACTTCTTTTCGTTCTGGGCTGTTTTTATTTTTACTGTTTAAAACTTACATTTAAATCTAAATTTAATTTTTTTATAAAATCTTGTTCAATTTTTTCTATTTGATCGGAAGTTAATGTAAACTCACTACTACAAAACTTAACTTCATACAAAAGTGCATGGCTATCAGTTTTAATAGTTTTATCCGTGTAAATATCGCATATTTTTACCTCTTGTACTAAATTACTGGAATCCTTTATTATTTTTTCTATTTCTCTTGATTGGACACTTTTCTTCACCAAAAAATTATATGTTCTAACCAAACAGGGATATTTGGATTCAAAATCAAGTTTTTTACATTTTTCTTCTAAGTCTTTTATGTAAACTTCACAGTAAAAAATAGGATCTCTAATTAATTTTACATTTTGTATTTTGTTTATATGTTTTTTATTCATTTCACCCAAAAATCCCACTGTTTTACCGTTTGATAAAATCTCATATCCGGTTTTAGCAACTAAAAATCCATGATCCACTGGTTTTAATTCAAAATTTTGTCCAAATTCATTAAAAATCACATTTACATAATTTAAAAGATCATAATATGAATACTTTATGTCTTTATCCACACCCCAACCCCTTTTTACTCGTTTACCAGAAAAAATAAATCCCAAAGTATCCATTTCCATAAATCCAGTTTTAAAACGACTTTTTTCATCCTGATAGTAAACCCTTCCTATTTCAAACAAAGCTAAATCCTGATTATTCATCGAATAGTTGTATGCAAGTGATGACAATAACGAGTAAGCTAAAGTAGGTCTCATAATAGAATATTCTTTGTTTATTGGATTTTGGAGAATTAAATTAGAATAAAGTTTACTATTTTTATCTATATTTAGTAAACTTGAAAAATTCGATGGTATGAATGAATAAGTTATAACTTCATAAAAATTCAGACCTATAAAAATATTTCGAAGTTTATCAGAATTGTCCCATACAGTGCTTTTGTTGTAACTTACTCGAGTTACTGGCATACAAGGCTTAATGTTATCATAACCGTGAATTCTGGCTACTTCTTCAATTAAGTCAACCTCCAAATCTAAATCCAACCTATATCTCGGAATTTTTACACTTATATTATCACCATCTTTTACCTGGCACTTAAGTTCATATTTTTCAAGATAATTTACAATATCACTGCTTGAAAGCGAAAGTCCAACCAACAAATTTGACCTGGAAACCCTTAAATTAACAAATTTATCCTTTTTAGGAGACGGATAAAAATCAAAAACGGTTTGCTTTATTTCACCGCCACAAATTTCTCTAATCAAATTGGCACAAATATTACAAATTTCTAAAGATTCATCTTCGTTTATTCCTCTTTCAAATCTAAACGAAGACGGAGTAGACACTTTTAGCTTTCTACTAGTTAAACGCACACTAATTTTATCAAAACAAGCAGCCTCAATCAAAATAGTTTTACTGTTTTCTTCAACTGCAGATTTTTCAGTTCCTATAACTCCTGCAATACACAGAGCGTTAGTATCGGAAACCAAAATGTCATTTTCCGACACCCTTAATTCTATTCCTCCAAGAGTTGTTATATTTTCAGCCTTTTCCCCTTTTCTTACATAAATGGAGTCTCCCGTGATTTTATCAATATCGTAAGTGTGCATAGGTTGGCCATATTTTAGCATTACATAGTTAGCAATATCCACAATAGCATTAACACAGTTAATTGAAAGTTTATTTAATAAATCTTTTATATATTCAGGCGTTTCCACTTTATTATCGATTTTATCCAAAACAAGCATTGAAAACCTTGTTGCGACCTCTGAATCCACATCTACTTTTATAGGGAAAGTTTCTGTATTTTGAACCTTCTCTAACTTAGGAACCGATGGTATATCTAAGCCTTTAAAAGCACATATTTCCCTTGCAACACCCAAATGGGAAAGCATATCAGGTCGATTTGCTTTAACTTCAATAGTCACAATTATATCATTATCTTTTTCTACTTTTTCATCGACTTCAAACCCTTGAAGATTCAGTATGTTAAAAAGTTCTTCTTGACTTATATCAATGCCACATATTTCTTTAACTAAATTAAATGAAAACTTGAACAAATTACAACCCTCCTTCTCTTTATAGCTGTTTCCACAAACTTATATTGTTTTCATAGATTTTTCTAATTTCACCGAGGCCGTAATACAAAAGTGCAAGTCTGTTTAAACCTAAACCGAATGCAAAACCTGTATACCTCTCACTATCGTAACCAGCACCTTCTAAGATATTTGGGTGCACCATCCCAGATCCCAAAACTACAATCCAACCGGAATTGCCACATGTGCGGCAGCCTTTGCCTTTACATTCTGTGCAAGACATATCTATTGCAGCACTTGGTTCCGTATAAGGATAATATGTGGGTCTAAATCGAACTTTAGTTTCTTCTCCAAAAACTTCTTTAAGAAACAGTATGAGGACTGCTTTAAGATTTGCAAAAGACATCCCCTCTCCTACCATCAAACCTTCTACTTGATAAAACATTGGAGTATGCTGAGGATCAATATCATCTACCCTGTAAACAGTTCCAGGAGATATAACTTGAATAGGAGGGGTTTCAGATTCCATTGTTCTTATCTGAACTGATGACGTATGAGACCTTAAAAGAATATTTGGAGCATTTATATAAAAGGTATCTTGCATGTCTCTTGCAGGATGATGAGCTGGCATGTTCAATTTTTCAAAATTATACCTATCAAGTTCTATTTCAGGGCCTTGCACCACAGAAAAACCCATGCTAACAAATATTTTTTCTATTTTTTTGTACAGTTTTATTATTGGATGGCAACTTCCTATATCGATGTTTCTTTTAAAAATCGATACATCATAATTAGCCACAGTCTTATTCTCTTCAAGCTTTTCCGATATATTTTTTATTTTATTTTCTACAAATTCTCTAAAACTATTTATCACTTTTCCGAAATCTTTTTTCTTCGAAACATCTTCAATACTTTTTAGTTGTTGGTACATTTTACCTAAAAAATTTTTCAAATATTCAGTTTTTAAAGAATTCAGCTCACCCACATTTTTTATACCTAAGATCTGCTTTTCAAACTCAAGTTTCTTTTTATCAATTTCAGCCGCTATATCAATCATAAATATCCTCCCTGAAAACACTAAACATTAAGTCTCGATCTCAAGTCATCAACTTTATCAATCTTTTCCCAACTTACTCCTAAATCTTCTCGTCCCATATGTCCATACGCTGCAAGTGGAGTATATATAGGCGCACGAAGCCCAAATTTTTCAATAATTGCAGCCGGTCTAAGATCAAAAATTTCTCTGATCGCATTTGATATTTTTTCATCTTCTATTTTTGATGTGGAAAATGTATCTACCATAATGGAAACAGGCGATGCAACACCTATAGCGTAGGCAATCTGCACTTCGCATTTCGATGCTATTTTTGCAGCTACTACATTTTTTGCGATATATCTTGCCGCATATGCCGCCGATCTATCAACTTTAGTAGGATCTTTACCCGAAAAAGCTCCCCCTCCATGCCGTGAATAACCACCATATGTATCGACTATTATTTTTCTTCCAGTAAGTCCAGCATCAGCCTCAGGTCCACCAATTACAAATCTGCCAGTAGGATTTACAAGAATTTTCATTCGGTCATTCCTCACACTCTCAGGAATTACAGGTAAAATAACTTCCTCTATGATATCATTTTTCATCTGTTCCTGAGAAATATCTTCACTATGCTGAGCAGAAACCAAAACAGTATCGACTCTAACAGGACCATTCTCATCGTATTCTAAAGTAACTTGGGTTTTTCCATCTGGCCTTAAGTAAGGTAAAACTAAGTTCTTTCTCACTTCAGCTAACTTTTTAGCTAACTTATGCGCAATCGATATTGAAAGAGGCATAAGTTCAGGTGACTCATCACAGGCAAATCCAAACATTATTCCCTGATCTCCAGCACCAATTTGGTTTAAATCATCTTTAGAACCATCCTTTATTTCAAGTGAACAATCAACTCCCATAGAAATATCACTAGACTGAGAGTTTATGGAAGTAATTATTCCACACGTGTCCGCATCAAAAGTATTAGAATCCCCAGTGTACCCTATATTTTTTATAACTTTTCTAGCTTCCCCTGCAATGTCAACATAACAATTTGTCGATATTTCCCCCATTATATGCACAAGTCCCTTTGTCGCACAAACTTCACACGCAACGTGTGCTTCAGGATCTTTTGAAATTATAGCATCTAAAACAGCATCAGATACTTGGTCGCAAAGTTTGTCAGGATGTCCTTCAGTAACAGATTCAGAAGTAAAAAACTTTTTTTTCATTTTTAAATTCCCCTTACTAACAAAATAGTTCTTAACATGGGATTCTAACATGCCTTTCTAAAACAGTCAAGTTAAAACAAAAAACAATTTTAACAATATTCTCCACAAATATCGCTAACTTAATTTATAAATATATTAAAGATTAGAAATTATTTTTAAAAATAATTCAATTATATTCTATATTTAAGATTTAAAAAATTCTGCATTCATATTAATTTCAGGAACTGCAATGCTAACCAGATCCCCTTTTTTGTCAAAGGTAGCTTGGAAATCAAAAAACTCAGTTTTCCCTTTAAAGATAATCTTTTCATCGGTTTTAGAACTAAATACTAAATTCTTTTTTTCTGAAATAGAGTTTAGCGCGTTTATAAATTCTTCAACCATAGCTCCTCTTGGCAAAAAATCTTTACTTACTTCGCAAGAAAGGCCATTCCAGGTAATCTTTTGTTTTCCTCCTTCCCATGAAAACGTAAAACCGGCTAATTCACTTGGTTTTACTATTTCTAGAACATTAGTTTGTCCTTGGGTGTGACTAATTTTACATTCGTAGGTTTTATCACATAGCTTAAGAGTTGCAATTCCATTAAACACTGTCGATATATCTTGAAGATTAATAGTTCTATCACTACATCCCGAGATAATAAACGCAAAACAAATAATAATAAATAAAAGTATTTTTCTCATAAAATAACCCCTACCTGTTCATTTTAATAAATATTTCCGGAAACTTTTCTATCAAATCTGTTGGAAGCATAGCCGTTTCAGAATATTCTTTTCTACAAATTTCTCCAGCTAAACTGTGAATATAGACTCCACATACTGCCGACTTTATAGGCTCAAATCCTTGTGCAAGAAGAGAGGCTATAACTCCAGATAAAACGTCTCCATTCCCAGCCTTAGCCATTCCTGAATTTACAGCTTTATTCAAATATAAATTCCCGCTTTCATCACAAATAACTGTTTCACTTCCCTTTAAAACAGTTATAACTTTGTACTCTTCAGACAAATGTTTTGCATATTTAAATTTATTTGCTAATATATTACTTTTCGGAACTTTTAAAAGTCTTGATGCTTCACCAATATGCGGAGTTATAATAATTTTACCCTTGGCACTTTTTAATATATTTATGTATTTAGCTACTGCATTTATACCGTCGGCATCAATTAAAATGGGTAACTCCAATTCTTCTACTATCCTTTTTACAGTATAATCCACATTTTCATGAATTCCAAGTCCACATCCGACTAAAACCGCCGTACATTTCTTTACATTTTCTAGTATTTTTTGGACTGCTAAATTAGATACAGTCCCTTCTTCATTTTCTGGTAAAATAGTATACACAGCTTCCAAAATCTTTTTTGAAATTATTGGATAAATCGATTCAGAAACTCCAGCTTTTACCATTCCGACTCCTGACCTTAAAGCCGATAAAATCGAAAGCATAGCAGATCCTGGCATTTTTTTACTTCCACATAGACAAAAAAGTGTTCCAAAACTACCTTTGTAGCTCTCACTCTCCCTCTCCCCCAGCATTTCCTTAACAAGTGACATATCAATAAGCGTAAGATAATTATATTCTTGTTTTTCACTTTTAAAAAGTTCTCTATTCACCCTGTTTTTCCTCCTCTTTCAAATAAAACAACAGCACAAGCTAAGGTTTTTGTATGAGAAATACTTACAGAAAAATGGTTTCTCTCATCGCCGTAAAGACAAAATGCGTTCCCAGAAAGTTTTATAACTGGCTTATTTTTTTCGTCTCGTATAAGCTGGATTTCTTTAAATTTAATTCCTCTAAATCCTGTTCCAACTGCTTTAGAAAAAGCTTCTTTTGCACAAAAATTTCCAGCTAAACTTTGAGCTGGGAACCCCATTTCGTCAAGTTGTTTGTATTCATCTTCTCCCAAAATTCTCTTTAAAAAATTCCTTCTCTGCATTGCTTTTTTTATTCTATCAATCTCTATTATATCAATTCCGACTTCTTTCATACATGCTCCCCTCCAATAAAAGACAGATTTTACAGATCATTATAGTACAATAAAATTTAAATCATCTAAACTAAAAAATAATTCAATTTAAATTGTTGAAAAACAAAGTATTAAATCGTAAAATGTTACTTGTAAAGGTGTGATTATCTTGAATGGTAGACAGAAAATTTTAATTTGCATAGAAAAACTAAAAACTGCGTATCCCGATGCAAAGTGCTCACTAGAATATAGCAGTCCACTAGAAATACTTATAGCTGCAAGGCTATCTGCGCAATGTACTGATATTCGCGTAAACACAGTAACACCAGCACTTTTTAAGAGGTTCCCCAATGCAAAAGCTTTTGCTAGTGCTGACATTCACGAAATTGAGGAGTATATACGCCCTTGTGGACTTTACAAAACTAAAGCGAAAAATATATCTGAGATGTGCAAAAAAATAGTAAATGAATTTAACTCCAAAGTTCCAGATAATATGGAAGATCTCTTATCTTTACCTGGGATCGGAAGAAAAACTGCTAACCTTATTCTAGGAGACGTATACAAAAGACCGGCAATCGTCGTTGATACCCATTTTATAAGACTGACAAATCGTTTAGGATTTCACAAATCCAAAGACCCATACAAAATTGAACAAATTATGAAAAATTTAGTTCCGGACAATGATTCAAGCGATTTTTGCCACAGAATAGTCCTTCATGGAAGGTCCGTTTGTACATCAAGATCTCCAAAATGCAGCAAATGTTGTATAAAGGAAGTTTGCAAAGACTGCCGGGAGTAAAAACTTAAAATTTTAAGTTACAGTTACTTTTGTCGCTCCAGGATTTATTACACTTAACACTCCACCTAGACTGCAAATCAATTTACAGGTGTTGTCAACTATTGCAAAATTATTTACTCTTGACTTTAATGTGCCTACAGTCCAGGGCGCAGCAAAAATTGGTGAACAAGGTTTAGGTGTAATTGGTATGGCACTACAAATTACACCGGACGGTACAACATTTACAAGGGGAGTTTTATCCATTATAGTCAGAACTGGCTTATTTTCGAACAAAACTGTCCTTGTTGAAATCAAATTAAATATTCCAGCCCCGAAAGTGCACATAGCTTGTCCCCCTGTAACCACTGGTATTCCCATAAAATTTCCCCTCCAAGCAAAAAACATTGTAAGTTATTTCACCAAATTATATTACTATGTTGATAGTAAGTCTAGTTTTTTAACAATAAAAAAATAAAATTATTTTTGAGCTTGATTTTTCTAAAATAAAAAAACAATTTTAGGCACAAATTTTTATAGTTTAAAATTTAATTCAATTTAAACTTTTTTTATCTAAACAAAAGTGTTATACTGTAAGCGTGTTTTTGGCATTTTGATTCAGAACGATATGTTTAAAGGAGCTATATTAATGCAAAAGACAGACATAAGTAAGTATAGCTATAACGGTTTTGGGATAAATAGTCCATCAAATGCCCCGGGACCTAAAAACAAAAAGCGATTATTTACGTTTTTTATTGTTCTACTTTTTAGAATTTTTATTAGTTTGGCTGTAATTATAGCTATCACATCTATAATTATACTTTTATCGATCAAAACTTATGTGTTATCGCTAGATGATGATAGTATGATTCTTGATTTGAGTGCATCCAAAATGGCACTCACAAGTTTCATATATGTGAATGATGAAAATGGTGTTGCTCAAGAGTATCAGCGCGCTTTTAACCTTGAAAACAGAATATGGGTTGATTTTGAAGATATCCCAGACAAAATGAAAGATGCGATCATTGCAATTGAAGATAAAAGATTTTATAACCACACTGGAGTTGACTGGGTTAGGACAATGAGTGCTGTTACAAATTTGCTAAGAGGCTCGCAAAGTCACGGAGGATCAACTATTACCCAACAACTTATAAAAAATATAACAGATGACAATGAACCTAGTCTTACAAGAAAACTTAGAGAAATCTTTCGCGCTATGCATTTTGAAGAAAAGTATTCCAAAGATGAAATAATTGAAGCTTATTTGAATGTTGTAAATTTTGGAGCCGGTAGCCGAGGTGTACAGGCAGCAGCGAACATATATTTTAACAAAAATATTCAAGATTGTTCTATAGCTGAATGTGCTGCGATTGCTGGCATAACTCAAAATCCAACTGCTTATAATCCACTTTATTATCCTGAGAAAAACAGAAAACGGCGTGAAACCGTTCTTTACGAAATGCTTGATCAATGTAAAATTACTGAAGAAGAATACAATCAAGCCATGAAAGAATCTGAAAATATGGTGTTTAATGACCAGTATGATTCCGAAAACGGAATAAATTCAGCTGTAAATCCAATAAGAAACTGGTATATAGAGTCGATGCTGCAGGACATAATAAATGACCTTTGTGTAAAATATCATATTGGGAAATCTGCTGCCGAAACTATTTTGTTTACTAATGGACTTAAAATTTACTCTGCAATGGATCGTGAAGCTCAAAGTATAGCAGAAAATGCGATAAAAGACTCTAATGTAATGCCAAAAGATAAAGAACTTGAACTCGGATACGTTTTGATGGGACTAGATGGTAGAATTCTTGCGATCTTAGGATGTAGAGAACAAAAAACCGGAAATTTATGGTACAATAGAGCCAACTTTGCGAAACGTCAACCGGGATCAACAATAAAACCTATATCTGTTTACGCTCCGGCAATTGATTCTGGAGCATATCATTATTCTTCCTTAATTGATGACGAACCACTTCAAATAGATGTTGATGGAAGTGGCGAACTCAAAAGCTGGCCGAGTAACTGGTACAAGAACTATAGAGGAAAAGTTACTCTTCAATGGGCAGTTGAAAAATCTGCAAATGCACCTACGGCTCAAGTTTTAAATCGTATTTCAACTGCGAAAAGTTACGAATTTTTAACTAAACAGCTAGGGTTCAGTAGTCTAGATTCAAGTGACGCCGTATCTTTATCGGCTTTAGCTACCGGTGGCACACATGTCGGCGTGACAGTTCTTGAAATGGCAGCTGCGTTTCAGATTTTTGGAAATTGTGGACATTATAATAAGCCTTTTTCTTATTTTTATGTTACAGACAGAAATGATAACGTTATTCTTGACAACCGATATAATGTCCCTTCTAGGGCGATAAGTTCTCAAACAGCAACGATTATGAATAGGCTTTTAAGAAATGTAATAGTCGGCAGTGAAGGAACTGGTCGAGGCGCAAATATTGATAACTGGAATATAATAGGTAAAACCGGGACTACTAATGATGGTTACGATAGTTGGTTTGTCGGGCTCAGTCCATATGCAGTTTCGGCAATCTGGGTAGGATATGATAACCCTAAACATATATCAGAAACATCTTCAGCAGTTCGGATCTGGAAACACATAATGTCGCAGTATTTAAGTAACAAAACTCAAAAAGATTACGATTATGATCCAAATGTGATTGAAGCAACATACTGCAAAACTACAGGAGAATTATCTACCACTTCATGTCAAGAAAATGCAACAGGCTACTATGCAAATAACAACTTACCACTCAGATGTTCCACTCATAAAGGCGTGTCTTTAAGTGAAACAGAGTCAGATTCAGAACTTCAAGCTGATACGGTAATTTATTACCATGATAGTTCTGAAATATCTTCTGAAAATAATGTTGAAGTAATGATGGAACCTATGCATGACCAAAATGAGTAAAAAAACTAGTTTATGCAAAGTTGATGTCAATATAAAAATTAACGAATAAAATATAATTGAATATAATATTAAGCTAGTTTATTGTTTAGGGAGGATTTTATAATAATGGGTCTTATAGTCCAAAAATTTGGAGGGACATCTGTAGCAAATAGCGAAAGGATCTTAAATGTCGCAAAAATAATAACCAAAGCTTACTCTGAAGGAAACAGTATAATTGCTGTTGTTTCAGCTCAAGGAGACACAACAGATGAATTTATAAATATGGCAAATGAAATAAATCCTAACGCTTCAAAACGAGAAATGGATGTTTTGCTTTCTGCTGGTGAACAAATCTCTATGTCTCTTTTAGCTATGGCAATAGAAAAATTGGGTTATCCGGTGGTTTCTCTTTTAGGCTGGCAAGCAGGTTTTCTTACGTGTCCATCTTATGGAAGCGCAAGGATTGAAAGTATAAATACAAACAGGATAAAAAAGGAACTAGATAAAAAAAATATAGTAATTATAGCGGGGTTCCAGGGATTAAATGCTTATGGGGACATAACTACAATGGGTAGAGGTGGTTCCGATACGAGTGCCGTAGCTTTAGCTGCTGCTTTAAACTCAGATAAATGCAAAATATATACAGATGTCGAAGGAGTCTTTACAGCAGATCCAAGAAGAGTGGAAGGCGCAAAAAAAATAGACGTCATGTCATATGACGAAATGTTAGAGCTTTCTACTTTAGGTGCTCAAGTATTAAATAATAGATCGGTAGAAGTTGCAAAAAAATATAATGTTGAAATAGAGGTGCTTTCAAGTATGTATGACATTCCAGGAACAATTATTAAAGAGGTAACTAAAACAGATAAACCACCAATTTGTGGTATTGCAGCAGATGATGATGTAGCTCGGGCTTCTGTAATAAATATTCCAGATAAGCCCGGCAGTGCTTTCAAATTGTTTTCAAAACTTGCTGCAAAAGGAATTAATGTGGATATAATTTTACAGTCAGCAAACAAAAAAGATTTCAAAGATATTTCCTTTACCGTACCAAAATCGCAGCTAGATATTGCGGTAGAAACATTAAACAAATATATTGAACCACTAGATGATGCTGAAATAATTTACGAAAAAAACGTTTCAAAAGTTTCGATAGTTGGAACTGGAATGGAAGATCAAATCGGTATAGCGTCTAAAATGTTTGAGGCTCTTTACGAAGCTCAGATAAATATACAAATGATCGCAACTAGCGAAATAAGAGTCTCTGTTATTGTTTATTCTAATGAAGCTGATAGAGCTTTAAATGCAATACATAACAAATTTTTCGGAGTAAAATCTTAAATTTCAACACCTGTCACTGAAATATGTGATTTTACACATATGTTGAATTCGAAGTCTTTTAGGTTTTCTTTTGGATTTTTATTTATTTGGTTAAAAAGATTTATATCTTTTTTTAGTATTATCTTTTGTAGTCTGAATATGTCGCTATTTAAGTTAACTGTATTTTCAACAGCTTGTTTGCAAATCTTTTTGATTTCACTATCGAGCTGTTTTTCTATTCTTATTTGTTCATCTTCTCCTATTTTTTGAAAATTTTTCGAATCTACTTCTACCACACTTGTTTCTAGTTTTATATCTATATGAAAAGATTTATTTTCTGAATCTAATAAAATATCACTTTTAGATTTATCAATTTTTAGCGAAATATCCCCTATTTCTTCTAAATATATTTTATATGTTCCAGCCTTTTCTGCCCCAAATATAGTCAATAAAGCTAAATAATCATTCTCTTCGGCAGATGAAACCATTTTGTCATTACTAAAAATAGCTAATCCTTTAAGTTTTATTTTTTCGCTTTCTAGACTTAAATAGGCACAATATGGATCGCTTGTTTCTCCTCTAATTCTTCCGGCAAAATGTAATATATCAGATTTTAGACTGACCGGTATAATGCTGCTTATTTGTTTTGCTTTTACATTTTTACACAAAAGTATATCTGATGCAGTAGTTTCAGAAACACAAATTTTTGCATTAGGTCTCGTTTCATAATGACGAATAAAAAAATCAATAAAGCTATTTACTCCCAAAATAGCAAGATCTTTTCCAACAACTACTACAAGATTTTGCGAATACATAGGAATTAATCCAGTCTCTTTTTTTGTATTTTCAAGACCTTCTGCTAAGCTTTTCCCTTTAATTTCAGTTAAACTTATTCCCGGTTCTCCGTCCGATGCATTTTTAAAATCAAGAGACTGAACTATAATTTTATATCCTTCTTCTTCAACGTCTATACCAATTGCTTGTATAATCATCTTTTCATTTAACTGCACAACTCTTGTACAAGCACTCATTGAAAAAAATGAAATAATCAAAAAACATAAAAATAACAATTTAATTTTCATTAAAATTTTCTCGCTTTCTTATTTTTTTAAATTTTATTTTCTTTATCAAAATTAAAATTAGAGGAATAAAAACTGCTGTAAAAATTAAAAAAGTAAAAAGGGATAAAGAACCAAAAATCCCTGAAAGTACAGCATTTTTGTTTAAAAAGATTCCAAAAAAAACCATCACTGCTCCAAATAACAAAACTGATATTTTTCCTATTTTTTCACCCAAAAATTTTTTTGTACATTCTCCAGAAAGCATTAAAAATAAAGAAAGTTTTATAAAAATCCCCATTGTCCAGATTCCTAAATATAAAACGTCTAAATTTTCAAGCGATCCAATTTTTGCAATGCTAGCTGCTGTGTAAACTGGAAAAAGTTGAGTTTGAAGAAAATCTCCCAGAGAACCTAGCATTAAAACTATAGAAACACATATAAGTGTATATATACTTAAATTCCAAAAAAATAGACCTTGTTTCAGTTTTCCTTTAGCCATCGGAAACAAAATAGCCATAGCAGGTATACAAGATGATCTTGCAATCATAAAAATAAGTCCCCCAACAAAGGATTCTGTTCCTTTGTAGAAAAACGGGGTAAAATTCAAGGTGTCAATACTGAAAAGAAGTGAAAATCCAATAAAAATAATAGATAAAACCATAAAAAATAGTATTATCCCAGAGGCTCTAGCTAACCCTTCCACCCCTTTATATGCTCCATAACATGCTGCTATAACCATACTGCTGAGCAAAACTTCTGTCGAAACTGGTGGATTTATGACGTTTGCCAGAAAAACCTTAAACAAAGACAGCGTATGAACACAGATAAACAAAAAATAAAATGCATATATTCCAGAAACTATGTGTCCGGCTTTTCCAAGTAAAATATAAGAATTATCTAAAACATCCATAGATTTATCAGATTTAAATAAAAAATAAATCGGGATTACTAATATAAAAATAAGGAAAAAAGATACTATAGCTGAAAGTATATGATCCCATATATAATCTCCTTTTACCATAATGCTACTATAAGTTGTTTCAACCACTAATCTACTTATAAATAACATAGAAAACATTTGGGACACCGATATTTTATTTATCTTTTTCATTTTATATCTTCCCCTTTATGCTCTCTTGGATGTGACCCTGGCATATATTGAATTTTGCTATCTTTAATTGACAAAATTTTCCATCCCGCTCTGACAAAAACATCTCTCATTGAAAAAATGCTAAACGGGGAAATTGGTGACGTAAACGGAACTCCATAATTTTCTTTTGCACAAATATTTACAAGTATAGCAGCAAAAAGGATCATAACTCCCCAAATTCCAAGTATTCCACCCATAAATATAAAAAGAAGTCTTAGCATAGCAATCGGTTCATAAAGATTTGGAATTACGTATGAAGATAAGGCTGTTAATGCTACTACCATAAGCGTCGGAGCCCCAATTAAGCCCGCTTTTATGGCTGTATCTCCAATGACAAGTCCTCCTACAATACTAATTGCATGACCAAGTGGTTTTGGAAGTCTTAGTCCAGCTTCTCTCATGAGTTCATAGAAAAAATGTATTAAAAAAGTTTCAAACATAAGAGAAAACGGAGTAGATTCTATGGCACTAGCTACTTTACTAAGAATTGGTCCTGGTAAAAGTTCTGGACTAAATGTAGATACTGCAACATATAACCCAGGAAGCAAAGTAGAAATAAAAAATCCTGCATATTTTATAAGCCTAGCAAGAGTAGCAAAATACGGTCGAATAGAATAATCATCCATGTTTTGAAAGTATTCTGTAAAAATATAGGGAGCTATTAAAACATTCGGTGTTCCGTCTACAATAATTGCAACCCTTCCTTCTAAAAGCTTTCCACAAACAGTATCAGGTCTTTCAGTCATACCAACACTACTAAAAAGGGATAAATCATTTTTTTCTTCAAGATATGGCAACAAGTATCCTGCAGCCATAACAGATTCGAGATCTGTATTTTTAAGTCTGTATCTTATTTTTTCTAAAATGTCACGAGAAACTTTATTTTCAAGATAACAAAAACAAATTTCAGTTTTGCTTATAGTTCCAATTTTAAAAATTTCAAATTTAAGAGACGGATTTTTTATTCGTCTTCTTATTAAGGTCATGTTTATTCTTAGTGGTTCTGTAAATCCTTCTCTTGACCCTCTTTGCATAACCTCAGAGGAGGGTTCAGAAACTCCTCTTGAAGCATAACCTTGCACACCAATAGCAAGCATTTTGTTGCATCCATCAATTGCAACCAAAGCAAAACCAGACATCGCCATATAAATAGCATCTTCGTAATTTGAAACTTGTATAACATCACAAGATGATATAATTTCATCTCTTAAATATTCATATTTTTTAAATGGAGTTTCTGGAAAATTTTTGTGTTTAGAAAGGCGATTAGTAATATTGATACTCAAAGTTTCTTTATCAACAAGTCCACTTACAGTTATTATTGCACTATCAAGTCCTAGCATTATCATTTTTCTTATACTCAAATCTTGGCTCGATCCAAATTTTTCTTGAAAAAATGATAAATTTTCAGATAAAGAAAATGACATAAAAATTTTTTTCTTTTCTGTACGATTATTTTCTGTATTTTCACTAGTTTTTGTATATATATTATTCAATTTTTCTAGAATTTTCTTAAGAATATTTATCAAATTAAATTCACTCCTTAACTAACTTAAATTTTTGTAACTATTTTTTGCATAAAATCCAGGAAATATTCCCTAACCTAAATAGATTTTTAAATATAACTGCCCTTTTATTTTCAATACAGATATGTTAAAATGCTGACTATTGATCTGAAATGGCGGTGGTTTTCTTTGTCTACAGATGCTGCAGTTCCTCTTTCGAGTGTAATAAGAGAACTTGATTTAAAGGAGGTTTTTATGCCATGCGATCCTGATAGTGTATTTATAAAATCTATAGAGATTAATCGTATGGGTCTTGAACTTATAGGTACTCTTGATGATTTTGATTCTAACCGGATACTCATAATGGGTCAAAGTGAAAGGATATTTCTTTCTACGCTTACCTCGAATGAAATTTACAAATCTATAGAAACTATATTGTCACTTCGTCCCCCTGCTCTTTTATTAACAAGAGGGATAAAACCTATAACAGAAGTGTTGGATATTGCAAAAAAGTTTTCTATTCCAATTGTTATATCAGATGAAGTAACATCAGATGTTATATCAAATTTAGTATCATTTCTTAGTATAAATCTTGCCCCAATGGTTACACGTTCAGGTGGACTTATGAACGTTCATGGCGAAGGAATTCTGATGATTGGAGAAAGTGGTATCGGGAAAAGCGAGACTGCCATAGAACTTCTTAAAAGGGGTCACAAACTCATTGCTGATGACGCTGTGGAAATAAGAAAAATGTCAAAAAATACATTGGTTGGTTCCGCCCCAAGTAATATTCGTCATTTTGTTGAAGTTCGGGGAATAGGTATAATAAATGCTAGAAGAATTTTTGGTATAGGAGCCGTCAAAATTTCTGAAAATATTGATATGGTGATAAATTTAGAGACTTGGAAAGATGATAAGACATACGAACGAATGGGATCTGATAGCTATACTGAAATTTTAAATGTAAAAGTACCGTTCATAACTATTCCTGTTAGGACTGGTCGAAATTTAGCAGTAATAATAGAAATTGCCGCAATGAACAATCGGCAAAAGAAAATGGGTTACAATGCAGCAAGGGAACTTTTTATAAGTTTGGGAGTTGAATATCCCGGTACTCCTCCTGAAATTGAAAAATGCCTTTGGGATGTTTAGATATCAAAAAAGCTAAAATTTGAGAGGTGATTTTTTTGAAAATAATTGCAGATACTCATTGTCATACAATAGCTTCTACTCATGCATATAGTACAGTTCTTGAAAATGTCAAATATGCAAAAAAGCAAGGTCTTTATGCTATAGCAATAACAGATCACTCAGAAAATATGCCAGGTTCTCCTAGAACTTGGTATTTTAACAATCTTAGAACTATCCCAAAAGAAATAGACGGAGTGAAAATTTTAAGAGGTGTAGAAGCAAATGTTTTAAACTCAAAAGGTGAATTAGATATTCCACAAGACTTAAGAGTCCCTCTTGATTGGATTGTTGCATCTATACATGATGTTGCGTATTCTGGAAAACATGGAATTGAAGAATGCACGCAAGCTTGGTTAAATATTAGTAAGGATCCCAGTGTAAATGTAATTGGACACAGTGGTCTTGTTTCGTTCGTGTATGATTATGAAAGCGTGGTTCCGGAATTTGGACGAAATGGTAAATTAGTCGAAATAAACAATAGTTCCTTTTATGTTCGAAAAGGCTCAGAAGGAAATTGTAAAAAAATAGCACAGATTTGCAAAAAACATGAAGTTTACGTTGTAGTAAATTCAGATGCACATTTTTGTACAAGAGTAGGAAAATTCGATAAAGCTTTAGAATTACTGAAAGAAGTCGATTTTCCGGAAGAGCTTATAATAAATGCAGACATAGATAGATTTAATGGTTATCTTAGAAAATACACGAGCTTTTTCACGATATAGATGGTGGTGCAGTAAATTTTGTTTGAGTACGACAGTTTTTTAAGTGATTTTTCTGATAAAGGATTAAAAATTTTAAAAGATGAACCACTATGCAGACATACAACATTTAGAATCGGTGGTTCCGCTGATTTATTTATAGAAGTTTTCGATCTTTCACAGCTGACTTTGCTGATTGAGTATATAAAAAGTAACAATATCCCCTTTTTTCTGCTCGGTAATGGTTCAAATCTTTTAGTATCAGATGCCGGATTTCGTGGGATTGTAATCAAGCTTTCTGGAGAATTTAAGGATATAAAACTTTTAGATGAAGAAAAAATTGAATGTGGGTGTGGAGTTTCTTTAGCTAAAGTTTGTGTTTTTGCAATGCAAAATAGTTTATCTGGTCTTGAGTTTGCGTGGGGAATCCCCGGATCATGCGGCGGAGCCGTCTATATGAATGCTGGAGCTTACGAAGGAGAAATGTCAAACCTTATTGAATCGAGTAAATACTTAAATTTTTTAGAAAATAAAGTCCAAATAGTTTCTAAAAAAGATATGCACTTTTCATATAGAAAAAGTCTATATACAGATAAAAATCATATTGCTGTATCCATGACTTTAAAACTTTTACGAGATAAAAAGGAAAAAATAAAAGAAAAAATGCGAATAAACATAAATAAAAGGAAATCAAAACAGCCGCTGGATTTCCCAAACTGTGGAAGTGTCTTTAAAAGACCCGGTGATGGATATTATGTCGGATCTATGATAGAAAAATGTGGTCTTAAAGGAAAATCATTTGGAGGGGCTATGGTAAGTCCAAAACATGCGGGATTTATAATTAACACTGGAAACGCTACGTGCGAAGACGTAGTCCGTTTAATTTGTTATATTAAAAAAACTGTACTTAAAACATTTGGAGTTTTGCTTGAATGTGAAGTCAAAACTTTAGGTGATGTCGGTATTTAATAAAATATTAGGGAGGGTAAAAATTGAAAATTTTGATAATAACCGGCCTTTCAGGAGCAGGAAAATCCAAAGCAACAGAATATCTTGAAGATATGGGATATTACTGCGTCGATAATCTTCCACCTAAACTTATTCCTGTATTTTATGACCTTTGTTTAAATTCTAAAGAGAAACAAAAAGCAAAGCATGCTGCTATTGTGAGTGACATAAGAGGTACACAAGGAAATTTTGATGACTTATTTTCAGCTTTAAAAAGCTTAAAAGAAAAAAATTATCCATTCAAACTTTTATTTTTAGAAGCAAAAGATGATATTATTGTTCAAAGATACAGATTAACTAGACGTAAACATCCATTTGTTAATATAAATAGCAGTTCAGTTTCTCATGCAATTGAAACCGAAAGAACCATTTTAAAACCTGTAAGAGAAATTGCAGATTATATAATAGATACCTCTTTTCTTTCCAATTCTCAATTAAGATACAGAATTTCAGAACTATTTTTGGAAAAAACAAAAAATATTTTAAATGTTAACTGTATGTCTTTTGGATTTAAATATGGACCACCTTCAGAAGCAAATATAGTATTTGATGTCAGATGTTTTCCAAATCCTTATTACGACCATAGCCTTCGGGAATTAACTGGATTAGATGACCAAATTAAAGAATTCGTCTTACAGAAAGAGTCCACCAAATCTTTTGTAGGAAAACTATTTTACTTACTAGATTTCGTACTTCCACTTTACATAAAGGAAGGTAAAAGTCAGCTTGTAATAGCAATAGGATGTACCGGTGGAAAACACAGGTCCGTTGCAATCGTTAACCTTTTATATGAACATTTAACTGAGCTTGGTTACTGTTGCGGTGTTTCGCATCGAGATATACAAAAAAAATAGCTAATA
This sequence comes from uncultured Eubacteriales bacterium, assembly GCA_965120375.1. GTDB lineage: Bacteria > Bacillota > Clostridia > Oscillospirales > Acutalibacteraceae > CASPLG01. The sequence goes on along the minus strand of CBCPMW010000013.1, from coordinate 62,536 downwards.
TCATATATGAAAACATAAAATTGAAAAAAATGAGGCGGTGTATATTTTTGTGTTTTTTTCGTCTGCTGTTAAAGAAGAACTTTTAAATATAAAATCTAAAAATAAAACTGAAAAACAAGCTGAATTATATGGCATTTTAGGGTTTAGTAAATGTTTCTTTCGTTATAATTATCTTTTTTGTTCAGATTCAAAAAATTTTGTAGAAAAAGTGTCATATTTGCTTTTCAATTTTCTAAAAGTTAAATTTGACAGCAGAAAATCGTTATACTATATTCCTCTTGATAAAAAAATAAAAAAAGATGAGTTTTTTTATAAACTAAGACTTTTTTTATATAGTCCTGATTTTAGTACAGTTACTTCTCATTTTTTAAGAGGTGTATTTCTTTCTTGTGGAAATATTACAGATCCGACCATAAGTTATCGTTTAGAATTCTCTGTAAAAAGTAAATTTTGCTGTAATATGCTTGTTTTTGCATTAAAAGCTGCAAAAGCTGCAAACTTAAATCCAAAAATTTCAGAAAGAAAATCAACAATCTCAGTTTATATGAAAGATAATACTCAAATAACAGATTTTTTAACTTTTATTGGAGCAACCGACTCTTCCATGGAATTTATACAAACAAAAATGGTGAAAGAAATCAGAAATTATGTTAATCGAACAACAAATTTTGAAGCCGCGAATATAGGTAAAACTACTTCTGTTGCTCTTGAACAAATAAAAGCTATAGAACAAATAATAAAAAATAAAAAAATTGATTTCTTACCTCCAGAATTGAAAGAAACGGCCATTTTGCGGCTTGAAAATCCATATATGTCTTTGCAAGAACTTTCAAAGCTCTTTTCTAAGCCGATAACTAAATCTGGAGTAAATTACAGAATAAAAAAACTGATAGAGTACTCAAATCTGTAAATTATTTATATTTTTACACCCTTGACATTGACAATTATATATAATTTTTATATAATTTCTCTTGAAATGGGGTGATTTTATATGTCGTCTAAAAAATTTTTTGATAAATTACTTGGATTTGTTTAAGGAGGTACCTTTTAAAAAGACCGTTAACATCTTAGAGAAAAAAAGCTTTAGAGAAACACTTTGCACAAGAGAAAGTGTTTCTCAAGTTATTGATTCTACAATAAAATATCTAGAAAGTGCTAAAAAAGAGGCAAAAGACAATATATGGTATAAAAGTTTTTATAAAGAACTTGAAGACCTTGAAAGAAAGCCTGATTTGTGCATTAATGACCTTAAGAAGCTATTGAGCAAATTCCTAAAAGCAGCTAAAGACACAGATGGCAATCGAATAAAAAAGAATGAAAATGAGACATCCATAATACAAGTTTTTGGCAAAAAAGGCCTTGAAAATCTATGGAAAGTGTATAATTTACTAAAATGTGAAAAAATTAGCTTGCATTTAGATGCAGCTTTCAATGATTTAATTTTGATAGTAGAAGATCAGACTCGCGATCTCACAATGAAGACATTTGCAAAACTATCTCTTATAACTAGCCTTCCTGCTAGATATAAATAAAAAAACTCCCAATGCCGACGAGATTGTTTATACCTCAACAGTCAAAACTTTCAATTTATTAATTATCCGCCTAAACAAACAATTAGAAAACACTACAAAACAGCTAAGACAAAAGCTTCGAAAAAATATAAATAAATTCGATGAAAAGAAAATTGAAATAGTTGTGGAGTCTATACATCGATTAATAATTATGAGTATAATTTGTGGAATTTCCCTAGTTTCAGGTGTTCCGTGCCAAGGTAAAGTTGCAGCCGGGTCACTTTTTATCATAAATTTTATCCATGATAGTCTTGATGTAGCTTTTTCAATCGTCCATTTGCTTGGTCAAATATAGTCTGGTATTTATAATTTAAATATAAAATTTATAAATCATATTGACAGATTATAAGTCACAATATATAATTATATTGTAGTACTACAAAAAATATTTGGGTAAATTAAGGAAATTTTGTATAGTATCCACATCGAATACGCAAATTTTTAGAAAAAATGTTTGGGTCGCAGTTTTTTGATCTCTAGTTTACAAGGAGGTGTTTTTTATGTCTAATAAGAATTATTTTGAAAAGAGTAGCAGTCTTCTCGATGAAGCACAGGGTTTTATAGCAAAGGGAAATTCAGATTATACTGCGGGGTTTTTGAAAAATCAAATGTGCGCTGCTTTAGGAGAAGATCTTAAGAAACTTGTAGGAGAAAAAAATATAGATGCTAATTTAAAACAAAATGCCGAAAAATTACTTGAAGGTGCAACATCAAAAGATTTGTCAGCTCTCAAAGTTTCATCTAGAAACTTTAAATCTGCACTGAATTCTCCTACAGTAGATCCAACTTTAAAAGCTGGATGCGAGGGCTTTTCTGAGCTGAATGACATTCTAGAGCAGCTTTGTACATTAGCTGGATTTTAAATTTCTTCCTTAAAAATTAATTATGTCATTTTCATCCTCAGGTTTTTGAGGATGATTTTTTCGCGTCTTGAAACTTTTACTTGACTTATCCCCATTAATTTCCCTGTTTCTTCCTGCGTTTTACCTTTAAAGAATCTTAAAATTATAAGTGTTTTATCAGTTTTATTTAGTGTTTTTAGCGCATTCGAAAGTGAAATTCGAGATGAAATTTCTTCTTCATCGAAATCCACAGATATATCCACACTCTCAAATTTATTGCAAGATTCTTCACTTGAGTAATATGTATCAATTGAAAGTGGTTTTTGCGCCGACTCTAGCGCTTCTAAAATATCTTCCTTACTTTTGTTTAGTATAGAAGCTAGCTCTTCTACAGATGGGTTTCTTCTTTTCTCAAGTAAAAATTGTTCCGTTTCACGCGATATTTTTAAAGACAAATCCTTTATAGATCTGCTAACCTTTACTGGATTTGATTTACGAAACAATTCTTTTATTTCCCCTAATATAAAATAAACTGCATAAGTAGAAAATTTAACTCCCTTTTCTTTTATAAATGACTTAGATGCTTTAGTCAAACCTAAAAATCCCGCCTGAACTATATCATCGTATTCAAGTCCACGTTTTATAAATTTTTTCGCACAAAGGTAAACTAACCCCAAATGTTCTTCTATACATATAGTTTTAGCGACCACTTGAAACAGACCTGCGAATTATATATTTTTCAAGGGTAACAGTAGTACCTTTGTTAATTTTCGAATTTACCTTTATTTTATCCATAAAACTTTGCATTACAGCAAATCCGAGACCAGATCTTTCATTTCCACCAGTAGTAAAAAGCGGCTCCATAGCTTGATCTATATTCTCAATTCCACAACCTTTATCCCGGATTTTTATAATCACCTTTCCATTTTCGTATATTTTAGCCGATATGTAAATCATTCCAATTCCGGATTTATAAGCATGAACTATCGAATTTGTTACAGCTTCAGACACTGCTGTTTTTATGTCAGAAATTTCATCTATAGTAGGATCAAGTTGAGAAACAAATGCTGAAACTGTAGCTCTCGCAAAACTTTCATTATATGACCTTCCTAGAAAATTTAAATTCATTTCATTTATAACATTAACCATTGCTTTATCCCTTTCTTCTTTTGATGCATTTTTTCATATTTTTAGACTTTGCTTTATTCAAATATCCCAAGTTTGATAAGACCAGATAATTTTACCATTCTTTCAATTCTTTCAGGAATATTCACGACTCTTAGTTTTCCTCCAACTGAATTTATAAGCTTATATCTGCCCATTATTAAACCTATTCCAGAACTGTCCATAAATTTAATTTCTTTAAAATCTAGTGTTAAAATCTTAGGATTCATTTCCAGCACATTATGATCTATTGATTCTCGCATTTCTTTTGCAGTATGATGGTCTATCTCTCCCTTTAAAAAAACATTCATAACTTGACCCTTCAAAGATATTTCAACACAACCCATACCTCTCTCCTCCTTAAGTTTTAACCTAAATGATTCAAACTTGTCCTAAACTTATGAAAAAGCAACCTCTTAATAAATAATTTTAAGTGGTTGCTTTTAAATAATTTGTTGAAATATACTATATGATCTAAATTTTTATTATTTATTAAGGTTCTTTTTATCTTTATGGAAACTCTCTAAAGTAAGTTCTATTTTCTTTAACCTTTTTTCTAGCATTTCTTTATTACTCCTGACGCTCTCCACTACTTTAGCTGGAGCTTTTTTCACAAATTCTTGGTTTTTCAGCTGATTTTCTGCTTTTTCAATTAAAAGTTTTAAATTATTTATTTCGTTTTCCAGTCTTGATATTTCTTCTTTCCTGTCGATTAGTTCATCCATAGGAATAAAAACTTTTGAAAAATTTGTGACTATACTAACAAAATTGCCAACATTTTCATACTCATTTTTCTTGTCTATATAAAAAATTTCACTTGTATGCGTCAAATTTTTTATGACGTCCTCATACTCTTGGATATTAATAAATTTTTCAGACATAACATAAATTTTCGGTCTTTTCTCACTTTTAATGTTCATCTCATTTCTTATGTTTCTTATGGATCGGACAATATTCATAATTTCAACTATTTCATTTTCAGCAGACTCAAAACACAAGTCTTCTCTATACTCTGGATAAGGAGAAAACACAATCGACTTACCATCATTAGGAAATGATTGCCAAATCTCTTCTGTAACATACGGCATAAACGGATGCAAAAGTTCCAGAAGCTTTGTCAAAACATATACAAGAGTTTCTCTAATTACGCTCGAATACTCGTTTTTTTGTTTTAGTCTTATTTTTGAAAATTCAATATACCAATCGCAAAATTCATCCCAAATGAATTCATAAATTTTTTGAAGTGCTATACCAATTTCAAATTTTTCTAAATTATCACTTACTTCTTTTGAAACTCTATTAATTCTACTTATAATCCAGTTTTCAATCGTTCTCCTATTTTGCGGCATAACGTTTTTAATTTTATAGTCATCTACATTCATATGTATAAATCTCGCGGCATTCCAAATTTTATTTACAAAACTTCTACTGGCTAAAATTTTTTCGTCAGAAAACCTCATGTCATTCCCAGGGCTATTACCTGTAACTAAAGCAAAACGAAGAGCATCCGCTCCATACTTTTCAATTATCTCAATTGGATCTATTCCATTACCAAGAGATTTAGACATTTTTCTTCCTTTTGAATCTCTAACTAAACCATGAATAAATACATTCTTAAACGGAATAGTATTTGTAAGTTCTTCAGCAGAAAAGATCATTCTTGCAACCCAGAAAAAAATAATATCATAACCTGTTACTAAAGTATCCGTAGGGTAATAATACTTAAAATCTTCTGTTTTATCCGGCCAACCAAGTGTTGAAAATGGCCAAAGCGCCGACGAAAACCAAGTATCTAAAGTGTCTTCATCTCTTACAATATCTTCAGATTGACATTTTTCACACTTACAAACATCTTCTTTTGAAACATTTATGTTCCCGCATTCTTTGCAGTACCAGGCAGGAATTCTGTGCCCCCACCAAATTTGCCGAGAAATACACCAATCTTTAACGTTTTCCATCCAGTGATAATATATTTTACTAAATCGCTCTGGAATAAATTTTATTTTTCTATTTTTTACAGCTTCTATAGCAGGTTTAGCTAAAGGCTCCATTTTCACAAACCACTGAACAGATACGTAAGGTTCTATTACCTCGCTACATCTGTAACATGTTCCGACATTATGAGTCATTTCCTCAGCTCTTACAAGACTCCCAGATTCTTCAAGATCTTTTACAATCTCAGATCTTGCTTCATACCTACTAAGTCCTTCATACTCCATCGCGTTTTCGTTCATGATAGCTCTTTTATCCATGACTTTTATAACCGAAAGTCCATGTCTTAAACCTAACTCAAAATCATTAGGATCGTGAGCTGGAGTTATCTTTACTATCCCTGTACCGAAATCTTTATCGACATAACTATCAGCAACAACAGGTATTTTTCTCCCTACAAGTGGAACTAAAACTTCCTTCCCTACCAAATTTCTATACCTAGAATCATCCGGATGAACAGCCAAAGCAGTATCCCCAAGTATAGTTTCCGGACGAGTCGTCATAACAACTACAAAATTTTCTTCATCAGAGATTTTATATTTTACATGCCAAAACTTACCGGGTTTTTCTTTAAAGTTAACTTCAGCATCAGATATAGTCGTCATACAATTTGGACACCAATTTATAATCTTTTCTCCCCTATAGATTAGCCCTTTTTCATACATCCGAACAAAAAATTCCCGAACCGCACTAGAACACTGCTTATCCATAGTAAAACGCTGGCGAGTCCAATCGCATGACGCACCTAATTTTTTTATCTGGTTAGTTATTATATTCCCGTAATCTTCTTTCCATTTTAATGCACGTTTTACAAACTCATCCCGTCCAATATCCTCTTTTTTTATCCCTTCTTTTTTCATATCCTCAACTATCTTTGCCTCAGTTGCAATAGCAGCGTGATCAGTTCCAGGAATCCAGAGTGTCTCAAAACCTTTCATTCGCTTAAAACGAACTAAAATATCTTGAATAGTATTATCTAAAGCATGACCCATATGTAACCTACCAGTTATATTCGGAGGCGGCATCGCCACTGTATATTTTTCTTTATTTTGACGAATTTCAGATCTAAAAAAATTTCCTTCTTCCCAGAACTTATAAATTCTTTCTTCTATTTCCTTCGGATCATAAACTTTGGAAAGCTCATTTCTCAAGCTTCTTCCTCCTTAAACAAAAAATAACCGGTTTAATTTTCACATAAACTGGCTTACTGTGTCAAGTTATTTTAATTTTAGCTAACTTTATTTTACTATTCTCCTAAAAAACAATTCAGTTCATTTTTTTTGAGATTTTCTGAGAAAGGTAATAAACATTTCTCGTAAAAAATTTGGAATTAATTGTCAATGAAAAATCGAATGAGAGCACAAAATCCTGTCAATAATTATTGTGTAAGAAATTTTGTACGGAGGAAACAAAATGCAATACAATAAAGTTGAAATACCTGGAATAAATACATCTAATCTAAAGGTACTAAAAGAAAAAGAGAAAATGCATTTATTAAAACTAGCCCAAAACGGTGATTCTGCCGCAAGAGATGAACTTATAAACGGCAATTTAAGGCTAGTTCTCAGTGTAATTCAGCGTTTTAACAATAGAGGAGAAACACTTGATGACCTTTTCCAAGTCGGATGCATTGGTCTTATCAAAGCAATTGACAACTTTGATATAAAACAAAACGTTCGTTTTTCCACGTATGCAGTTCCGATGATAATTGGAGAAATAAGAAGGTATTTAAGGGACAACAATTCTATAAGAGTAAGCCGTTCCATGCGAGATATTGCCTACAAAGCCATGCAAATTAAAGAGCAAATGACGTCGGAAAACAAACGTGAACCCAGCGTAGAAGAAATTGCAAAAGAAATGGACCTCCCAAGAGAAACCGTAGTTTTAGCTTTAGAATCAATAGTCGAACCAATTTCACTTTATGAGCCAGTTTTTTCCGACAGTGGAGACACCGTTTTTGTTATGGACCAAATCGGAGATAAAAACGATGACCTTAACTGGCTTGATGAAATTTTTTTAAAGCAATCTATAAACGATTTAAATGACAGAGAAAAACGAATTTTATCACTTCGATTTTTAATGGGAAAAACACAAATGGAAGTAGCAAACGAAATTGGAATCAGCCAAGCTCAAGTTTCTCGCTTAGAAAAAGTTGCACTAGACAAAGTAAAGTCAGAACATTAATTCAAAAATTTGATTAAACTACTCCTTGGGCTATCATTGCATCAGCAACTTTTTTGAATCCGGCTATGTTTGCCCCTCTTACAAAGTTCCCTTTACATCCGTTTTCCTCTGAAGTATTTAAAATTAAATCAAAAATGCTTTTCATTATTTCTTTTAATTTAAGATCCACCTCATCTTTACTCCAGTACATTTTCAGACTGTTTTGACTCATTTCTAAAACTGAAACACTTACTCCTCCTGCATTTGAAGCTTTACCTGGAATAAATGCTACCTTTTGCTCCAATAAAAAGTCTATTGCATCTGGAGTTGTCGGCATATTTGCACCTTCAGCTACAGCTATAACTTTACTTTTAACCAGATTTTTTACCCCATTTAAGTCAAGTTCATTCTGAGTAGCACAAGGTAAAGCTAGATCACAAGGCACTGACCAATCAAATTTTCCCTCATAATATTTAGCATTTTTATTATACTCAGTATAAGATTTTAGTCGCTCTTTCTTTACTTCTTTTATTTCTTTTATGATATTTAAGTCTATCCCATCTTCTTCATAAATCCATCCTGTTGAATCTGACATTGTCACAACCTTCGCTCCGAGTAAAATTGCTTTTTCAGCTGCATATATTGCCACATTCCCAGATCCTGAAATCGAAACTCTCATATTGTAAAAATCTTTTTTAACATAGTTTAAAAGCTGCTCAGTAATGTACAGAAGTCCGTACCCTGTTGCCTCTTTACGAACAAGTGATCCTCCAAATCCTAGTCCTTTTCCTGTAAAGACTCCAGTATAAGAATTTTTTATTTTTTTATATTGGCCAAATATATAGCCAATTTCAGTCGCTCCAACGCCTATGTCTCCAGCCGGAACGTCCGTATCTTCTCCAATATGTCTGAAAAGTTCATTTGTAAAACTTTGGCAAAAAGACATAATTTCGTTATCACTTTTACCTTTTGGATCAAAGTCACTTCCACCCTTTCCACCTCCTATTGGAAGCCCTGTCAGTGCATTTTTAAATATCTGCTCAAATCCCAAAAATTTCATTACACTTAAATTCACACTTGGATGAAACCTTAATCCCCCTTTATATGGTCCAATCGAATTATTGAATTGGACTCTGTACCCACGGTTTACCTGAACTTTTCCCTTATCGTCTCGCCAAGCAACTCTAAATTTTATTTGTCTGTCGGGCTCTGTTATTCTTTCTAAAATCCGTTTTTTTCTGTATATAGGATTATTCTCTAAAAAATCATCTACCGACAAGAGAATTTCAGTTGCTGCCTGATGAAATTCAGGTTCATTCGGATTTAATTTAATTAAATTTTCTATTTGATCTTTAGCGTAAGACATTTTTACCTCCAAAATATATTTTAAAAAAATATTTTTTTGTAGATTTTTGAAATATTATGTGTTATCATGTGATTGTGAAAAATATTCACAAATTTAAATCAATTTATTTGCAAGGAGACATGTAACGTGAAAACGTTCAACAATTTTAGTTTTGTAAAAGAAAACCAACACAAACACTACCTTAAATACCCAAAAAATATAGACACTTTTCAGTCTAGACGCTTAGGATATTCGAGTTATGATAGCATCAATTTAAAAGCAAAAAATGAAAATTTATTAATTTTTGTACATGACTTAAAAAATTTACTTTTTCCAGTCCTAGGATACATGGAAACAAAAAACTACGAAAAATCTAGGGAAAAGCTTTTAAGAATATGTGAAAAACTTCATGAAATAGACCTTACTCTATCTGACACGCAAAATGACTTTCTAATAAAAAATATTCTAAAAATCAAAAAACCGATAATGGAAAAAAGCAAAATAAAACTAAGCTATCATATAAAAATAGACCAAAAAATAAGCATAGATGACGAAGAATTCTGTAGATTAGTTGGAAATATACTCGACAATGCTATAAAATCATGTAGCAAAATTCCAGATGTTGAAAAAAGATTTATAAATTTTGAAATCTCATGCATCAAGGATTTCCTAAACATAATAGCAGAAAACCCATTTTTAAGTAATTCTTCCAGTAAAAGTTCAAGAAAGTTAATCAGTGGATATGGCTTAAAAAGCATAAATTCCATTGTAAACAAGTATAAAGGAGAAATTCATGCAATTGCGCACAAGAATGTGTTCTTTACTGAGATAAAAATCCCATTCGACAAAAATAAAACAACTAAGTAAAAACAAAAAAAATTTTAGAGCAAATATCAGACACTAAACAGAAGTTTTCCGTAATCAGGATACGGCCAATACTCCGAAGACATATTTATCTCTGCACTGTCAACTGAAGCTCTTAATTTTATCATCCCTGGAACAAGTTCTTCTTTGCAGTATTTCACTATCTGGTACCTATCTTCTTTAGAAGGTTTGTTTTCAATTATCTGTTTTAGATCGTTTAGATTGATGTCTATTCCCTTCATTATTGAAGAAAGTTTACAAACTAAATTTTCTAAAACAGCTGTATCTAAACTTGATACGGCCTTTTTTTGCTCGTTTATAGATTCTGAAACATGCTTCATATATTTTATGACAGACGGAACGATTTCTTTTACCGCCATTTCAATCATTACAGATGCTTCTGTAATTAAAATTTTTAGATAATTTTCAAGTTGGATATCACAACGAGATCTTATTTCCTTTTCAGAAAGGATATTTCGCCTTTTTAGTAAATCGATGTTTTTTTCGTCTAAATAACAAAGAACTGCATCTGCCATCGTTCTTAAATTTGGAAGCCCTCTCTTTTTTGCTTCCTTTTCCCATTCTTTAGAATAATTATTTCCGTCGAATATTACCCTTTTATGTAATTTTACAGTTTCTGCAATAATTCTATTTAATTCCGATCGAAAATCGTCACAATTTTCTAACCTTGTAGCAAAATACTCAAGCTCATCTGCAACTATAGTGTTTAAGACTGTGTTTGCAGAAGCTATAGATTCACTCGATCCTACCATACGAAATTCAAATTTATTCCCAGTAAAAGCAAACGGAGAAGTTCTATTCCTGTCCGTAGTATCTTTAGTGAATTTAGGCAAAATATCTATTCCTGTTTCAAAAACACACTTTTTACTGCCACCATAAACACCTCCTTCCTCAATAGATTTTAGTACTTCCATAAGTTCTTGACCAATAAAAACAGATATAGTAGCCGGCGGAGCTTCCTGACCACCAAGTCTATGATCATTCCCAGCACTTGAAGCAGAAATTCTTAAAAGTTCCGGATATTTATCGACTCCTTTTATTACTGCACAAAAAAACAACAAAAATTGAGCGTTTTCAAATGGGGAATCCCCCGGTTCTAAAAGATTTATTCCTGTATCAGTCTGAAGAGACCAGTTATTATGTTTTCCACTTCCATTTATTCCGGAAAACGGTTTTTCATGCAGAAGGCAAACCATACCATGCCTTTCAGCAACAAGTTTTAGCACTTCCATTGTAATTTGATTTTGATCAGTTGCTGTGTTTGCATGTGTATAAATTTGAGCAAGTTCATGCTGAGCGGGAGCTACCTCATTGTGCTTTGTTTTGACTGGAACTCCTAAACGCCAAAGTTCAAAATTTAAATCTTTCATAAATTCAGAAACTCTAGGCCTTAAGGAACCAAAATAATGATCACTTATATCTTGCCCTTTTGCTGGCTTAGCTCCATACAAAGTTCTACCACAATAAATTAAATCTTTTCTTTTTTGAGCTTCTTTCTTATCTATCAAAAAATATTCTTGTTCAGCCCCAACCGTTGCAAAAACTTGTTTTGCGTCATCTATACCGAATAGTCTCAAAATTCTAAGAGCTTGATTATTTAGCTCTCTTATAGATCTTAAAAGTGGAGTTTTTTTATCAAGTACTTCTCCACCATAAGAGCAAAAAACAGTCGGAATACATAGTGTATCGTCTTTTATAAATGCATACGAAGTAGGGTCCCAAGCTGTATATCCCCTTGCTTCAAATGTAGCTCTTAACCCCCCAGAAGGAAAACTTGAAGCATCCGGTTCTCCTTTTATTAGTTCCTTCCCTGAAAAATCCATAATCATTTTTCCATTTTTATCAAAACTAACAAAACTATCATGTTTTTCTGCTGTTATTCCTGTCATCGGCTGGAACCAATGAGTAAAATGAGTTGCTCCTTTTTCTATAGCCCATTCTTTCATAGCAAGTGCTATCGCTTCAGCCACTTCATCACTAAGAACACTAAAATTATTAACTGATTTTCTAAAAGAATCGTAAATTTCTTTGGCAAGTCTTTCCTTCATTGAATTATCATTAAAAACCATGTCTCCAAAAAAATTTAAAATATTTCGATTTTTCTCACTATACAAGCTTTATCACATCTCCAAAATTAAAATTTAGCCTGTTTTATAAGTTTTCTTGCTTCGTCCATAAAGGTATTTACATCCTTAAACTGTCTATAGATTGAAGCAAATCTTATGTAGGCAACTTCGTCAAGTTCTTTTAAAGCCTGCATAACACGCTCTCCTATATAATCTGACTCAACTTCTTTTTCTAGCAAATTTTGAAGATTTGAATCCACTTTATCCACTATTTTTTCAATTTTTTCTACTGGAATTGGCCTTTTTTCGCAGGCCCTAAGAAGTCCATTAAAAATCTTTTTTCTGTCAAAAATTTCGCGCGATCCGTCTTTTTTTATCACAAAAAGTGGTTCTATCTCGATAGTTTCAAATGTTGTAAATCTTCTTAAACACTTTGTACATTCTCTCCTACGTCTTATTCTTTTTCCTGAATCTGCAGAACGCGACTCTACTACCCGGCTATCATCTAAATTGCAATAAGGACATCTCAAATTTCTCTCACCCGTAAATTTAAGTTTATCTAGCTGTAGCTTATATTAACAAATAAAATAGTCAATGTAAATACTTAAACTACACATTTGTGATATATTCTCTTGACTTAATATGCAAAATTAGGCGATAATTGATACAAATACTGCTGAAACAGGAAGGTAAATAGAATTTATGAAAAAAAAAGTTTTACTTGGAATGAGCGGAGGAGTTGATAGCTCCGTAGCTGCGATGCTCTTACTAGAGAAAGGTTACGACGTTACGGGGCTTACTCTAAAACTTTGCCCTGATGAATATGATGATAACTGTAGCTCTAGAAAAGTTTGTTGTTCTATAGACGATGTTTCAGATGCAAGAAGGGTTGCTTACAAATTAGGAATCGATCACCTTGTTATGAATTTTACTGAAGTGTTTAAAAAAAATGTCATAGATAATTTTGTAAATCAATATTTAGAGGGTAAAACTCCTAATCCTTGTATAGATTGCAATAAACATATAAAATTCAACGTAATGCTAAGACGAGCAAATGAACTTGGATTTGATTACATAGCTACGGGACATTATGCAAATATAGAATATTCAGAAAAAACAAAAAGATTTTTACTAAAAAAATCACAATCTAGCAAAGATCAAACCTATGTTTTATATAATTTAACTCAAGATCAACTTCCAAAAATTTTATTTCCACTTGGAAATCTAGAAAAAAATCAAATTCGAGAAATAGCAGAAAAAAACAACTTACATGTTGCCTCAAAACCTGATAGTCAAGAGATATGTTTTGTAAAAAACAATAATTATGCAGAATTTATTGAAAATTATACTAAAAGGAGATTTACTCCCGGGAAATTTGTCGATGTGAATGGAAACTATTTAGGTATGCACAAGGGGATTGCTCGATATACTTTGGGTCAGCGTCGAGGACTTGGAATTGCTTTAGGTAAACATATGTATGTTACAAAAATAGAGCATGAAAATAACACAATTACCCTTTCTTGTGAATCCCAAAGGTATATAAAAACGATAATAGTTGAAAATCTGAATATGATAATGGTTCAAAAACTTGAAAAAAAAACAGAATCAAAAGTTAAAATAAGACATCAATCACCAGCTGTAGATGCAGTTTTAGAACCAATTGAAAATGACAAAATAAAGGTTGAATTTCTTGAAAAACAAAAAATAACATCTTCCGGTCAATCTGCTGTTTTTTATAGTGGAGATTATGTAATTGGAGGAGGAGTCATTGCTTACAGTGAATTATGTAAATAAATTGTAAATATTTTTCAAAACTAAAAATACCCCTTGATTTTTATAAAAAAAGGGATTAAAATATATCCTGGCACTCGATTGCACTGAGTGCTAAAAATAGTAAGGAGGTTTTATCGTTATGAATGCTATTCAACCACTTTTAGACAAGGTTCTCGTAAAAATCGAAAAAACGCCTGAGGCAAGTAGAAACGGAATTATATTGCCGACTACTTCTAAGGATCAGCCGGTTATTTCAACTGTAATTGCGAGAGGTCCGGGCGGAATGATTGATGGTAAGGAAGTTAAGATGTATGTAAACCCAGGTGATAAGGTTCTTGTTAACAAATATGCGGGAACAGAGATTAGTGATCAAAGTGGGCAAAAACTACTTATAATTAGGCAAGCTGATATTCTCGCAATGATTTGCTAGAAAAAATTTTAAAATTTGGAGGTTTAATTTTTAATGGCAAAAGAAATTATTTATGGTGAAGAAGCTAGAAAAGCCTTGTTAAATGGTATAAACCAGTTGGCTGACACAGTAAAAATAACTTTGGGACCTAAGGGAAGGAATGTAGTTTTAGATAAAAAGTTTGGTGCACCACTTATAACAAATGACGGTGTAACTATTGCGAAGGAAATTGAACTTGACAATCCTTTTGAAAATATGGGAGCTCAACTTGTTAAAGAAGTGTCGACAAAAACAAATGATGTAGCTGGAGATGGTACAACTACTGCTACACTTTTAGCACAGGCTTTGATAAGGGAAGGTATGAAGAATGTTGCTGCTGGGGCGAATCCAATGGTTGTGAAGAGAGGGATTCAAAAAGCAGTTGACGCTGCAGTTGCCGCTGTAAAAAGAAACTCTAAAAAAGTTGACGGAAACGCTGACATAGCCAGGGTAGCTACAGTTTCAGCCGACAATGAATTTATAGGTAAACTAATAGCTGAAGCCATGGAAAAAGTTACATCTGACGGAGTTATAACCGTAGAAGAGTCCAAAACAGCTGAAACATATTCAGAAGTTGTCGAGGGAATGATGTTTGATCGCGGATATGTTTCTCCTTATATGGTTACCGACAACGACAAAATGGAAGCTGTCATAGATGATGCTTATTTGCTCATTACAGATAAAAAGATTTCGAGTATCCAGGAAATTTTACCTGTGCTTGAGCAAGCTGTGAAAAGCGGTAAAAAAATGGTTATAATTGCTGAAGATATCGAAGGTGATGCTCTTGCAACACTTATAGTAAACAAACTTCGCGGTACATTTACTTGCGTTGGTGTAAAAGCTCCTGGATTCGGAGATAGAAGGAAAGAAATGTTGAGAGATATAGCTATACTTACTGGTGGAGAAGTTATCTCTGAAGAACTGGGGTTAGAGCTTAAAAATGCGACAATTGAGCAACTTGGACGGGCACATCAAGTAAAAATCGAAAAAGAAAGAACTATTATAGTTGATGGAGCCGGAGATAAGAATGAAATTAAAGCTAGAATTTCTCAGATCCGTAATCAAATTGAAGATACAACTTCTGAGTTTGATAGAGAGAAGCTTCAGGAAAGGCTCGCTAAACTTTCTGGTGGAGTTGCCGTAATAAAAGTTGGGGCTGCTACAGAAATTGAGATGAAAGAGCAGAAACTGAGAATTGAAGATGCTTTAGCTGCGACAAAAGCTGCTGTAGAAGAGGGTATTGTTGCAGGAGGTGGAATTGCACTTATTAACGCGCTTAGTGACGTACAGAAAGTCGTGGATTCTACTGAATCAGATGAGAGAACCGGAGCTTCAATTGTTTTAAAAGCTTTAGAGGAACCACTAAGACAAATCGCTGCAAATGCAGGGCTTGAAGGATCGGTAATACTACAAAATATACTTGACAAAAACACAATAGGTTATGGATACAATGCGGCTGACAATACTTATGGCGATATGATTTCAAGTGGAATTGTTGATCCGACAAAAGTTACAAGGTCAGCTCTTCAGAATGCTGCTTCAGTTGCAAGTATGGTTCTTACAACAGAATCTCTAGTTGCAGATAAAAAGGAGCCACCTTCGAATGCTCCAGGTATGCCAGGTGACCCAGGTATGGGTGGAATGTACTAGTATTTCTGATGAAACTCTTTTGGTAGAAGTGAAGAGATAAAAAAAAAGAAAAAGTTCTAAAATATAGAACTTTTTCTTTTTTTGTTTTTAATTTTAGATAAACCTTTCAATTCCTTCTTTAGTCACTCTAGCTTGAATTAGCGGCAAAGTAGGATACCTTATATCACCTATTTTTATAGATTCTTTCAACTTTTGCTCCCCGAAATTTAATTTTTCTTCAGAATTAGAATAAATTTCTGCGATTACTTCTCCTTCCTTTACAAAGTCTCCTATCTTTTTGCTAAAAACTATTCCAGCTGAAAAATCAACGATAGAATCTTTTTGTTCTCGTCCAGCACCTAAAATAACAGAAGAAACTCCACATCCTCTTGCATCTAATTTGTTTATATATCCACTTTTGTCCGAGAAAATACTTTTAGAAAACTTAGATTTAGGGAAAACATCATAATTTCTGAGAGCTGAAATATCTCCCTTTTGTCTTTTGACCATTTCTTCTAATTTCAGAAACGCTTCTCCACTTTTTATCACATTCAGAGCCATCCCTTTACATTTGCTAATACTTCCTTTCCCAGCCAAATAAAGCATATTTGCAGCTAAATAAATAGAGACTTTCCTTAAATCATCAGGTCCTCTTCCTTTTAAGACTTCACATGCTTCTATAACTTCAACTGAATTCCCGATTGCATTTCCGAGTGGAGTGTCCATATTAGTAATTACAGCTATTGTTTCTTTTCCGGACAAATTTCCTATATTTACCATTGTTTCAGCTAAACCAACCGATGACTCAAAATCTTTCATAAACGCTCCACTGCCACTTTTTACATCAAGGAGTATACAATCAGATCCTAAAGCTAATTTTTTACTCATAATACTAGACGCTACTAAAGGTATACTTTCAACAGTAGCAGTTACATCTCTTAAAGCATAAAGTTTTTTATCTGCTGGAACTAAATTCCCAGACTGAGTTGTTATACTAAAACCCACATCTTTTAGTATGCTTAAAAAATCTTCTCTTGCAAGTGAAGTTTTTATTCCAGGAATAGATTCTAGCTTATCTATTGTTCCACCTGTATACCCAAGTCCTTTTCCAGACATTTTAGGCACAACAACACCACAAGCCGAAACTATAGGTAAAACTACTAAGCTAGTTTTATCTCCAACTCCACCACTACTATGTTTATCAACTTTTATTCCGGAAATATCAGACAAATCAATTCTTTCACCAGATCCCAGCATACTCATCGTAAGATCGTGCGTTTCTGTATCTTTCATTCCATTTATACAAATTGCCATAAGTAACGCTGACGCTTGATAATCTGCAACTTTTCCTTCTATATATTCGCTGATAAAAAATTCTATTTCGGCTTTTTCTAATCTTCTTCCATCCTTTTTCTTTTCGATAATATCATAGATTCTCATAAAATTTTTTAACCTCTTTACAGTATACCTAAAAATTAAAACTTTTAACCCTAAATTAAAATAGATTAAACAGACTTAAATTTCTAAAAGTTCATCTATGCCCACAATTTCAGTAAATAAACTCATCTTGATCCCCTTTGATATGGCTTCCCTGAAGCTTTTGGCGCTGATGACTTACCTACAAAAACTATCAAAATAATAATTGTTAATATATACGGTAACATTGAAATTAAATCCGACGAAATGAAGGAATCACTCCCTCCAAACATAACAACCAAAGCCTGAGCAAAACCAAAAAACAAACATGCTAAATACGCACCAAATGGTTTCCATTTTCCGAAAATTACCGCAGCTAAAGCTATAAACCCTTGGCCACTAATCGCAGTTGGAGTAAATTGGGAAACTATTGCTATAGTTACAGACGCACCACCAAATCCAGCTAAAATTCCGGAAATAATTACGCAAATATATCTCGCTCTGTAAACTGAAACACCCACCGAATCTACTGCTGCAGGATGCTCCCCCAGAGCCCGAATTCTAAGTCCCCATTTTGTTTTATACACTATAAACCAAGTTAAAATTACCACTAGCAGCGCGATTAAAACCGTTAAATCTAAGTTTGTACTGCCAAAAATTTTAGGGAATTTTGTCGGAAGTGGAATTGTTGTAGTAGCTCCTGAAAAAAATAGTCTAGACAAAAACATCGCCACTCCCGGCCCAATCAAGTTTATAGCAATTCCCGAAACTGTTTGGTCAGCTTGAAATGTTATAGAAGCTATAGCATGTAAAAGCGCTAGAATCCCCCCTGCTACTCCAGCACACAAAAAGCCAAACCAAACACTGCCGGTATAATACCCAACTGCAGCACCAGTAAATGCTCCTACACTCATCATACCTTCTATCCCAATATTGGTAACTCCACATTTTTCAGAAATAACCCCTCCTATAGCTGCAAAAGTGAGTGGTACTGAATTCATTAGAGTTATTGTAATCAAAAATAATAGATCATTTAACATTTTCAGATTTCCCCCTACAGAATTTTTCTGCCAAAATCGGAAATATTCTTGTTATTGCCGTAAAAAACACAACCGTACCTATCAATATATTTATTATTTCAAGTGGAATCCCCAATTTAAATTGTAATGACTGTCCAGCATAAATTAATGCACTAAAAACCAATCCTGAAAAAACACATCCAACAGGTGAACTCTTTGCTATAAGAGCAACTGCCAAACCATTAAATCCATTATTTTCAAAAACTGATAAAATCTGTAAACTGTTGCTCGATGTTCCACTTATTGTTAAAGATCCTGCTAAACCAGACAAAGCTCCTGCAATAAGCATTGATAAAAATATACTTTTTTTTACATTTATACCGGCGTTTGTTGCTGCATATTTATTAAGTCCTACCGCTCTTAGTTCAAACCCCAATTTTGTTTTATAGATAATTATGTAAATTACAGCTGCGACTATAGACGCAATCAGAAAATTCAAACTCAAATCCGTTTTAAGTAATATCTCGTTTAAAAGAGGATTATCTTTAAGGAAAATTCTGCCTTCTTCAGAAAATTTCCACTCATAAAGGAGCATGCTTATACCAGATTTGTTTATCGGATATGTACCGTTACTATCTTGTTTATGAAAAGCTGAAAAATTTGCTACAAAGTTACATAAATAAAGCGCAATCCAGTTCATCATTATGCTAGTTATAACTTCATGTATACCATATTTAGCTTTCAAAAATCCAACAAATCCCCCAAAAATTGCGCCGGCTAGTACTCCTGAAAATATTACAAGTGGAATTTGCACTACTGGATGAAAATTAAATATTAGCCCAACCACAGTAGATGCAATGGTTGCAACTATATACTGGCCTTCTGCTCCAATATTAAAAAGTCCAGTTTTAAACGCGAACGCTGCACTGAGCCCTGTAAGTATCAATGGAGAACTTTTTATTATTACATTTGTTACAAATTTAGGTTTAGAAAAAATTGAACTAAAAAATGTAACAATTGCTTCAAGTGGGTTATATCCTGCTGCATATAAAATTAGAAATGCTACGAAAAAACCTAAAGCCATCGATATAACAGTCGAAATAAAAGGCTTCTCAAGAACATTAGCAACATTTTTCATTTTCGTGACCTCCAGCCATTAACAATCCAATAAGATTTTCATCAGCTTCACTGCTTTTAAACACACCATTTATCGATCCATCATACATAACTGCAATAACATCAGACAGATCCATAATTTCATCTAGTTCAAGCGAAATAAGCAAAATTGCCTTATTTTTGTCCCGAAGTTCAACTAAGGTTTTATGGACATATTCTATCGCACCTACATCTAAACCTCTAGTTGGCTGAACTGCTATCAAAAAGTCAGGTTCATTTGCAATCTCTCTACCTATAACTAATTTTTGTTGATTACCTCCGGATAATTTTCTTATCGGAAAATTAATACAATTATCTGGCCTTATATCGTACTTTTCTACAAGCTGTTTTGCAAATTTGTCTCTTTCCTTATCGTTTAAAAAATTATCCTTGCAGTAAGGAGAATATTTATATTTTTCTAAAATTGCATTTTCTGCAACAGTTAAATCTAAAATTATTCCGTATTTATGTCTATCTGCATGAATTACAGAAACTCCGTGTTTTAATACATTTTCTACTGATGTATTCTGAATTTCAACACCGTCAACTTTTATTGTTCCAGACCGAACATTTCTTACAGAGATTAAAGCCTCTATAAGCTCTTTTTGTCCGTTTCCTTCTATTCCTGCTAAACCGACTATTTCTCCTCTTCTTACCGATATAGAAAAATCCTTAACTGTTTCAACTCCTCGGTCGCAACAAACGTGTAAATTTTCTATCTTAAACACTTCTTCTCCTGGATTTGATTCGCTCTTTTCTACACTAAGCTTAACTTCTCTCCCAACCATCTTTTTTGCTAAACTTTTAGTATCTTCATTTAAGACTTTTACTTTTTCTATAAAATTTCCTCGTCTGATTATTGTACATTCGTAAGCTGATTTTTTTATTTCTTTTAGCTTGTGAGTTATAATGATTACCGATTTCCCGTCAGCTACTAAACTATTCATAATGTTTATCAATTCATCCGTTTCCACAGGAGTTAGCACAGCTGTCGGCTCGTCCAAAATTAAAATCTCTGCTCCCCTATACAAAGCCTTCAAGATTTCAACTTTTTGCTGCATCCCAACTGAAATATCTCTTATTTTTGAATCCAAATCTATATTTAAATTATACTTACCTGTTATCCCTTGAATTCTTTCTCTAGATTTTCTAGTCTTCAATACCCCAAACTTTGAAGTAGTTTCTTTTCCTAAAATTATATTTTGAAGAACAGTGAACTTATCAACAAGCATAAAATGCTGGTGAACCATTCCTATTCCTATGTTGATAGCCGATGCCGTATTTTTTATATTTGTAAGTTCGCCATTTATGTATATTTCCCCCTCATCAGCACTATATAGACCATACAAAATATTCATAAGTGTACTTTTCCCCGCTCCGTTTTCACCTAAGACAGCGTGTATGCTACCTTTTTTTACATCTAAGTTTACACCTTTTAAAACGCTAAGAGAACCAAATGATTTTTTAATTCCTCGCATTTGCACTGCATATTCTTTATTTATTTCCATCGAAATCGCCTCATTTATTTAAAAATCTAATTTATATATGACGCCTTAAAGCTTTCATAATCACTACTGCTTCCCGGTGGAACAATTTTCCCTTCAGAAATTTCGTCTTGTATCTTCATTGAAGCAACATAAACTTTCGGATCTATATTCGGATTCGATTCCGGAATCCCCACACATCCTTCACTTATACCGAATGACAGAGTCTTCCCTCCAATTTTTTCTCCATTCATAAGTTTAGTTGAAACTATGTCAACTGCTTGTCCTGCATTTTTAAGAGCAGAAGTTAAAACATTTTTAGGTGCAAGGTAAGACTGATCCATATCTACTCCTATTGCAAAACAATTGGATTCTTTGGCCGCCTCTATAACCCCAACTCCAGCTCCTCCTGCAGCATGGAAAATTATATCGCATCCACCAGAAATCATTTTAAGTGTTATGGCCTTACCTTTTGCAGCGTCACTAAAACTCTCTGCATACTGAGAAACAAATTCAATTTCAGTCCCAAGTTCTTTAGCCGCATAGTCAATCCCAGCCCTGTACCCATACTCAAACTGATCTATGACTATACTGTTTATTCCTCCAACAAATCCTATTTTATTCGTTTTAGTAGTCCTCCCAGCTATGTACCCTGCCAAAAACGCTGACTCTTCAGCTCTAAAAACCACTCCTGTTACATTATCAAGCGTGTTTTCTCCGTATGAATAGTCAACTATAGCGTAATTTAGTTCTGGATTTGTTTTCGCTGCTAGCTCAACAACGTCTGCAAGAGAAAAACCTATCCCCCATATAAGGTTTACTTGTTCGTCAGCAAGTCTATCTATATTCATAGAATAATCTGAAGATTGGCGAGATTCAACGTAACTTACTTTCGAGCCTGTTCTTTCTGCAAATTGACACAAACCCTGCCAAGAAGACATATTAAATGACTGATCATTAACTCCACCAGTATCAGTTACCATAGCAACTGAAAAACTATAATTATCCGTACCTAAATTTGTACACCCTGCTAAAAAAATCAACACAAAAAAAACTAAAATCAGGACTTTATATTTTTTCATAACTTTCCTCCAACTAAACAATTAACACTTGAGCCACAAAAAATAAAAAGACAACTTAAATAAAAAACTCAAGCTGTCTCTAAAGCTATTTTCATCATATCAGTAAAACTATTTTGGCGATCAACAGAAGACAACGATTCCCCTCTAAGCGGGCAATCAGAAATACTTAAAATACAGAGTGCTTTTTTACCAGATCTTGCTGCATTCATATAAAGTCCTGCTGCTTCCATCTCCACGGCCAAAACCCCCATTTTGTCCCAACTCAACAATGAATCAGCATCATCACTGTAAAAATTATCCGACGATAAGACGTTCCCAACTTTAACTTTTATGTTAAAATCTTTGGCATTGATACAAGCTAAACTGAGCAAATCATAAGATGCAATTGGCGCAAACGTCCCTGGAAGATTATATTGCTTTGCGTACCTAGAATTTGTACAAGCTCCCATAGCTATAACAACATCTCTAAGCTTGACACTACTATTAATTGCACCGGCTGTACCTATTCTTATTATACTTTCGACACCATAAAAGTTAAAAAGTTCATAACTGTAAATGCCAATAGAAGGAATTCCCATTCCACCACCCATTACAGAAACTTCTTTACCTTTATACCTTCCGGTAAATCCTAGCATATTTCTAACAGAATTAAAGCAAACTGTATCTTCTAAAAAACTCTCCGCAATATACTTAGCCCTAAGTGGATCTCCTGGCATAAGTACAGTTTTCGCTATTTCGCCTAGTTTTGCCGATATATGAGGAGTAGGCGTATTAGACATAAATACCCTCCATTAATAGTTAAATTGTGCCAACAATACTGATAAATGTGCTCAGCTGCCACCAGGATTATTCTAACACTTTGCTAAATATTTTGTCAAGAAATTCTGCAACTTTTTGTATAACTGGTCCAGCAACAATAGCTGCCACTAGAGTCATCACTCCTACCGTTCCACCCAAAAACCACCCAATTATTAAAGCAGATGTATCTATAATTATTCTGACTCTTGAAAACGGTTTTTGAATTTTTTTACTAAGCATAAGCGCAGCAGCAGTCCATGGATCTACTCCTATATCTATCGCAACAAATGCCCCAAGCGCTACAAACGCTAATAAATATCCAGCAATCGCTATAAAAATTCTAAATAATAAATCTCCGGGTAAATTCAAAGAATCGTAAAGATTCAGCCCCAAAGTTATAGAAGAACCTAGAACTAGTGCGTATATAACGGTCCCAACATGTATGTATTTTCTATCTAGAAAAAAAACAACTAACGCTAAAATACAGTTAATTATATTTGCTGCTATTCCCATATTTATTTTAGTAGAAACCCCGAGTCCATCATAAAGAACAGAAATAGGATCATTCCCCAGCATCGCCCTTACAGCTAAAACAGTCGCAACCCCCAAAAGTACTATACTGGCAGTACATATTATTCCCTTTTTCAACCAATTAAATACATCTTTTTTTAAATTTTTATCCTGTAACATAACTCAAAAATGATTCCCCTTTCAATGTGTTTTCTATCCCTAAATACTCTAAAATTGTAGCCGAAATGTCCGAAAAAGTTTTTCTAGTTCCTAAATTAACTCCGCACTTTATATTTTTTCCAAAAATTAGCATCGGAGTATATTCCCTTGAATGATCAGTAGACTGACTCAACGGATCACATCCATGATCTGCAGTTATAATCATAACATCTTCTTCTTTCATATTTTTTTGAATCTCATAAAGACAATTATCAAAATATGTAAGTGCCCTTGCATAGCCATCTACATCGTTTCTGTGCCCATAAAGCATATCAAAATCAACCAGATTTAAAAAACAAAGACCTAAGAATTCCTTTTTCTGACATTCAACCAATCTTTTTATCCCATCTTCATTATTTACTGTTTCAATTTTTTTTGTAATCCCTTTTCCTGCAAAAATATCACTTACTTTCCCAATTGCAATAACTTCCTGACCATTTTCTGAAATCAGATCAAGCATTGTTTTCCCCGGTGGAGAGAGAGAAAAATCGTGCCGACCTTCAATTCTTTTAAAATCAGGGTACTTTCCTCCAAAAGGTCTTGCTATGACTCTCCCAACAGAAAAATCTCCGACTAAAATTTCTCTTGCTATCTTGCAGTATTCATAAAGTTGATCTTTTGAAACTATTGATTTATGAGCTGCAATTTGAAAAACGCTATCCGCTGAAGTATAGACAATTAAAGCTTTTTTTTCTATGCTTTCTTCCCCGTAATCTTTAATAACTTCTGTCCCAGAATAAGCTTTGTTGCACAAAATTTCCCGGTTAGTTAAATTTTTAAATTTTCCTATAATTTCACTCGGAAAACCGTTTGGAAAAGTCGGTAAAGCTTTTCCTGATACTATTCCGGCAATCTCCCAGTGTCCTATAGTTGTGTCTTTCCCTTTCGATGCTTCCTCCATTCTAGCAAAGCTTCCTAGAGAATTTTCAGGTATTTCAAAATTTTTTCCTAAATCTTGGCAAAAACCGCGCACCCCATCTATATTAAAAAGACCTAACTTTTTCATGTTTTCAATTTTTATATATTTACTTTTTAAACAGGACGCCAAAGTGTTGCTGCCTTTGTCCCCATAAAGATTTGCATCCGGCATTTCCCCAATTCCGAAACTGTCTAAAACCAATAAAAAAACTCTTTTCAATAAAAATCCCTCTCTATTTTGTCAAAATGTCAATTGCATTTCATCAATATCTCCTGAATAATTATAACCCACAACTGGAATATTTTTAACATTATATTTTTCCAGTGCATTTTTGTTTTTTTCACTGCAAACTGATACTTTGGCTAATTTTTGATCTTTTTTTAGTGTCATAACATGTACTCCCATTGTATTTTTTGATGTTTTTTTATTAAGGAGAGAAGTGCTAAATTTAATCGCTTTTCCAGCAGAAGAAACTAGGAAAAATTCAAAATCTTTTAATAAATAAAAACATCTGACAAGCTTTGCTTTATCAGAAAAAGCACTTACAAGTTTTTTCCTATTTGTTTTCGTCAAATACGATTTCATGTCAACTTTTGCAACTCGTCCATCTTCGAAAAAAAATAGCATAAACCCACTATAGTCTTTAGTTACAGCCATATAAACTATCTCTTCATCTTCAGCTGCTGAAACTTTTGCGCCTATAAAATCTCCAAAAACACTGGCCTTTGAATCTGGAAACATATTCGCTTTCATTTTATAAACTTTTGACTTATTTGAAAAAAACAAAAGATCTGAATTGTTGCTTCCTTCCACACTTTGAAGTATTTTATCGCCCTCTTTTAATTTATGTTCACTTCCAAGCCTTAAAGATTGTGGGGTGATTTTTTTGAAATATCCTTCTCTTGTAAAAAATAATGTAACAGGATAGTCAATTTCATCTTCTTCATCTTCAAAAGTTTCAATTTCTTTTGGATAAATTATCATACTTTTTCTAGGTTTTCCGTAAATAGCTGCAACTTCTTCAAGTTCATTCATAATTATATGTTCAATTTTAGATTTATCTTTAAGTATATTTTCTAAACTTTGAATCTCTCCTTCAAGTTTTTGAGTTTCATCTGTCTTCTTTATAATGTATTCTCGGTTTAAATGCCGAAGCTTTATTTCAGAAACGTATTCAGCTTGGATTTTATCTATTTTAAATCCATTCATTAAGTTTGGTATAACCATAGAATCCTGCTGGGTATTTCTAATAATTGAAATAGCTTTATCTATATCGACTAAAATTGTTTTTAGACCATAAAGTAAATGGAGCGTTTGTTTTTTCTTATCAAGGTCAAACTCTGTTCTTCTTTTTATACATTTTTCGCGAAACAAAATCCACTCCTGAAATATTTCCTTTATTCCCATAACTTTCGGTTTAGAGTCAACTAAAATATTAAAATTACAAGAGAACGTATCTTCAAGAGGTGTAATTTTGAAAAGTTTATTCATAAGTTTATCAGGATCAAAGCCACGTTTTAAATCTATTGTTATTTTCAAGCCGTCTAGTCCAGTTTCATCTCGTATATCAGATATTTCTTTAACTTTCCCCAATTTTACCATTTCTATTACTTTTTCAATTATAGCTTCGCTAGTTGTTGTAGACGGAATGCTGCTTATATCAATACAATTTGAGTCCTTATCGTAAAAATAACGTGCTCGGACTTTTATTCCACCTTTTCCAGTTTCGTAAATTTCTCTTATTTTTTCTTCTTGATATACTATATGGCCCCCACCTGGAAAATCCGGAGCAATTAAAGTCTTACAGATATCATGATTTTTATTTTTTATAAGCTCTATTGCAGTTTTACAAACTTCCCTTAAATTAAAAGGACAAATTGAACTAGCCATACCGACTGCAATACCTGTATTTGCGTTTACAAGTATCGACGGATAACTTGCCGGTAACAAAACTGGCTCTTTTAAAGTGTTGTCGTAATTATCAACAAAATCAACAGTATTTTTCTCAATATCTTTAAAAAGTTCAGTGCATATTTCGTCTAATTTCGCCTCTGTATATCTAGACGCTGCATATGCCATGTCTCTTGAATAAAATTTTCCGAAATTTCCTTTTGAATCTATATAAGGGTGAAGTAATGCTTCATTACCTCGACTAAGTCTTACCATCGTATCATATATAGCGCTATCTCCATGTGGATTTAATTTCATAGTTTGCCCTACTATATTAGCTGACTTTGTTCTTTGTGAATTTAACAGGCCCATTTTATACATTGTATATAAAAGTTTTCTATGAGATGGCTTAAAACCATCTATTTCAGGAATTGCACGCGACATAATTACGCTCATAGCATATGGCATATAATTATTTTCTATTGTTTTCACTATTTTTTGTTCTTTTACTTCTCCGGCACCTTCTATAAAACCAGAATGCTTATTAAACTGTTTTTCTGAACCTTTTGAACTATATTTTCCCAACTAAAATCACCTCTTTTTTCTTGATTTTAACTCACATCTGCAGAAGCTAAATACAAATGTCCCTTTTCTACTATATATTTTTTTCTGCCAGATAAATCATCACCGAGTAAAATATCAAATATTTTAGCTGTTTTTCTTGCATCTTCTGGCATTACTTTTATAAGACGTCTAGTTTCAGGATTCATAGTAGTTAAACTCATCATATCTGGTTCATTTTCACCAAGACCTTTTGATCTTTGAATCGTATATTTTTCATTTCCTATTTTACTTAAAAACTTCTCTTTTTCTTCTTCATTGTACGCAAAATAGGTTTCATTTTTAGTGTTTATCTCGTAAAGAGGTGACTCGGCAATAAATACTTTTCCCTCCTTAATAAGAGAAGGAGTAAGTCTATAGAGCATTGTAAGTAAAAGAGTTCTAATTTGAAAACCGTCAACGTCAGCATCCGTACAAAGAATAACTTTACTCCATCTTAGAAGATTTATATCAAACGACAACATATCTTTCCCTATTTTAGGAGATTTTACTTCTACACCACAACCTAAAACTTTTATCAAATCTACAATAATATCATTTTTAAATATTTTACTGTAGTCAGACTTAAGGCAGTTAAGAATTTTCCCTCTTATTGGAATTATTGCCTGAAAATTCGGATCTCTAGCTTGTTTACAAGCTCCTAGAGCAGAATCTCCCTCGACTATAAAAAGTTCACGCATAGTGTAATCTTTACTTCTGCAATCTACAAATTTTGCAATTCTGCTCGTCATATCCATATTCCCAGTTAATTTCTTTCTAAGATTTAACCTAGTTTTTTCAGCGTCTTCTCTACTTCTTTTATTAACAAGTATTTGATTGCAAATCTTGTCAGCATCTAGTGGATTTTCTATAAAATAAACTTCTAAAAAATGTTTTAACATTTCTGTTATGGCTTCCTGGATTCCTTTATTTGTTATTGATTTTTTTGTTTGATTTTCATACGAAGTAACACTTGAAAACGAAGAAATTACAATTACTAAGCAATCCTCTATATCCGCAAAAGTTATTTTACTTTCATTTTTATTATATTTTCCTATTCTTCTTATGTGTGAATCTATTTTGGAAACAAAAGCGTTCCTTACAGCTTTTTCTGGCGCTCCTCCATGTTCGAGCCAGCTAGAATTATGATAATATTCAGCTAAACTAATTTTATTAGAAAACGAAAGTGCAACTTCAATTTTAGTTTTGTATTCCGGTTTATCTTCCCTATCTCTTACAATTTTCTCAGACTGCCAACTTTGCACAGATGTCAGAGAAGTCTCATTTACAATTTCTTTTACATAATCTACAATACCATTTTCATAAGTAAACTCACTCTCTTTAAAATTCCCGTTTTCTTCTATTCTAAAAATAAATTTTAACCCGGCATTTACTACCGATTGTCTTTTTATCATATCAACAAAATATTCTTCCGGGATATCTATATCTGTAAAAACTTCAATATCAGGTTTCCACCTTATTTTTGTTCCTGTAGTTTTTTCCGTGCAATTTTCTTTTTTGAGTCCGCCTATATTCTTACCTTTTTCAAAATGTAAACTATATTTAAGCCCATCCCTTTTTATAACAACATCCATATATTCAGAGGCGTATTGAGTCGAGCAAAGACCCAAACCATTAAGTCCTAAAGAATATTCGTAATTTTGAGACTCTTGATTATTATATTTCCCTCCGGCATAAAGTTCACAAAACAAAAGTTCCCAATTATATCTATTTTCGTTTTTATTAAAATCAACTGGAATTCCTCTTCCAGAATCTTCAATCTCTATAGAATTATCTTCATACTTTGTTACAGTTATACAGTTACCATAGCCCTCTCTTGCTTCGTCTATAGAATTTGATATAATTTCAAAAACCGAATGCTGACATCCTTCTATTCCATCAGAACCAAATATAACAGCCGGACGCTTTCTAACTCTATCTGCACCTTTAAGCGATGATATGCTTTCATTTCCATAGTTTTTCTGCATCTAAATCACTCCCATCAAAGCAAACCACAACCTAAACTCTTTATATTAATTAACAATAACAAAAATGCTAAGTTTTCAACCATCTTTACTGTGCTATTATATATATTAATTCTTAATATGTCAAATTTTTTATTTAATTTATTGATATATGCAAAATTTAAACCTAACAATTGCGTGATTATGTGAAACCACAACAAGAATTAGGCTATAAAGACTAATATTTATCCCAATAACTACTAAAATTTTACCATATTCATAATCTGCTCAACTAAGAAAACCACAATAGTGGAAGACAACGCAACTACCAAAAGCCCCTGCCCGAAATAAGCTAACACTATAGCCACCAAAACCCCAACACTTGCTGAAAATGCATTAGATGTTGAACTAAAGACTTCTGGAATCGTCATTGAAGTCAAAACTGCGTACGGGATATATGATAAGAAAGACTGTAAAAACCTATTTTTTATTTTGCCTTTACAAAAAACAAGTGGCAATACTCTCATTGCATACATTACTACTGCTGCAATCAAAATTATAATTATTACTTTCTGGTAGTTCATTACTCTATTTCCTCCTCATCGCTAATTGGAAACAATACCGCCCCTATAAGTGATGAAACAAATGCACAAATTATTATAATCCATCCTGCAGAAAGGAACTTTCTTACAAACGGGTTACACTCCATAACAAAACTTAGCACTATAGAAATCAAAACTATCCATAAAACTGGTCTAGAATTCTTAACAGCCGGAACAATTATCGCTATAAACATCGCATACAAAATAATCCCCATAGCCATGCTCACAGAAACAGGCATCATATCAGTAAACAAACACCCAATTAAACTTCCAATAGCCCAACCAATATACGGTGCTGTTGCCACACCGAACAAGTAAGGGGCTTTCAACTTTCCTTTTCCTTGGGTTGCAACTGCAAATATTTCATCTGTATTAAAAAATCCAAAAACCATCCTCTGGAGTACCCCAACGCTCGGGTCCAGCCTCTGTGAAAGTGCCAAAGACAAAAGTATGTACCTACAGTTTATAGCAAAAATAGTAAGCGCATACATAAACAGCGCTGTTTCCCCGCCTTGAATAAGGTTTAAAACCGCAAACTGACCAGAACCTGTATAAACTAAAGCATCCATAAGTTCAGCAAGCCAAATAGGAAACCCCAACTTAGTTGCAGCAACTGCAAACGCGAACGCAACCGGGAAATAACCTAAACTAATTGGTACACCATCTTTTAAACCTTTTATAAAACCGTTCTCTTCTTTAACCGCAATATCGCTCACCTTAAATCCCTCCACAAAAATTCGTGTAAACACCATATACAAATACTTTACAAGCTTATCATTTTTTTGTCAATCTTTATCATTTTTCATATTTTAAATATTTACCATACTTATAGGATTTTTTTTAAAAACCTTATAATTTCCCTTTTGATAGTTTCTTTATTTTGCCGTTTTGTCCCGTAGTAAACTCTAACTTTTTTATAGAAAAATTTATTATTTTTAGAATCAAAGAATCCTATATGCACCAAATTATCCTCCCCTTCGGGGTTTTCCGAATCTTTAAAATTAAGTTTACCTGAAACAGAAAGCCCATAATCTGAATTAGTAAACTCCGATATACATTTTCCCATCTGAAACACCGTCTCAAAACTATATACACCAAATCTATCTATCGCTTCAGGCTTTACTCCAAATTTTATTTTATATTCATTAGAATACGCAACAACCCCGCATTTAAATACATCTGACGCCCCATTCACATTTGTAATCTCGCTACATATCTCCCCTCCAGTACAAGACTCCATAACAGAAAGCGTTTTTCTTGATTTCCTCAATTTGCTCAAAATAAAAACCATAAATATCACTTCATTATCTATATCAAATCTATCAAGCAAACTGCGTGCGCAGCTACTCCTTCGCATTTTCCCGTAAAGCCTAATCCTTCTTCCGTTGTTGCTTTAACACTTACCATATTTTCGTCTATTTTACAAACCTTTGCTATATTTTTTTCCATCTCGTTTAAATACAAACTCAATTTGGGCTTTTGTGCTATAACTGTACTATCTATATTCACAATTTTATAAGATTTTTCATTTACTATTTGACAGACCTTTTTCAGCAAAACTAGGCTACTTTCGTCTTTATACCTAAGATCATCATCCGGAAACAACTTCCCAATATTCCCCATTTTTGCTGCTCCTAAAATTGAATCCATAACAGCGTGAACAAGCACATCAGCATCAGAGTGTCCTAAAAGTCCGAATTCATAATCAATTTTAACTCCTCCAAGTATAAGCTCCCTATCTTTTTCCAATTTATGAACATCGTAGCCATGACCAATCCTCAAAAGACACCCTCCAGACCAAAAAGTTTTACGGCATTCAATTTCGTTTTCTGCAAAATTTCATCAAAAGGCTCTTCTTTTATGCTTGCAATTTTTTCTGCTATAAACTTTATATATGACGAATCACATCTTTTCCCACGAAACGGTTCAGGGGCTAAATACGGAGCATCAGTTTCAAGTAAAATGGAATCAAGTGAAACTTTTTCTACAACTTTTACAAGTTTTTTTGCATTTTTAAAAGTCACAACTCCACCTATTCCTAAAAACATTCCGAGTTTTATTATTTCTTCTGCCATCTCAAAACTTCCAGAAAAACAATGCACTACGCCTTTTGGTTTGTATTTTTTAAGTATATCAAGAGTGTCAACATGAGCTTCCCTATCATGAATAACAACTGGCAAAGATAATTCATTCGCAATAATAACTTGTTTTTCGAAAAGTTCCCTTTGTTTATCTTTATCATATCCTTCGTAGTGATAATCAAGACCTATTTCCCCTATAGCAACTACTCTCTCATTTTTCGATAAATCCTTCAAAACTTCTAGATCTGCAAAATTAAATTCTGACGCGTGTTCGGGGTGAATTCCGACAGATGCAAAAATATACGGATATTTTTCGGCAAGATATATAGATTTTCTAGAACTTTCTATACTTACACCTGCATTTACGACCGCAAAAACACCAGATTCCTTTAAGTAAGAGCCTAAAATCTCTTCCCTATCATCGTCAAACGCCTTATCATCGTAATGGGCATGGGAGTCAAATATCATATTACACATATCCCCTTACCGTCTACCTTATTTTACTGCCTGGAGGTAAATCATCAACAAACACGACCTTTACCCCGTTTTTGCAGTCTGCAGCTAAAATCATCCCACTACTTTCCACACCACATAATTTAGCTGATTTTAAATTTGAAACTAAAATCACACTGCGACCTATTAAATCGCTAGGATTATAATATTTTGATATTCCTGAAACAACAGTGCGTATATTTTCTCCGTCATTTAGCATGAGTTTTAAAAGATTTTTAGATTTTTTTACAGGTTCACATTCTTGAATTTTTGCTGCAATAAGCTTAACTTTTGCAAAATCTTCTATGTCAATATATGTTACCAAATTATTTTGTTGACTACCCTCTGAATTAGGATCATCTGAAGAATTTAAGATTTTCTCTAGCTCTTTTATTTCTTTATCTACATCTATTCTTGGGAAAAGCGGTGCACCTTTAAAAACTTTTAGTTCCTGTGGAAGCACCTCCCATTCACGGACAAGTTTCCAACTACACATACTAGAATCTGCCCCAATTTGATGCTTTATTTCATTAGAAGTTTGTGGCATAAAAGGTTCTAAAAGAACTGAAATTATTCTAAGACATTCACAAAGATTATAAAGTACCGATGCGAGTCGATCTCTATTTTCAGGAGTTTTTCCAAGTTCCCACGGCATAGTCTCATCTATATATTTGTTACATCTCGATACCAAAAGCCAAACTTTCGAAAGAGCCGACGAAAATTTAAATTTATCCATATTATTTTCGTAATCTCCAACTGTAGTGCGTGCAATGCTCCTGAGTTCAATATCTAAATTCCCTTCTTTTTTTTCTTCAATAAGCGTACCGTCAAAATATTTCTCTACCATTGCTACAGTTCTAGAAAGCAAATTGCCTAGATCATTAGCTAAATCGAAATTAATCCTGTTAATTAAAGCTTCGTTCGTAAAAAATCCATCTGTTCCAAAGGGAATATCCCGCATTAAAAAATATCTTACGGCATCTGTCCCGTATCTATCACACAGAATGATCGGATCAACCACATTTCCGCGAGATTTAGACATCTTTTCACCACTACCAAAAAGAAGCCAGCCATGTCCATATATTTTACTTGGAAGTGGTAAATCCAGAGCCATTAAAATTGCAGGCCAAATAACTGCGTGAAACCTGACAATTTCTTTACCTACAAAGTGGACATCCGCCGGCCAGTATTTTTTGTAATAAGAATCGTCACTAGATCCATACCCCATAGCCGTAATATAATTTGTAAGGGCGTCAAGCCACACATAAACCACGTGATTTTCGTCAAAATCTACGCTAATCCCCCAATTAAGGCTCGTTCTGCTCACACATAAATCGTCAAGCCCTTGCTCTATAAACTTTATCATTTCATTTTTTCTAGATTCCGGCTGAATAAATTCTGGATTTTTCTTATAAAGTTCAATCAATTTATCTGCATACTTGGAAAGTTTAAAAAAATACGATTCCTCTTCAGTCCACTCAACATCCCGATTGCAATCTGGACATTTTCCTTCAATTATTTGAGAGTCGGTAAAAAAGGATTCACAGGGTCTACAGTACCATCCCTTGTATTTACCTTTGTATATTTCCTCCTTTTCATAAAGAGCTTTAAAAATTTTTCTCACAGCTTCTTTGTGGTACTCATCTGTTGTTCTTATGAATTTATCATTGGATATACCCAAAGTTTTCCACAAACTCTTAAAATCTCCAACTATTTTGTCTACATATTTTTTAGGGCTTACTCCCTCTTTCTGTGCATTAACTGCTATCTTTTGACCATGTTCATCAGTTCCAGTTAAAAACATAACATCAAAACCCTGAAGTCTTTTATATCTTGCCATAACATCAGCTGCCACTGTACTATAGCTGTGACCAAGATGAGCCTTGCCAGACGGATAATAAATAGGAGTAGTTATATAGTATTTTTGCTTGTTATTCATAATTTTTCACCTTTCAAACCTATAAATTTATAAAATCAGAGTTTCAAAGACTTTTTTAACTTTTCCTGCAAAAAATAAAAATAAAATAGTATAAACTTATCTATGCACCTATTATACATTAAAAATACAACATTTGCAATAGCTAATAGGATATAGGGCCAGTAAATTTCGTAAAAATAAAGCGATTCTTCTGGTATCGAAAAAATGTAAATCTCCATAACAAATTTTAAAATCATTGAAAAGTTAAAAACAAAAATATTGATAAAAAATTTAAAAATTTCAGCAATAAAGTTCATGCTTTTTATTTTTAGTCTAATTATTGGGTAAAATCCAAAAAACATTACAAAATTTAAAACTGAAAACTTATTTATACAAAGCAAAAGCGACAAAAATGACGTCGAAAAATAAACCATATATCCGAGTTCAAAGCTTGACTCAAAAACTGGAATTAGTGCAAATATTCCAGCTGATGCCGGAAAAACATAACCGGCAGCTGGTATTATTGTCGCTAGCACATTTAAAACCGTGCACAGGCAGGTTATCACTGCTCCAAGAGCTATTTTGCCACTTTTTCTAACTTTTTTTACCCTTTTTAATTTGTTTTCTAAATCAAACATACAATCGTTACTCCTGTACCACCTTCATTAAATTCCCCAAGTCTAAAACTTTTAACATGTTTGTTATTTTTCAAAAAATCATGAATACCTTTTCTAAGTACTCCACTACCTTTTCCATGTATAATGGTAACTTTTTTTATCCTTGAAAGAAAAGAGCTATCT
This sequence comes from uncultured Eubacteriales bacterium, assembly GCA_965120375.1. Taxonomy (GTDB): domain Bacteria; phylum Bacillota; class Clostridia; order Oscillospirales; family Acutalibacteraceae; genus CASPLG01. The sequence goes on along the minus strand of CBCPMW010000013.1, from coordinate 27,709 downwards.
ATAAAAATTTCAAGTTCTTGTATAGATTCTACCAAATTCTTTCCTCTTAAGTCTATCTCCATTGAAACTTTTTTGTCAAAATTTCTCTTAAAAGTATTTATTTTACTAATCCTTTGTTCTTTATTACATAACTTTAAATCAGATTTATTAAGTCTAACCTTTAGTTTACCTATCATTATCATAAAATTTCCGGATGAATCTTCATCGGAACAAACTATTCCTTCTTTTCCAAAACTAATTACAAAAACTTTGTCTCCTTGTTTAAATTTTTGGTTACTATAGTTCTTATTCTTACTTTTATTTTCTATCGGATCTACAATATTTTCTATATAATTCAGTTTTTCTTTTATTTTGTGCCGATTTTCAGCAGAAAGATCTTTCATTTGTTTTTTAGAATCACTTATGGATTTTAGTAGTTTTTCTAACTCATGTTTTGTTTCATCAAGTATAAATTTTGCCTTAAATCTAGCTTCATTTAAAATATTATCACATTCATTTTCGAGTTTTTTTCTTTCTTTTTCTGCATTTTCTTTTTCTATTTTCGCTTGATTATAAAGTTTTTCTATATTTTCTATTTTTTCATTTAACTCTTTTTGTTTTTTGTCAAAACTATTAAAAAAATTACGAATACGCATTTTTTCGCTACCCAAAATATCCTTAGCTCTTTTTATTATATCAAAACTAAGTCCTAATTTTTCCGATATAAAAAATGCGTTCGAACTTCCAACACTTCCGATCAGAATTTTATATGTAGGTTTAAGTTTTTCCGCATCGAATTCACAACTAGCACACTGAACTCCTTCTTTTGAAAAAGCATATTCTTTAAGCTCACTATAATGTGTTGTGACTGCAAGTTTTGCTTTCTTTTTTCTCAAACTATCTATTATTGCTATAGCAAGAGATGCCCCTTCCTCCGGGTCTGTTCCGGAACCTATTTCGTCAATTAGAACTAAAGTTTTATCTGTAGTTTTTTCTACAATGTTTACAATATTTTTCATATGTGATGAAAAAGTAGACTCAAAACCCAGTATACTTTGTTTATCTCCAATTTCAGTAAAAATTTCGTCAAAAACTGAAACTTGACTTGTCTCTTTAGCCGGAATCATCATACCACTTGCCGCCATAGCGCACATCAGACCAATAGTTTTTATGGAAGCTGTTTTTCCTCCCGTATTTGCTCCTGTAATTACAAGTGTATCAAAATCAATTCCAAGATTTACGTCAATTGGCTTCACTTTTTCTTTGAGAATAAGAGGATGCCGAGCTTTTTTTAAATTTATAACTCCATTTTCATTCAAATTCGGTTTTATTGCATCCATTTTTATAGCAAGAGAAGCTTTTGCAAAAATTTCATCTATTTCTATTACTTTTTTATAGTTACTTATAATATTTTCAGAAAACTTTTCAACTTCTCTAGTTAAACTAAAAAGTATCTTCTCTATTTCCTTTTTTTCAAGTACTCTTAGTTCATTTATGATATTGTTATCATTTACCACACCCTCCGGTTCAATAAAAAGAGTAGAGCCACTGCTAGAAACATCGTGTACAAAACCCTCTACTTTTGACTTCTGTTCCTTCTTTACTGGAATAACAAATCTCCCGGAACGAACTGTGATAACTGAATCAGTTAAATATTTTTTATAATTAGGCAATTTAATCATCTTTTCTAGTCTATTTTGTATCCTTTGATTAATATTTTTTATCTTTTTTCTAATATTAAAAAGTTCGTAAGAGGCATCGTCACCAATCTCATTTTCTGATATTATGACGCTTTCAATTTTTTTTTCCAAATAGTTATTTACAGAAATTGCGTCAAATTTTTCAAGTACTTTATAATCAACATTCCCACATGAATTCTTCCATTCTTTTATTTTTCTTACGCACTTAAGAGTAGAAAGAATTATTAAAAACTCAAAACTCAAAAGAGTAGCTCCATTTAACACCCTTTTGATTATATTCTCTATCTGGAGAATTCGATCAATCGGTGGAAAAGAAAATCTTACAGCAAGATTATATGCTTCATAAGTTTCCACAAGCAATTTTTCAGCTTTTTCTAAATTTTTCATTGGTAGAATTTTTTTAAGATTTTCTTTTGCACGATGACTTTTTGCTTCATTCGACAAAAGTTCTAATATTTTGTCAAATTCCATGTTTCTAAGATTTTCATTCATAACTTCGCCCCTCTTTAAACCTAGTCCATCTATCTCGATAAACTTTTATAAAAATCCAAAGCCTTAAATTTAGTATACGAGTTTATCAAAATATATTTTTCAGATATGTCAAAAAAATCCTCACAGCATTTGTCTGAAATTTTAAACGAAAATAACTTGTCCATTTTTGAGTATACTACATGCCGTAAGGCTTCTGAAACTCCAGATTTTAAATGGATATAATTAGATTCATCTTTGTATTTCAAGCATCTACTACATATTAAAACTGAATTTTCAATAGAAAAATACATATCAGACGGTCTATAGGTATTACATTTGCAACACGATGATAAATCCGGCATATAACCAGCTAATGTACAAAGTCTCATCTCAAAAATAGGTTTTATTAAACGCTCTTCTCTTTTTCCTGTTTCGAGATAAGAAAGTGAATTTAGCAAAAGCCGAAGATAATCGACAGCCTGCTCTTCTTTCGGAGCCATAAAATACATAGCTTCACAAAAATACTGAGCTAAAGACAGTTTATTTATGTCGTTTCTTAACCCAGAGAAAGATTCGTTTACTTCTGCTTCATTGATCGAATATCCACTTTTTCCACTGTAAAGCACCAACCTTGAGTAGCATAAAAGCTGAGAAACCGATAAATTTTGGCTTCTGCTAGACATCGTCCCTTTTACAAACACTTTAATTATACCCTTTTGATCTGTTAAAAAATTAGCAATTTTACTTCCATTATATAAATTTGTAGGACTAACAATTATACCATTTAGCCGGATATACATATACAGAAATTCACCTCCAAAATAGCTTCATTTATACTAAAAAACTAAAACTATAAACAGTCTCAATATTAAAAAACAATCTTTTGACAACTATAAATGATAAAAATAAAATGTTACCAAATCATACAAATAATTCAACTATAAACCAAGTTTAGACTGTATATCCTAATTCCTTTAAAACACTTTCTTTGTTTTTCCAATTTTTTTTAGTTTTTACCCATATATTTAAATTTACCTTCATTTTAGTAAAACTCTCAATATCTTTCCTTGCGAAAATCCCTATTTTTTTAATCATCAAACCGTGCTTGCCTACTATTATACCTTTATGACCATCACGCTCACAGTATATGACACAGCTTATATTTAACTTATCTTCTCTTGATTTTTCAATAGAATCAACAACAACTGCTACTCCATGAGGAACCTCTTTATCCAAAAAATATAGAAGTTTCTCTCTTATTATTTCCCTTATTATGTTACCCTCACTTTGGTCAGTACACTTATCATTTTCAAAATAAAAAACAGACGGCTTTGCTAATTTTTTTACTTTGTCTAAAAGCTCATTAACTCCACTGCCAGTTCTTGCCGAGACTAATAAAATATCGCTTCCCAAAAATTCCTGTGAAATTTCGTCAATCTGTTTTAAAAGTAAAGGTTTATTTTTTACTAAATCAATCTTATTTATAGCAACAACTATGGGGATTTTCATTTTTTTTAACTTCTCAATAGCTATTTTTTCTCTAGGCAACAAGTTTTTTCCAGCTTCAATCATATATAAGCAAGCATCTGATCCCTTTGCAGCACTATATATCTCGTGATTCATATAATGTTCCAAAGTAGTTTTAGGAGAAAGAAAGCCTGGTATATCAGTAAAAACAATCTGAATACGTCCATCAGTATAAATGCCGTTTATTCTATTTCTTGTCGTTTGTGGTTTTGGACTAACAATTGAAATTTTTTTCCCTAAAATCATATTCAAAAGCGATGATTTGCCTACATTTGCGTTTCCTAAAATAGAAAGAAAAATTGATTTTGTATTTAAATTTTTTTCGTCAATAATATTCACAATCTTTTCCCTCCTTTTCAAATACATAACCACCTTAGCGTATATTTATTTGCTAAGATGGCCAAAGTTTTCTACTAGTTTAGTGATCTTTAAATTTTAAAAATCTCCCACATAAGTACCTATCTGTCACTCATTACGTAAGAAGAAGTGCACGGAAGTCCCAAAAGATCCATAACAGTTTCCTCTTTCTCCCTCATTCTAACCTTTTCAACATCACTAGACTCATGATCATAACCAATCAGATGAAGCATACCGTGCGCAACAAGATAAATCATTTCTCTCTGAAGCGAATGGCCATAAAGACCATGTTGTTCCAGTACTTTGTCCATGGAAATAACGATATCTCCGAGCATCTGAGCTCCTGTTTCAGGGTTTATTTCATACTTGCCGCCTTTTCCCATCGGAAAAGACAGAACATCAGTTGCAGAATCCTTGTTTCTGTGCTTTTTGTTTAATTTTCTGATATACTCATTATCTACCAAAGTTACGTTTATTTCAGCAGAACCTTCAAATTTTTCAAGTTTAAGAACAGCGTTACAGCATCTTCTAATCAGCATACGAAGGCCAGTAGGAACCTTTATGTCCTTCTGTTCATTCGTTATCACCACTCTGATTTTGTCTACTGCCATAAAAAATGTCATCCTTTCTTTCTACACCGGAACCAACAGCCCACCTTTACTTTTAAAAAAACACACAAATAAAAATCTCAAATACAGACCTACACACAAAACTTTAGTGTCCCACATACTACCATTATAATATATTATTCACTATTTGTCAAACATATTTTTAATAAATATAAAATTTATCACTATTATTTATATATAAATCCAATTTTTACATAATATTTGATGCTTTTTACCTATTTTTTACTATTTTTAACATTTTCTACCTCCCTACGCATGATCATAATCAAACCTAATCTCTTCCTCAAGTCCTATGTCTTCCAAACAATCATACGAAACAAACACAGTACACAAACCGTCTTCTTTTTTATCCTCTGTGTACTTACTCAGTATTTTTTTACCACCAAAGTCAGCACTCTCTCTTTCACCTAGAATTCTAGTAGCCTCAGAGAGGGCTTCATCATAGCCAATATTAACTATACCACAAACCTGCTCATACCATTTTTCTTGATATAAGATAACCGGAAAATCCATTTTACCGATACGCAGTTTATCTTTACGAAATTCACATCTATAACTATCGTCAGTTTTGTACCACAATCCAAAAGGTATTTCAAGCCCAAATATTTTAACTCTGTATTTTTTTCTAATTTTTCCTGTATCTACAGCTTTTTCCTGTGAAAGTTTAACAGTTTCTTTTAGGCTTCTCTTCGTGAGTGCAAAAACTTTTCCTTCTGCGTGCACAAACGAACTTCCTCCAGATTGATTTTCTACAACACCACTTATAAGTATTTGTCCTTTTACTACTGCATCTCCCACGCTTACAGCTGGTGTTCCTTTATAAGTTTCTATTCTTTCTATTTTTCCATCATAACTTGCTCTTATGTCACAAGGTTTGTCAGATTGGAAGATATCAGGTGCCTTTATTTTTTCTTTGACTAAAATTTCAGCATGGCTTCCTTTTATATTTATAGAAAGCCAAGCTATATCCTTAAGTCTAATCATGGCTTCTTGACGCAAAGTTTGTATGTCCATTCGCTTTTTTAATGATCCTCCAGAAATCCCAAGATCGTTCATAACATTTATAATTTCTTCTTCAGAAACATTTTGGTTTCCAGAAACATCTATACTCCAAATATACGATGAAAAAAAACATAAAACTACTAAAAATAAAATAGGACCAATTATTATTCCTTTTCTCCATTTATATTTGTCAATTAAAAATGGTAATCCCTTTTTTTCTACCATTGTTATTTGTATTCCTCGTTTTTTAGCCATTTTTGTTAAAGTTATATATTCTTTAGATGATGACTGTACTTGAACTTTATCGCCTATTTTTTTTAAATTAAATATTTTTATTCCTCTTTTTATACTTGCATTTACAAATTTTTCCGAAAAGCTTGAGTCAAGTCCAAACTTTACCGATCCTAGAAGCCATCTGATCATTCCTAAAATCAAAAAATATCACCTTAAGTTAAAAATTCTATTGACGTGACAAATCCTTCTACTATAAGAGAATCTTGACTCAAACATTTGATAGAAAGATTTCTACCAATAAAAGTAACTATCATTCCCTTCACACTTATTCTTACTTCATACTCATCGTACTTAAGAATACATTTACACCCTTCTATAATTACTTCTTTATTGCTATTTATTTCAAAGTGTACAGGACTTAATACCGAATATATAGGTAATTGACTAAGTCCTATGAACTCCTTTAGACCCTTCCTTATTTTCTTATAATCAAACTTTCTCAAAATATCACCTAACTTCGCAAAAAAACGAATCACAAAAATAAATATGCTAAAAATGCAATAAAAATAACACTTCTATAATAGTAATTATTAATAGAGGTGCTAAAAATGGTCTTTTTATTCAACCTAAAAAAATTTTTTGAATCTGTAAAGGATATAATTTTGTTTTCTTTCGTGATTTCATTATTTTTCGCTTTGATTTTAAATCAAGATTTTTACCTTTTAAACGCAAAAAAAGGTATTTATTTTTGTAATAATGTTCTTATTCCATCACTATTTCCTTTTATTTTTTTATCTTCATTTATATTAAAATCTAATATATCAAATTTATTAGAAAAAATTTTTTCTCCTATATCAGAATTTTTATTCTATTTGCCTGCAAGTACTACCACTTCAATTTTACTAGGTTTAATTTCAGGGTACCCAACCGGTGCAAAAAACGCTAAAATCCTCTTAGACAAAGGTCTTATAAATTCAGAACAGGCAAACAGATTAACTTGCTTTAGTTTTGGAGCAGGTCCCGGATTTATTATTTGTCTTGTTGGAAAAATTCTTCTTAAAGATATAAAACTTGGCACAGTTGTATTCATCTCTCAAGTTTTATCTTCTGTTATTTTAGGAATGTTACTCGGAATAAAAGCTAGAATTTCGAAAGAGACTCTCTATACAAATAAGATTTTTGATCAAAATAACAAAAAAACTAATATTCTATCCACTGTAGTAGAATCTACCATTGACTCTGCGAATTCTGTTCTAAATATGTGTTTTTTAGTCGTAATATTTTACTCTTTTATCCCGATAATAAATTTATTTTTTAAAAATTTAGGTGTTTTTTCTGCCTATCTAGAAAAACTAGTGTCTATTTTCCTTGAAATAAATTTTGCTTGCACATATCTTGTAAATAGCAAATATCCTTCCGTTTTCATAGCTTTTGCACTTGGTTGGGGAGGACTTTGTGTACACCTTCAGATTCTATCTCTTTTTAGCAAAAAAGATAACTTCAATATATATAAGTTTATGATGTTTAGATTTTTTCATGCAATAATAAACTCATTTTTTATATGGGTTTTTAATTACAAAATTAGTTCTTTAGTTGAAACTACAGCCAAACAAAGTATAAATCCCGACTTTTTTATTTTTTCATCGTCTTTTTCCGGAAGTTTTTCGTTTATTTTAGTACTTATCTGTTTTTTGAGCTTTATTTTCGATTCATTTTTTAAAAAATATACAGTCGATAAAATAGATTAAAAATAAGATTTACCTGTTAATGCTAAAATCAACAATATTTATATTTTTAATTTTTCTCAATTATTAAAGTTTCTCCTGTCATTTCATTTGGTTTTTTTATACCGATTATCTCTAAAATAGTCGGAGCAATATCAGAAAGTTTACCATAACTTTTTAGTTTACAGTTAAAATTTAAAATTGAAAATGGAACTTTGTTTGATGTATGGGATGTGAAAGGTAGCCCCTTTTCATCTATCATTTTTTCAGCGTTACCGTGATCTGCTGTTATAACAACTGCGTATTCTAATGAATTTGCTGTTTTTATAATTTTTTCTATACATTCATCCACTGTTTCGACTGCTTTTACTGTTGCATCGAACACCCCAGTATGCCCCACCATATCACAATTTGCATAGTTTATTACAATTAGATCCGGTTTTTCTATTTTAATTTTTTCTATAGTTTTTTCCGTAATTTCATAAGCACTCATCTCCGGTTTTAGATTATAAGTTGAAACTTTCGGTGACTTTACAAGTATTCTTTCTTCTAAAAAAAATGGCTCTTCTCTTCTTCCATTTAAAAAAAAAGTTACATGAGCATACTTTTCTGTTTCTGCCACTTTCAACTGTTTAAGAGAATTTTCAGAAATACACTGACTTAAAGTATTTTTAACTTTTTCCGGTTTATATGCAAATCTAGCTTCAGGGATTGATTGATCGTACTGAGTAAACCCTAAAAACAATCCTACTTTTTCTTGTTTTGTATTTTGATCAAAATCGCCAAGTAAATATTTTGTAATTTGCCTTACTCTATCTGGTCTAAAATTAAAACATATAAGTGAATCTTTTTCGGAAATAGGTTTATAATTTTTGTTAATTCCGGGCTTCATAAATTCATCTGAAAAACCGTTTTCATAAGACTTTTTCACAAAATCTTCTGCATCTGAAAATATTTCACCCACTCCCATTTTTATCGCTTTATATGCAACATTGGTTCTTTCAAATCTATTATCTCGGTCCATGGAATAATATCTTCCACAAACAGTTTCTATTTTACCTATGTTTAGATCATTTAACCTTTTTTTACAAAATTTTATGTAATCCAATCCTGAATTTACACGTACATCTCTACCGTCTAACCATACATGAACAGCTAAATCACGAACCTTGTGTCTTTTCAGCATTTCTAAAAGAGCGTAAAAATGATTTATATGACTATGTACACCGCCATCTGATAAAAGTCCTGCTATATGAATTCGTCCACCGTTGTTTTTTGCGTAATCTATCGCCATTTTTATCTCTGAATTTTCAAAAAAACTTCTATCTTCTATTGATTTAGAAATTCTAGTAAAATCCTGACACACAATTCTCCCTGATCCAATATTCATATGTCCAACTTCTGAATTTCCAACTTGATGTTCGGGTAACCCAACATCTTCCCCAGAGGCACCTAAAAGTGTAAATGGAAAATTTTTGAAAATTTTATCTAAATTAGGTGTACGTGCTCTATTTATGGCATCACTTTTTCCCCTATCACCTATTCCAAATCCATCAATTATTATTAATATTACTGGTTTTGCCAATCATTTCACCTCTTCTTTCAAATTATATTTTTTAATTCATTCATTATTTCCTGAAAATCTTCTGCGTAAAGTGAATTTTTTCCGATAAGTATACCATCTATATACGGCATTTCAAGAATTTCTCTACAATTTTCTTTATTTACAGAACCACCATATAAAACACTCAAGTTTTTCTCTTGCTTATACATTTTATTTATGTAATTTTTTATAAATTTACACAAATCATTTGAACATTTAGAGCTGGCACTTTTTCCAGTTCCTATAGCCCAAACAGGCTCATATGCAATAAAAAGTTGATAGTCTCGAAAATTATCAATATTCTTTAATGCTTTTTCCAGTTGCATCTTGATATATTCTTCACTTTTCTTTTTTTCCTTATAATCTAGTTTTTCACCAACACACAAAACAACATCCATATTGTACTTTAGTGCTTTTTTTAGCTTTTTATTTATAATTTCATCATCTTCTAAAAACTTATATCTCCTGTCACTGTGACCTAAAAGTAAACTTTTAGTTCCTACTGACTCTAACATAGAAATAGAAATTTCCCCCGTATATTCACCAGAATCTTCCCAATGAAAATTCTGGGCCCCTATCTTAATTTTTAAATTTTTTGTCATTTTTACGCAAGTTTCTATATCTATAAAAGGAACAAAAAAAGTTATTTTAAAATTCTCTGGGAGCTTATCTAGATTTAATTTATCTAGAAATAATCTAGAATCTTCAGGATTTTTATTCATTTTCCAATTTCCAGCTAAAATTATTTCTCTTTTCATTTTTGCTCCCTTATCTATTCCAAAACTTTATTTTTTTAGTTTAATATATAATACTCAAAGCCGGTACATTTGCACCGGCTAAATCAAAATTTAAATCAGATTTATTTATCGTTTAATGAAACTATCCCTGGCAAGGGTTCGTCTTCCAAAAACTTAAGTGACGCCCCTCCTCCAGTTGAAATATGAGTCATTTTGTCAGCAAAACCTAGTTTCTGTATCGCTGCAGCTGAATCTCCTCCACCTATTATCGAAACTGCTCCACTTTCTGCAATAGCTCTTGCAACCGAAAGTGTTCCTTCTGCAAATCTGTCCCATTCAGAAACGCCCATTGGACCATTCCAGACAACTGTCCCGGCTTCTTTTATCGCTTCGGCAAACATTTTTGAAGTTTTAGGACCTATGTCAAGTCCCATCCAGCCATCCGGAATCTTATCTGCATCCACAACCTGAGCTTCTGTATCAGGGGAATATTCTTTTCCGACTTTATTATCTATAGGAAGCAAAAATTTTACACCTTTTTCTTTCGCTTTTGCCATTATATCTTTAGCAAGTTCTAATTTATCACTTTCGCAAATAGAAGTTCCAACCGAATACCCTAGAGCATTCATAAAAGTATAAGCCATGCCACCTCCTACTATTAAAATATCAACCTTTTCCATAAGGTTTGTTATAATTCCGATTTTATCAGAAACTTTAGCTCCACCAAGAATCGAAAGAAAAGGACGCTTCGGATTCTCTAATGCTTTCCCCATAACGGAAATCTCTTTTTGCACTAAAAAACCACAAACTGAAGGTAAAAATTCTGTTACTCCAGAAGTTGAAGCGTGTTTTCTGTGACACGTCCCGAAAGCGTCATTTACATAAACATCTGCAAAACTAGCCAATTCTTTAGAAAACACTTTATCATTGTTTTCCTCTTCCTTATGATATCTCAAATTTTCAAGAAGACAAACTTCACCAGAATTTAGTCCCGAAACTAAAGATCTTGCAGATTCTCCTATAACATCACTTGCCATTTTAACTTCTTTCCCAAGAACTTTCGATAAATAAGACGAAACTGGTTTTAGCGAAAGATATGGGTTAAACTCCCCTTTTGGGCGACCCAAATGCGAACACAAAACCACCTTGCAACCCTTATCTAACAGGTAACTTATTGTTTTAACAGATTCATCTATACGCTTTGTATCAGTTATATTCCCCTTATCATCAAATGGAACATTAAAATCACACCTCAACAAAACTCTTTTGCCCTGAACATCTATGTTTTCTACCGTCTTTTTGTTTGAATAATCCATGGTAAATAAAACATCCTTTCTGTAAGTAAAAACATACAAGAAAGGATTATATACTACAAACAAATATTTTGCAAGCAAAACTTTATCATAAAGTTGAGCCGATCTCCTTTATACAGTCGACACAAACATTTTTTTCTTTATAGCTTTTAACGCCTTCTACTCTACCACAAAACAAACACTTTGGTTCGTATTTTTTCAGCATAATTATATTGCCATCGACAAAAATTTCCAAAGAATCCCTCTGCTCTATAGCAAGTACTTTGCGCAGTTCTACTGGCAAAACAATTCTACCAAGATCGTCTACCTTTCGAACTATTCCAGTGGATTTCACAGCTTTTCACCCTCCCTTTCTGAAATATTATAGGTTATTAGTTGTTTTTTGTCAACATAAGTCTAATTATAGTAAAGTAAAATTTTGTAATATTTTATCCTATTTGAATAATATTATTTAGTGTAAATGATTTTAAAAATGAGATGATTAAAATTGCTAAACTACATTTGGTCAGCAATGATACTTATAAGTATATTTTGTTCTTTTATTTCAAATAGACTCGAAATTTTATCAACTTCCATTCTTTCTGGCGCACAAGATGCAATAACTTTAGTCTTTTCTATGGTCGGAATGATGGCTTTATGGAGCGGTCTTATGAAAATTGCTGAATTTAGCGGAATTACCTGCCTATTTTCGAAATTTTTATCACCTGTACTAAAAATTTTGTTTCCGGACTACTACAAAAACAGAAAAGCATCAAATGCAATCTGCATGAACATAATTGCTAATTTTCTAGGACTTGGAAACTCAGCTACTCCTCTTGGCATTATAGCAATGAAAGAGATGAACAAAACAAATAAAAATTACCCTAGTGTAAACAAAAGTATAGCAATGTTTTTAGTTTTAAATACAGCTTCCTTTCAGCTCATTCCTACTTTTTTATCATCACTTCTTCAAAAACACGGTTCTTCAAATCCGTTTAGGATCTTACCTGCACTTTGGGTTGTATCCATTGTATCGCTTTCAACTGGACTTTTTGCTTGTAAAATTTTTTCTAAGGTATGTAAAGAATGAATATAGGTGCAATATCTGTAATTTTTATAATTTTTTTCATAATAATTTCCGGACTTTTCAAAAAAGTGCCTGTATTTGATCTATTTACTCTAGGTGCAAAAGAAGGAATTTTAGCATCTTTATCTATAGCTCCATCACTTGTTGCACTAATAACAGCAGTAAACATGCTAAAAGTTTCGGGATTTCTCGATATTTTCACTTCTTTTGTCTCTCTCTTTACCTCTAAAATAGGAGTTCCTGCAGAAATAATCCCTTTAGCTTTATTAAGACCAATATCCGGCAGTGGAAGTATTGCTATTTTAGATAACTTACTTTCTGAGCACGGCCCTGACAGCCAAATAGGACAAATTGCTTCTATAATTATGGGTGCAACCGAAACCACCTTTTATACTGTAGCGGTTTACCTAAGCTCAGCAAAAATAAAAAATTCAAAATACACTATTTTTTGTGCTCTTTTGGCAGATTTTGTAACTGTATGTTTATCAATATTCATCATAAAAACTTATTTTTAAATCGTCCAGATAAAAAAGTAAAAATAAAAACTTGAATTCCTTATTCAAACTTTTCTCTAGACTTAAGTTCCTACCCGATCATAAGTTTTCCATCCGGAAGAGTTTTATATTTGCTAGTGCTATTTTTCTTCATAGTAACTGCAAGTATTAAAGAAATCGGCCCGACTCTTCCAATAAACATTAAGATCATTAAAATTACCCTAGAAAATTTTGATAAAAATCTAGTTATTCCGACTGATAAGCCTGTTGTAGAAATAGCTGAAACTACTTCATAAAGAATATCAACTGAAGAAATTGGATTTCTTGCTTCTAGCATACATATCATAAGCGTACCTAAACCTATACACATTAGAAAGACTGCAAAAATAGCAAAAGATCTATAAACTACTGTTTTACTTATTTTTCTTCCTGAAATAATTGTATCTTCTTTCCCACACAGTGTACTGCTCATAGTAGAGGCCAAAACTACAAATGAAACTGTTTTAACTCCTCCACCTGTCGAAGCCGGGGAAGCCCCTATGAACATAAATATCATAGTAATAAATTTTGTTACATTGTATTGCTCAGACAAATTAAAAGCAAAAAATCCTGCAGTCCTTGACGAAACACTATGAAAAAAGCATACAAAAAATTTATTTGGTATGCTAAGTCCTTTAAGAGCATTCTGATATTCAAAACAAAAAAACAAAATTGTCCCTAAAAAAATTAAAACACAGGTAGATTTTAGTACTACTAGTGTCTGCAGTGAAAATTTATATTTAGTTTCACCTAAAATCAGATTTTTCTTTATAAAATTATAAATATCAACTAAAACCAAACTGCCAAGCCCCCCGGTTATTACAAGGATAGAAACAACTAACATAACAAAAGGGTCTTCATTAAACTTTATAAGACTAGAGTTTGGACAAATAAATCCAGAGACATCAAAGCCAGCATTACAATACGAAGATACAGACAAAAAAATCGAAAGCCAAATACCTTTTAATCCATACTTTGGGAAAAACCTAATCCCTAAAAGCAATGCACCTACAACTTCACAAAAAAAAGTCGCAGCAAAAACTGCTTTTATTATTTGAGGAATATCAGCTAGTTTCCCTTGAGTTTCCTCTTGCATTATCTTCATATCGCGAAGCCCTAGTTTTCTGTTTACCATAAACGTAAAGCCCGTCGTGAAAAACACTAACCCTATCCCTCCAACTTGTATCAGCAAAAGCATAACACATTGGCCAAAAAAAGAAAAATGATTCCAAGTATCGTGCACATCAAGACCCGTAACACAGGTGCATGATACAGCTGCATAAAAAGCATTAAAAAACGTAGCACTTTCTGAATTTCTTATCGAAAACGGCAATAAAAAAAGAACCGTTCCTACAAAAATAGTCAAAACAAAACTGCAAACTATAAACCTCACCGGAAAAAGAGATTTCAGCCTGAATCCGAATCTAAAAATAGACCTTAACCTTGAATCACTACTCGCATTTTCTTTTAGTTTATTTTTTATATCTTGAATATTTTCTTTTGTAAAATTTTTCATCAAACTTCAAAGGCTTGTCCAAGCCAATAATCTCCCCCCTTAAGTCTATAATTTTATAAACAAACACAATTGTTATATTTTATCACTAAAACCAGAAAAAGTCAATAAAATAAACAAATAAACTCCCCAAATTTTTTAAACTTGAAAATTTGTACCAAAAAGTTATAATTAATCTCATAACAGATCGAGGAGGGCGCCTTAATTATGACTAATTTGCAGCTAAGACAGCTAAAAAGTGAGTCAGATATACGTGGGATTGCAACGGGAGTCAGTGGGCAAATAAATCTTACCAACGTTAATGTAAAAAGCATTGCACTTGCTTTTGCTATATGGATATCTAAAAATAAAAATATGCCGTATGACGCTATGACTATTGCAGTTGGAAGCGATCCTCGAATCTCTTCAACTAGAATTAAAACATGTTTGATAAATGCACTTATATCAATCGGGATAAAGGTATACGACTGTTCCATTACATCTACTCCTGCTATGTTTATGTCAGTTTCAAGTTTAACATGTACAGCATCCGTACAAATAACTGCAAGTCATCATCCAGCAGACCGAAACGGATTCAAATTTTTTACAGATAAAGGCCCCCTTATGTCAGGTGATTTAGAAAGTATTTTGGATATAGCGGAAAAACAAGATTTCCCCCCTATTGCAAAAGCTCTCGGTAAAGTAAAACCAATAAACATGATGAATTACTATTGTGAAAAAATAAAAAGTGTTATAGCGAAAGAAATGGACTGTAAAAAAATTACAGATAAGCCATTAAAAGGTCTAAAAGTTACCGTTGATGCTGGGAATGGTTCTGGTGGTTTTTTTGCACACGATATACTAAAAAGTCTTGGAGCAGATACAAGTAGTAGTATTTTTCTTGAGCCAAATGGAAATTTCCCAAATCATTCACCAAATCCTGAAGATCTTGATGCTATAGACGCAATTTCTAAAGCTGTAATTGAATCTAAATCTGATATAGGAATTATATTTGATCCTGATGTTGATAGAGTAAATTTTGTCGACTTTAAAGGAAAAATAATAAACAAAAGTAGATTTATAGCTTTTGTATCTTCTATAGTTTTAAAAGAAAACCCCGGATCAACTATTATTACAGACTCAGTTCCATCGGACAAGGTAAGTGAATATATAAATGATTTGGGTGGCGTTCATATTAGATACAAAAGAGGTTACAAAAATATAATTGAATACGCTAAAAAGATGCAAGCAAGTGGGGTTGATTGTCCCGTTGCTATAGAATCGTCTGGCCATGTTGCTTTAAGAGAAAATGATTTTATAGACGATGGAGCTTATTTAGCTGCAAAAGTTATTGCTAAAGTTGCAAAAATGAAAAATAATGGCATTTTGATGGATGAGATAATGAAAGATTTTGTAAATGCAAGAGAGGAAATGGAAATCAGAATCCCAATATTTGATCCTAGAGTTATAAGCTGTAGTCGAAAAGTAATGATAAGTTTAAAAGATTATGTTAAAGAAATAAAATCAAGCGAACTTGAGACAAATAGCATAGAAGGAGTTAGGATAAAATTTAATACAAGGTGGCAAGAAGGATGGTGTATACTTAGAAAAAGTCTCCATGACCCTTCTTTAGTGCTAAATATAGAAAGTTATGTAACGAATGGAGCTTTGTCAATTTTAAATTCCCTAATTCCATTTTTTAAAAAATTTCAGTTTATTAGTGTCGAAGAAATAGATAAACAGGTAGAAGTGTTTAAAAAATATGATTCTGTTTCTTCTGAGGTTTAGGTTTATTGTATTTTTTTAAACGTCTGAAAGATTCAAAACGAAATTCTTACCAAAAAATAAAGGAGGAGGTATTTTTGTTTTTTGCTAAACAACACAAAAAAAAGTAAATTTTATATATATCTTGAAATGTCACTTATGATAACATTTTCATTTGTTTTAAGTACTTTTATTTTATTTAAAATGCCGTTTGGTGGCTCTGTAACTTTAGGATCTACTTGTCCTATAATAATTTTCTCATTAAGACACGGAACAAAAATTTCATTTCTTTGTGGTTTAACATATGGTTTGATAAAAATTATTTTGAGTTTCCATGCTCCTCCAGTTAGAGATTTTTTATCTTTTCTACTTGTGATATTGTTTGATTACTTAGTTCCCTATTCATGTTTAAGTTTTGCAAGTATTTTTTATAAAAAATTTAAGCAACATAAAGCTGTTTTTTCTTGCATATTAGTGTTGACAATGAGGTACATTTTCTCTATTCTCTCTGGGATAATTATATGGAATAGTTTAGTTCCGGAAAATTTCAATGTTTTTTGGTATTCATTTTTGTATAACTCAGCTTACATGATCCCCGAAATTGTAATCACTACTGCGCTTTGTACATTATTATATAACAATAAAAATTTTACTTTATAGAAGCATGAATATTCAATCCTTTAGCTAGCTATATATTTAAAAAGGAGTGAATTAATTTGCCGATTAAAGTATTTATAGATCAAGGTCACAATTCAATGGGAGTAAATGCCGGAGCTGAAGGATTCGGGCTACGTGAACAGGATATAACATATAATGTTGGTGCCTATCTTTCTGATATTTTATCCTCAAATCCAGATTTTGAAGTTAGGACATCAAGGACTTCACCTGACCAAATTCTCGGAACTGACAATTCAACAAGTTTAGCAGAAAGAGTAAATTTAGCAAATTCTTGGCCAGCAAATTACTTTTTAAGTATACATGCAAATGCAAACGAAAATCCAGCAATAAATGGTAGTGAAGTTTATGTTTATCAAGAATACACTCAAGGGTATTACATGGCAGAAGATATACTAAACGCTATAGTAGCTAGAGTTAAAACTAAAGATAATGGGGTCAGAGTCAGACCATCTTTATACGTATTAAGAAAAACACAAATGCCATCAGCATTGATTGAACTTGCGTATATAACAAACCCAAATGATGCTGTAAAACTTAAAAACGATCAATATCAATTTGCTTACGCTATTTACGAAGGGCTCCTTGATTATTTTGGTTTAAGATAGTTTCATGACTGCTAAAATTATAAGCATTATTCCACTTAGCCAAGATAAGTTAATAGAAATTTTTTCAGCTAATTTTCTTCCTATAAAACATCCAAGCATAACAGCTAGCATATCTGAAATCAACGAAAAGGCGACAATTTGGGTAGCGTTTGCATTTGCAAGTGCTGCTCCGAATCCAACAGCAAGACCATCAAGTGAAAGAGCTATTGAAAGAGAAACTGCTTCCTTTATTCCCAAAACTTTAAAATTGGGTGTTGGATCGTCATTATAATTAGTTCTTACTATTATTTCTAAATCTAGAGACCAAAAAGATAAATTTATATATCTTGGGTATTTATGATTTTTTACAAACCAAACAGATAAACTTTCTCCCAGTTTCATTATTCCTAAGACAAAAAGTATTAAAAAGCAAATTATATGCGTTATATTTTCCGGAATAAAATTCCCGATTATTGTACCAAAAAACAGTGAAATTGCTAGAATAGAGCTACAAATTACGTTTATCACAGTAACTGAAGAAAATGGAATTTTTACCCTATTTGCTCCATATGCAAAACTCGCAACAAAAGCATCCATAGATAAAGCTGTAACTATCATTATCGATTCAAAAATTGTAAGTAGCACAAACTCCCCCCTCCCATTAGTTCTATAAACATCTTATTCACAATTCTAAAGTTTGCTACATAAAAGCTTTCATGCATTTTTTGCTACATAGAAGTTTTGGTGCATTTTATAATTAAAAATTTATAATAAAAAAAGTACATCATGTCTTTATGATGTACTCTCTTTTTGATTTTAAAATTTATCCTATGTTTACTTTGCTATTTAATAAAATCCAATTTTGCATAAAATATCTCATAAGATTCCAGTATCCTACGGCACGAAAACCATAATTTACTGCTGTTTCTAATTTTGTTGCTATACTTCTTGCGTCCTCAAACCAAACAATGTGCTCTTTTCCATCCTTTAAATATTCAAAGTAAGGAGATTTAGCTACTTGATCAAACTTTATAGAAGACATATTTTCAGATGCAATTTCTATAGCTTCAATATTTCCTATTATTTTAGCCTCACTTTTTCCTTTTTCAAATGGTAATTCCCAATCATAACCATAATTCGGTATTCCCATATCAATTTTTTCTCTAGGAATTTGAGTTATAGCATAGTCTAAAACTTCTTTTACTTTATTTATGGGAGCAACAGCCATTGGTGGACCATATGTATATCCCCATTCATACGTCATAAGAAGTACACTGTTTGCACTCCTTCCTAAAAGATTATAATCTATTCCTTCATAAAGTGATCCAGTTTGATTTGATGACGTTTTAGGCGCAAGTGCAACCGATACTAAATTGCCATTCTGATTCAAAGTTCTAGTTAGCTGATCTACAAACTCTGCAAAACTATACCTATCTTCTGGTTCTATGTACTCAAAATCAATGTTTACACCTATGTATCCTTTGTTTTTAGTTACTTTCAGTAAATTTTCTATTAATCTTTCTCTCACTAATTTGTCTTTACATATAACACTTACGAGGCTACTGTTAAACTTACCATTTTCATTTAACGTCGTTAAAGTCAAAACTGGAGAAACTTCTTGACTTTTAGCCTTCATTATTAAAAAATCATCATAAATAGGTATTAGATCTCCATTTGCTTTAAATCCATATGAGAATATTGAAAGTTCACTTAAATAAAGCAGAGTTTCCTCTAACGTATCCCTTTGTATGTACGGATAAGCATAACCATTTACTGAAATATCTCCTATTTTTTCTTCCTGATATTTAATTACAATACTTTCCCCTTCAGATAAATTCTCTTCTAGGACAAGATATGGATTGTTTCTAAGTACATCTAAAACAGAAACCTGATAATCTTGAGAAATTGAATACAAACTTTCACCACTTTTCACAGTATGAACAATCTGTGGCAATAAAATAACAAGCGCTTGCCCCGGGACTAACCTTTTAAGATTGTTTATTTGATTGTCAAATATTAATCTTTGCTGTGAAATCCCATATTGCTGAGCAATTGAATATGTGGTTTCTCCTTGTTTCACTATATGTATCACAAAAAATCCCCTCATTTAGGTTTTCAAAAGAAAAACAAAAAATTCTGAACTGTGCTACTAAAAATTTATGTACTACCGAAAGAAAATATACTTAAACATCTATAAAGTTAAAATATTTGTATAGCATATTTTTATATATAATATTTTTAATTATTTCATTTAATATATTATTATTTTAATTTTATTTATATAATTTATATAAATAAAAGATGTATTGTATATAAAAAATATTGACTTTGTTGATGATTTGTGTTATCATCCTAGATATCACATATGACAAGGAGAGATTATATTGACAAACAAAAAAAATAAAGATAATTTATATAGTGACGATGAATTAAGCAGAGTTTCCGGAGCCGGAAAGTTACATAACAAAGATCAGCAACACGACAAAGAGTATAACTCTATGATGCTGGATGAATTTGAGGATGAAAATCCGGATTTAGCAGCGTGGTGCCGTCAGATGATGCCAAAATAAAAAAATGGTGTATTTTTACAACACATGTGATTTATAATGAACTTGTGAAAACTTGATTTTCGCTAGAAAGTTTAAAATAGAAAAACTCTTATACGAATTCAGATTCGTAAATTAGTTTTTATATTTTTTTGCTCTTTTTAGATACCTTTAGCTAAATTTTACTTTTATTATAATTTTAAAACAAAACTTATTATAATATATAATACTTTGTGGTTTTTTCTTCAGACTTGATTTTTTAGAAAAAATTTAAAGGGGAAGAGCTGAAAATGAACTGTTCATGGGACGAATTCTTAAAAGGTTTAAAAAATAAAAAAATAATTATTTGCGGTATTGGAATTAGCAATGCTCCAATCTTGAAAACGTTTTGCAGAGCGGGTTCAAAAATTATAGCGTATGATAAGAAAACTGAATCTGAAGTGGATGAAAATCTTTTAAGCTATCTTAAAAAAAGAGAAAATGTAGAGCTGAAACTTGGAAAAGATTTGGATCATAATCTTGAGTGTGACATTATTATCAGGACCCCTGGAATGAATTTTAACTCCGATATGTTAAAAGATGCTCGTGAAAATGGAATTGTTGTAACCTCTGAAATGGAACTGTTTTTTGATTTTTGTCCGTGTAAAATTATCGGAGTAACAGGAAGCGACGGAAAATCAACTGTTACTAGTATAATCGGTGAATTTTTTAAAAATTCGTTCAAAAATACTGATCGTCAAACTTTTATGGGCGGCAATTTAGGAACTCCTTTACTTCCTGAAATTAAAAAAATTAAAGAAAATGACATTGCAGTGGTTGAACTTTCAAGTTTTCAGCTAATATCAATGAGAAAAAGCCCGGATATTTCCGTAATAACAAATATTTCTCCTAATCATTTAGACGTCCATTCGAGTATGCAAGAATATATAGATGCGAAAAAAAATATAATTTTACATCAAAATGCTTTTTCAGTATCAGTTTTAAATTACGATAACGATATCACAAAATCTATAGCCGAATATGTTCGTGGTAAACTTATTTTTTTTAGCTCTAACAATAGACTTCAAAATGGTGTTTGGATTAATGAAAATGGAGATGTTATTTTTTCAGAAAATTCAAAAGACACAGCGATTTTGAATAGGAATGAAATTAGACTTCCGGGAAAACACAATTTAGAAAATTATCTTGCAGCAATAGCTTCTGTACACGGAATCTTAGAAAAAGAAAATATAAAAGAGGTTGCTTCTAAATTTAATGGAATAGAGCATCGAATGGAACTTGTTAGAGTATTTAAAGATGTAAAGTATTATAATGATTCTATAGCAACAAGTCCAACTAGAGTTATGTCCGGATGTTTATCCATGTTCGACCAAAAAATAATTTTAATATCTGGAGGATACGATAAAAAAATTCCTTTCGATGATAAATTTGGGAATTTTATAAACCAAAAAGTGAAAGTTTTAATACTATTCGGTCAAACAGCTGAAAAGATAGAAAAATGCGTAAAAAATTCACCTTTATACAAAGAAAGTGAAATTAGAATAATAAGATTGAATGATATGAAAGAGGCTGTTTATATTTCTTACCAAAATTCTGAAAAATATGATATAGTTGCTTTGTCTCCTGCGTGCGCGAGTTTTGGTATGTACAAGAATTTTCAAGAGCGAGGGAAACACTTTAAGCAAATAGTAAACGGTTTAAAGGAGAAATAAATATGAAAAATTTACTTATGAAACTTTGCTCAATATCATCAATCTCCGGGCAGGAAAATGCTGTTTGCGAGTTTATTAAAAAAAATCTAGATCACATAGAAAACGTTAAAATTGAAAATGATAATAGCGTAATAGCAAGTCTTGGCCCTGAAAAATCAAAAAAACATATACTGCTTGATGCGCATTTAGATCACATAGGTTTAATTGTTTTATCGGTAACTAAATCTGGATTTATAAATTTCGCTACATGCGGGGGTTTTGACCCAAAAATATTGTGTGGAAAAATAGTAACTGTTCACGCTAAAGTTGATATAAAAGGGGTGATTTGTACTACTTCTCCTCACCTTCAAAAAAGAAAAGAAAAAAACATATCGGTAGATGACCTTTTTATAGATGTTGGTTTAGAAGCTGCTTATGTAAAAGATACTGTCTCTGCTGGCAACAGGATATCAATCAACTGCGGATTTTTTCAACTTTTAAACAATAATATTTCATCAGCTTCGACAGACAATGCTGCTGGAGTGGCTGCGCTTATAAAACTTTCTGAAAAACTCGCAAAAGAGGCACTAGACAAAAAGATTACGATTCTTTTCAGTTCCAGAGAAGAAATCGGACTTATGGGAGCTAAAATTTCAACTTATAAAATTAAACCATCTGAAGCCATATGCGTAGATGTAAGTTTTGCTCAACAACCAAAAGTCTCAAATTCGAGATATGCAATTCTTGGAAATGGACCTTTAATCGGTGTTGCTCCATCTCTTTCTTTAAAAATCACAAATTCTCTAAAAAAAGCAGCATCCTTATCAAATATTTCGTATCAAATAGAAGTTATGTCCGGAAAATCTGGAACAAATGCAGATGTAATTTCCGTTTGCAAAAGTGGTGTTCCTTGCGGTTTAGTTTCTATACCCCAAAGATATATGCATACAGGAGTTGAAGTTGTAAACTTACAAGACATCGAAAATACTATAGATCTTCTTTTTAGTTATGTAACAAGAATATCTTGATTTTAAAGTCAAAATGGAGGAAATTTATGCAGCTAGATTTAAATATTTTAAAAAAACTATGTCTTGCAAACGGAGTAGCAGGGAACGAAGAAAATGTTTCTGAAAAAATAATAGAAGAAATATCTAAACTAGATGTAGAGTATAGTGTAGACAGTCTCGGAAATATAATAGTTTTAAAACGAGGGAAAAATCGTCCACTAACCAGACTTATGGTGTCTTGTCATATGGATGAAGTCGGTCTTATAATTACAAAAATAACAAAAGAAGGTTATTTAGGATTCGATACAGTTGGTGGTATAGATGCAAAAATTTTACCTGCAAGCTTTGTTTTTGTTGGAAAGAATCAGATCCCAGGAGTTATAGCTTCAAAACCAGTTCATTTGCAAAAAAAATCTGATATTTCCGAAGAAACAGATGTAGAATCGCTTTTGATTGATATTGGAGCTAAAAACAAAGAAGAAGCAGAAAAATTTGTAAATTTAGGAGATACAGCTACCTTTAGTTCGATATTTGACGAATTTGAAAACAGAATAATTTCAAAAGCACTGGATGACCGTATAGGTTGTTTTTTACTAATTAATCTTATAAGACAAGACTTAGAGTACGACACATATTTTGTTTTTACAACTCAAGAAGAAATAGGTCTTCGTGGAGCGCAAGTTGCAGCTTATACAGTAAATCCGCAAGCAGCTCTTATACTCGAAGCGACAACTGCGAATGATATAGAGGGCATTGAAGACCACAAAAAAGTATGCATACTTGGAAATGGTCCAGCAGTTTCTTTCATGGACAGAAGAAACTTTTATTGTAAAGAATATTTTGATCTGGCAATAAAAACAGCAAAAGAAAACAATCTAAACATTCAGATTAAATGTGGAATTAATGGAGCTAACGATTCTGGATCAATAAGTGTTTCTCGAGAAGGTGTAAAAACTTTAGCTTTATCGATTCCATGCAGGTATCTTCACTGTAGCGCAAGCATAATTTGTAAAAATGATTTAGACCATATGTTTTTATTATCTTCTGTTTTGATAAATAAAATCTCATCTAAAAAATTTAATTAAAAAAACTCAAGGACTGATTTTTCCAAAATGTTTAATATTAGTAAAAAAATTTTAAAGGCTTCTGAAGCTGCAATGATAGAATGTCGAGAAACTTTTGAAAAAATTGAAGAAATCGTGCAGCATAATCAACAAAAAGTTTTAAAAGCGTTTATAGAAAATGGAGTTAGTGATTTTCATTTTAGCGCAACTACTGGTTACGGTTATGGAGACAAGGGACGAGAAACCTTAAACAAAGTTTTTTCTTCTGCTTTTGATGCTGAAGATGCACTTGTTAGTCACAGTATAGTAAGCGGAACTCACGCTCTTAGCACTGCTTTATTTGGTGTTTTAAGACCAGGAGACAAAATTTTAAGTATAACAGGTCTTCCCTATGATACTTTGATAGATGTTATAGGAATAAATTCCCCGAGCCCAGGATCATTAAAAGAATTTTTGGTTGATTTTGAATATATAAATCTTCTAGAAAATAGCAAGCCCGATCTTGATTTAATAGAAAAGAAGCTAAGTTCAATCTTTTATAAAGCTATATACATTCAAAAATCCTCGGGATACACTACAAGAAAAGCCATTTCAGTAGACACTATAAAAAAACTTATTCCAATCATAAAAAAAGTTTCTCCTAAAAGTATAGTTTTAGTTGATAACTGTTACGGAGAATTTGTCGAGCATTTTGAGCCAACAAAATTTGGAGCTGATTTGATTGCAGGCTCACTTATAAAAAATCCCGGTTCAGGTATTGCAAAATCAGGCGGATATCTAGCCGGGAAAAAAGACCTTATAGACCTTGCAGCAAATCGACTATTTGCTCCTGGAATTGGTTCTGAAATCGGACCATCTTTAGGATTTAATCAAGATCTTTTTTTAGGATTTTTCATGGCACCCCATACTGTAGGCGAAGCATTAAAATCTTCTGTATTTATATCTGCTATTTTCGAACTTTTAGGTTTTCAGGTTTTCCCAAAATCAAATGAAAAAAGGGCTGATATAGTTCAAGCAGTTAAGTTGAACAGCCGAAAAAGTCTTATAAAATTTACTCAGAGCCTTCAAAAATTTCTTCCTGTTAACTCAAAACTAGTACCCGAGCCATCTCCCATGCCCGGGTACAAAGATGAAATTATTTCAGCTTGCTCAGGATTCGTTCAAGGTTCTTCCATTGAACTCTCTTCAGATGCGCCACTTAAAGATCCCTTTATTATTTGGATTCAAGGCGGAACCAGCTTTGTTAGCTCAAAAGTGTCTATTTTACTAGCTCTATCAGCATTTTTATCCGACTAAATTTTTCTCTTGTCGAACTTATTTCAGATGATTTATTTCAAGTGTATTCCCATTTATCAATCCTGACAATTTAGTGAACTCTTTTCTAAATTCTTTCTTATCATTATCATTTAATTTGTCTATAAGATTTTTTAAATTTTCTAGGGATTGTTTCAATTCTGGCGAAACTTTTACTTTTTTACTTATGTCTGGAACCTCGAGTCTTGAGCGTTTTTTATCCGGTGGAGCTTGTACTTCTACGTCGCTTGTATTGGCCCCTGCGTTCGCCACCTCAGGCTCTGCTGAAAAACCATCTTTCCCATCGCCGTCGCTGTCAACAGATCCGCCATCACTTTCACTTAACAGTTCCCTATCACCAGTCTTCGCTTCACGTTTATCACCCTTAGATTTTTTGTTTGACCGTTCTTTGAGCACAGGACCGTCTGACGATTCCAGAAGCGTAGCATTCTTTCTTTTTTTTGCTTCACGAATATCTAAGCTATCAGAGTCTCCTTCCGCATCGTCATCCGAAACATTGTCATCTTTTTCAGTGTCAGTATTAAACTTTATTTCAGACCTTTTTCCAGACTTTCTTTTTGACGCTTTTCTATTAACTGCTCCAAAGTCATCAGAATCTTCCTGACCCTCATTTTCAGAATCTTGATCTGAAACGTCGTTGTCGCCATGCCCTTCACTGGTGTCTTCAGAGTCCACCTTGCTAATTTTTTCACCTTTTCCACCCTTAATAAACAGTGAACCGAGACCACTCCACGTAACGTCTTTTGTATATCTCTGAATAATTCTTTCTCTGGAGAGACCTTTTGCTCTCAACGCCAACAGCATTTTGTACAATTTCATGAGATATTTGTAGTCAACACAAAGTAAACTAACCTTTGCATCAATTAATCCTCCATCTCTTTTGTCAACTTTTTCGAATTGCGCTCCAAGTGTTTTGTGTGCTTTTAGTATGCAGTCCATACTTTTTATATATATAGCGTCCAATTGTTTGTAGTTACCGCTGTTTTGTTTAAGAGTATTGTTTAGCTTCCCCAACAGACCCTCGACACTCTTTCGCAATTTTTCATTTTCACCGCCACCTTTAAAAACTTTTTTTAAAAGGTTTGCAAAACCACCCTTTGCTGGCTTTGCTCCAGAAGCATTATTGATGTCTGCAAGCATGGCCTGAAGGCAACACTTTAAAAATAAAAATCTATTGTTGACACGTTTGCCTTTAGCCACTTCTTTCGTGCCCTTAGCAGAAGGCAACTTAACTTGTACCACCATCCCCTCAACTTTTGCCTTCTTTGCACGATAAACTTTATCTACTACGTTGTTAGGAGTAATTCCAGATTTCTTAATAAGTGACCGCAACATACAAAATTTCATCCCATCTTTCAATTCATTTTCCATTTCGTTTTCCATTCTATCCTTATTTCCCATACTTAACATCTCCTTTCAAGAACACTATTAGATAGTATAACTAAATTTATATTTTATGTCAATATTTTTTATAAATTATATCTATTAAATTTGTTGTTTTTAATTAAATATTGATATAGTTTGATACAATAACTTAAATTTTATATACAATATTCTATCTGTAATAACCTCAAAAACTTTCAATCAAAGCCGCTTCAAACAAATTTTCATTGAATCACCACCTAAATGTGATATAATACTTTGTATACACTGTTTATAAATAAGGGGATTTTTATATTGAAAGCACGAATAACTAACTTCGTATCCATTGTACTCTCTATAGCGATGTTTATCTCTCAGATCGGGGTTGCCAGCTGTAAGTCCGGCAGCAATTCTAGCGATAAAACATCATCCAGTAGCAATATTTCTGGCTCTTTTAGTGAATATGCAAGCAAGGCAGCTATAGGTGCTACTTCAGTTCTTGCTTTAGTTCTCACCGTGATATACGGAATCAAGTTTACCGAGCACTGCTGTGCTGAAAACCCCAATACCCGGGGTTCCAGCTCGCCGTTTCCCACCCAACCCAAACGGAATACAGGCAAGATCCAGCGGTCACTTTCTGAATCAGATATCAACAATACACCAAAGTTTACCCAACTTGCTCATATTCCTAAGAGCGCAAGTTGTAACGAACTTAACTTAGAAATCCACCGAGATCAGTTGAACGACAATTCTGAAGATTTTAAAACAAAAGTTCAAGAAATTATCTGCAAAGACTGCTATCGTGTGACAAGGTTCTTGTCATGGGCAATGGGGGATAACTGCTACAATCCGATCAATAACAAGGTTAAATCCGTGCTTGAAATTTTGTATCAAAACTACCGTAAATCAGAAACGCGTGAAAAGCTTCAAGCACTCAACATCAGCCACAACTGTATGATGGAGCTGCTCAGCCTGAAATTTCCCCCCAAAGACTCCAACGTCGCCTGATTTAATTTTTCCCAAACTCAACTCTAGTCGCGTCATCCAGTAGCACCTCTCTCATTTCAAGTAGCTTTTCACGCATACTTCCGTAGTTTTGTTTTGGTATGTTCTCTACCTTAATTACATTCCTGTTTTTAGACGAAGCACTAAGGTACAAGGCCCACAAGGATTCCTTTTTTAACATGTCTTTCGTCAGAGTAATTTTTCCTCCTTTATTATACACGTTATCCAGAATAATTAAGAGGTTTTTGAGACGTTCCACAAATTTTTCTGGTTTATCATTTCCTTTCCGGATTTTCTCAAGTATTTTTCCCGCACGAACAACGTTCA
>CBCPMW010000012.1:0-28901 GCA_965120375.1 uncultured Eubacteriales bacterium | reverse complement strand
TAGCCGTATTTTCGTCCACCTTCTCAAAAATTTCAACCTTGAACTCCCCTTCTAAAAAATAGTACATGGCAAAAGCCGGATGTCCGTGAATAGTGCTGGGATTACCCTCAGTCCAACTCATTACTATAGCCTCCCAGCCGGTATCCTTACAACGCCCAACATAGGCTCTGGTGTAAGAATCATCTACATAGTTGTCATAAGCAGGTACAGGATTGCGCGAAACGTAATCCGTCACGAAATCGTAAATGCTAGTACCGAGACTCTCCTCGATTTTCTTGCCCTTAACCAAGTTCATGAATTTCTCGAAGAAGGGCTCGTAGCCTGGAAAGGTCTGGAAAGCCCCATTATAGGAGCTTCCCACTGTACTCACGTTACCCGTCTGTGAGACGGCAGCAGAGTTGTTCTTTTTTTCCATAATACTAAAATATAAAGTGGTTTAGTTTTTAGCAAAATATTGTTGTTAGCACCCGCCTAAAAGGCACACGACCGGAGGTTGCTAAGTCACCCTAATAGGGGGTGCAGGGGGTTAAGAGGTATATTGAGGGTACCCAAAATTTACTTTTGGGTTGCCCTCATCCGGTCGAAGAATGCTGAAAGGGCTGCCTTGGCACCTTCTCCCATAGCTATTATTATTTGCTTGAAGGGAACCTCAGTAATATCCCCTGCTGCATAAACTCCCGGAAGAGAGGTGCGGCAAGAACTGTCAATAACGATTTCCCCAGCAGGCGTCATATCTAATTGTCCATTGAACAAAACACTATTTGCCTTCAGACCAATTTGAACAAAAATTCCGTCCAAAGGAAAAGTGCGTTGTTCTTCGGTATTACGGTCTTTTATAACAATTCCGGTGACTTTCTCCCCATTACCCTCTACTTTGACAGTCTGGGAAGAAGTGAATACTTTCACATTAGGCAATGCTTTGAGTTTGGCTTGAAGCACCTCATCAGCCTTCAAAGTATCTAAAAACTCGAATACAGTCACGTCCTTACATATATTCGCCAAATCTATGGCAGCCTCAATGCCGGAGTTTCCTCCTCCTACTACCGCAACGCTCTTGCCCTTATAGAAAGGCCCATCGCAATGAGGGCAGAAAGCTACGCCTCTACCTATATACTCCTGTTCTCCCTCCACATTCAAACGACGCCAACTAGCCCCCATCGCTATGATTACGGCAGGAGCGCTGAAACTTTCGCCACCAACTACCTTCACCAACTTCTTCTCTCCCTCAAGTTGCACCGCTTCTATTTTTCTATCTGCAAATAGCTCAATCGAGTAATTTTGCATATGAGCGCGTAAATCCCCTGCAAGTTTCGTTCCCGTAGTATAAGGAACTGAAATCAGATTCTCTATACCCTGGGTCTCTCTTACCTGACCACCTATGGTTTCCGCTATCACAGCCACTTTCAAACCCTTTCTAGCTGAGTATATAGCAGCCGAACTACCGGAAGGGCCTCCGCCCAATACCAATACATCGAACTCCTTAGGCCCGGAAGCGGCTTTGGCAGCCTTGAGATTAGGATCTGCAAAATTCTGCTCAAGTTTTTCAAGCAACTCGCCCAAAGAACTTCGCCCCACATGCAGGCGTTCTCCGTTTGCAAATACGCAAGGAACGGCCTGAACTCCCCTCGATTCCGCCTCCTTGGGGAAATTGTCCCCGTTGATTATCTCGTGAGTGATTCCGGGATTTCTTAGGGTAACAATATTCAAGGCCTGAACCACATCGGGACAGTTGGTACAACTCAATGATATGTAGCTCTGTAGGGCAATCTCCCCACTTAAGCCCTTTATCCTCTCCTCTATTGCTGCATCCGGCAAATTCTTTCCCTTGCCATCAGCATTGAGTACGGCCAAAAGCAGTGATGAAAACTCATGTCCTCCGGGAATGCAACGGAACACAATACCGGTAGCGACTCCATCTTTTAGGACGGCAAATTCTAGTCTATCCTCCTGAGTTGTTTCAAATTCGCAACTGAGATGATCGGAGCAGGAGACAAATTCCTCCAAAAACTCCTTCAACTCCCCTGCTGATTCGTGCTTAGGATTGTATACCGCCTTAAAAACATAATAAGAATCCAAGTGCAGGAATATCTCCCGCACTTGGCTAATCATTTCTTTATCAAGCATTTTCAAATCTTTCCTACAAGATCAATAGACGGTTTCAGGGTTGCATCCCCTTTCTTCCACTTTGCAGGGCAAACCTCATCGGTGTGGGAAGCAACGAATAATGCAGCTTCAACTTTCCTCAGAAGGTCATCTGCGTCCCTACCTATATTATTGTCGTGTATCTCTACCAATTTCACTTTACCCTCAGGGTTTACGAGGAAAGTTCCTCTGTAAGCCATGCCATCCTCTTCTATCATAACTCCGAAGCTTCTGGTGAGGAGTCCGGTAGGATCGGCAAGCATAGGATACGTGATCTTACGTATACTATCGGAAGCATCGTACCAAGCTTTGTGTACAAAGTGAGAATCGGTGCTTACGGAGTAAATCTCCACTCCCAACTCTTTAAATTTGTCATACTTTTCTGCCATGTCCACGAGCTCAGTGGGGCATACAAAAGTGAAGTCAGCAGGATAGAAAAAGAAGATAGCCCATTTGCCTAATACATCCTGTGTACTAACTTCTTTAAATTCTCCATTGTGAAACGCTTGAACCTTAAATTCAGGTAATTGTGAATTGATTATTGATTCCATAATTTATAATTGTTAAAAATTAGACTTTACAAAGGAATGAAATTTATTCCGAAAATGCAAGGATTGCCGGACAAATTTCATAAAATTTAGCGAGCAAAAAAATTTGGAGATATGATTCGAAAAATCTACCTTTGCAGACCTTAAACCGGAGGACTCGTTAGCTCAGTTGGTAGAGCATCACACTTTTAATGTGGGGGTCTCGGGTTCGAGCCCCGAACGAGTCACAATTTTAACCTTGCTTCCTTAGCTCAGTTGGTAGAGCACCTGACTCTTAATCAGGGTGTCCGGGGTTCGACCCCCCGATAGTGTACCAGAGAGTGCATTTGGATATTTTATTTGGAGCTTACAGTTTGTTATTGTAGGTGTGTTTTTGTTTTTTTAAATTTAAGATTTGATATTGCTCTAGTTGTTTTTTGCAAGGGATACTAGTCCTTTTGGTTTTTTGCAAAATGTAATTTAAATTCTGATTAAAAGATTAAGGGTGAGAGGATAAGTTTTGGATATGCTTCTGCTACATACTTGTTGTGCGCCGTGTTCAGTGAAATGTATAGATGTTTTAAGTGAAAAAGATTTTAATCCTGTGGTATTTTGGTATAACCCCAATATACATCCTTGGTCTGAGTATAATGCGAGAAAGATTGCGCTTATAGGATATTGTGCTAGAAAGGGTGTCGACATTTTAGTTGAAGATAAGTATGGGTTAAGGGAGTTTATTAAGGATGTTTACCCCGATTTTGGACCAGGTAGATGTGCTTTTTGTTATAAAAAACGAATAGAGGAAACAGCTAGGCGTGCTGCGCGGGAAAATTATAGTAGTTTTTCTACCACATTGCTAATGAGTCCATATCAAAAGCATGATTTCGTAAAGAACATAGCTTTGGAGGCAGCTGAGAAGTACAGTGTAGAATTTGTGTATATAGATTTTCGTCCGGAATTTAGAGAAGGGCAAAGGATCGCAAGATCTGAAGGTATTTATATGCAGAAATACTGTGGGTGTATTTTTAGTGAAGAGGAACGTTATTCTTCTTAGGATTATGCTGAAATAGAGGTTTTATATTAACGCACTGAAAGCGCGAAACGAATTTAAGGCGTTGGTGCGACTTTTTTATGCAAATTTATAAAATTAATTTTACGTCTGAAAAGTTTGTATTTAATAAAAACATAAATTATACTATGTATAAATTAAATAATCTAAATTTTTTATTTTCTAAATTCTTAACTTGATCAGAATAATATCTTTTTGCAGAAGCATATAGATACCCTATAAAGAAAAAGTGGGGGTACTAAGATGAGAGATTTTTATCCAGAAGGAAGAATAATTAATACACAAGAAAATATTAGTATAATAGAATCAGTTTCATTACTGAATGAAGCTTCCAAAACGAAAAAAATAGTTGAAAGTATAGCATTAGTTTGTGATAAGGATCATAATTTAATAGTTGATTTAGGAGATATAAAGGGAATAATTCCAAGACAAGAAAGTGCAATAGGCATAAAAGAAGGTGTAGTACGAGACATAGCAATTATATCAAAAGTAAATCATCCCGTATGTTTTTTGGTAAAAGAACTTACAAAAGATAAAGATGGTAATGATATAGCGATTTTATCTAGAAGTGATGCACAGAAGATGTGTTACCATGAATACATTTCAAAACTGAAGCCCGGAGATGTTATAAATGCTCAGATAACGCATATGGAAAGCTTTGGAGCTTTTGCAGATATAGGATGTGGGATAACATCATTTTTACCCATAGATACAATTTCGGTGTCTAGAATTTCTCATCCAAAAGATAGATTTAGAAATGGAATGCAAATTAAAGCTGTAGTTAAAAGTATAGAAAATGAGAGAATAAATCTTTCCCACAAGGAATTACTTGGAACGTGGGAGGAGAACGCTTCTTTGTTTTGTGTAGGTGAAACGGTTGCTGGAATAATTCGTTCAGTTGAAGATTACGGAATTTTTGTAGAACTAACACCGAATTTAGCCGGGCTTGCAGAGTACAGAGAAGGAGTTGTGCAAGGGCAACAAGCAAGTGTTTACATTAAAAATATAATTCCTGAAAAGATGAAAATAAAACTAGTAATAATAGATGCATTCGATAGTGACCGTGAGGTAGAAGAACCAAAATATTTTTTCACTGGTAGCAAAATTGATAAATTTGTTTATTCCCCGGAGAATAGTTCAAAATTAATAGAAATTAATTTTTAGTATATAAAAACTGCCTAAAATCAAAGACGTAATCAATCACAGAAATATAAGTTATACCAAACTAAAAAAGTATAAATCGTCCATATTTTTCGGCTGTTGTCAACTTTTCCCTTCAAATGCTGATCAAGAACAGAAATTAAATACTCTTTGTTGAAAAATTTTTCTGCAATTTCTGAACTGAATTCCTTTTTCACTATTTCATAGTATTTTTTGTTTTGTAGCCAAATACGTACTGGAACAGGAAACCCTAACTTTCTTTTTTGAGCTGTATCCTTTGGTAGCCTTTTTTCAGCAGCTTTTCTAAATGCAAATTTTGTAGTCTCTTTTGTAACTTTTAAGTTTGTTGGTAAAGTTGAAGCAACACCAAAAACTTCTTTGTCTAAGAAAGGGACTCTAAGCTCAAGTGAGTTTGCCATGCTCATTCGATCTGCTTTTAGCAATATGTCACCAACTAACCACATGTTCATATCTAAATACTGCATTTTTGTAATATCGTCATAATTTTTAGATTCTTGATAAAACTTTTTACAAGTTAAAGATGGATTTGAAGCAATCGTTGAATTTTTCAGGATTTTTTTCTTTTCTTCAAGTGAAAATATAAAAGCGTTACCGATAAATCGCTCTTCAAGAGATTTATATCCTCTTGTTAGAAAACTTTTCCCTTTAAAGTGAAAAGGAATAAGATTTGCAGTTCTTGCAAAAAAAGTGCGAAAAAATTTAGGGAAAATTTTCTGGTAGAAGCTTAGAGAATAAGGTTCTTTGTATATATTATATCCACCAAAAATTTCGTCTGCTCCTTCTCCGGAAAGAACAACCTTTACGTATTTCGAGGCAAGTTTTGAAACAAAATAAAGAGCAATACATGAAGGGTCACCCAAAGGCTGGTCCATATAATAACAAACTTTTGAAACAGATTTCCAGAATTCGTCGGCTGTAATAATTTTACAACTATGTTCAGATCCAATCATCTTTGCAACATTTTTAGCCCAGCTAATTTCATTATATTTTTCCCCGAGGTCAAAACCAACTGTAAAAGTTTGTTCTCCGGTAAAATAAGATGCTACAAAGCTAGAATCTACACCACTTGATAAAAAGCAACCCACCGGAACATCACTAATTCTGTGAGCATGAACAGAATTTTCGACCACTTTTTCTATACCTTCTACAGCTTTTTCTTGATCCATGTCATTTTTGGGATTAAATCTCGGGGTAAAGTATTTTTTAATTGAAACTTGTCCATCTTTAAAATGAAGATAACTACCAGGCATAAGACAAAAAATACCATTGAAGATAGTGTCTGGGGGCGGAACGTACTGGAATGATAAATAATTATCCAAAGCACGCATATTTAGCTTTTTCTCATAGTAAGGAAAAACTAAAATGCTTTTGATTTCTGAAGCATAAACAAAACTTTCGCCAATTTTACAATAGTGAAGAGGTTTTATTCCAAACGGATCTCTTGCAAGAAAAAGGGAGTTATCTTTTCTATTCCATATAGCAAAAGAAAACATGCCGCGAAGTCTGTTTAAAAGATCTTCG
The DNA here is from genome assembly GCA_965120375.1 of uncultured Eubacteriales bacterium. Taxonomy (GTDB): domain Bacteria; phylum Bacillota; class Clostridia; order Oscillospirales; family Acutalibacteraceae; genus CASPLG01. The sequence goes on along the minus strand of CBCPMW010000012.1, from coordinate 22,460 downwards.
CCCCACTGTTCAAAACCATGAAGCAAAACTTCTGAATCGGTATTTGTATAAAATTTATGTCCGCAAGACACAAGTTCATCTTTTAGACTTTGATAATTATAAATCTCACCATTAAAAGTTAAAACTAAAGTGTTATCTTCGTTATATATGGGTTGTGCTCCGCTATCTACATCTATTATACTCAGTCTGCGAAAACCCATCGAAACATTATTATCAGCGAAAAATCCAGCACTATCTGGACCTCTGTGTGTAATTAAATCTGTCATAAGCTCTATTACTTTAGAGCGGTCAGCAACTTCTCCAACGAACCCACAAATGCCACACATTAAATTTCCTCCTAAGAAAAGTAAACTCTGAAAACCATAGTATTATATCATCTATTAAATTTTACAACAATATTGTGGGTAAAAAATTGTTTGTAAAGCCAAATTCTTGTAAAAAAAGATATAGATAGTATAATTTTAAGGTAATTTGGAAAAATTTTTAAACTGGTTAGATTTTGGAAAAGTAAAAAATAATTTTGTTTGAAAGGTAAAATAAAAATGGAAATAAAGGCACAATCAGCAGCAAAAATAAATTTAGCGCTTAATATAAAAGGTAAAAGAAAAGATAATTATCATGAAGTTGATATGATAATGCAGTCTATAGGGTTGTATGACACTGTATCTGTAGAAGAAAATACAAAAACTCTGAATATTCAGGTAACTTGCAATAAAAATATAGATTGTAAAATTGAAGAAAATACAGCATATAAAGCTTGTTTAGAATTTTTAAAATATACAAAAATATCTTGCGGAGTTTCTGTAGAAATAGAAAAAAAAATACCAATCAAGGCAGGGCTTGCGGGCGGAAGTAGTAATGCTGCGGCTGTAATAATTTCTTTAAACGAGATTTTTAAAACAAAACTTTCTATGTCTGAAATGGAGTATATTGCATCTAAGGTTGGAGCAGATGTTGTATTTTGTTTAAGTGGTGGGACAAAACGTGCAAAAGGAATAGGAACAGATCTTTCCTGTGTTTCTAGTTTACCAGACTGTTTTGTTGTTTTAGTGAAACCAGATTTTGATATTTCTACAAAAAATGCTTATAGTTTATATCATACTTTTGGGATGAAAAGTGAAAAAAATACAGAAACAATGGTAGAATTACTCGAAAAGGAAGATTTGAAATCCATTTCTCGGTACCTGTTTAACGATTTTGAATGTTTGGCTCAAAATAAAATTGTAGATAATATAAAAAAGAAACTTTTAGGGAGTGGAGCATTAGGTGCTTGTATGAGTGGAAGTGGACCGACTGTTTACGGTGTGTTCAGTGATGAATTGTTTGCTGAAAACAGTAAAAGACAACTAGAAGGAGAGTTTGAAGATGTTTATGTTGTAAAACCTATCAGTTTTGGGGTAAAAATTTTTTAGATCGATTGAATGAAATTTAATTTATCAGTCCATAATTTCTTTTGAGTAGAAAAAGAAGTTAAGGGATGATAGGAAATGATAAATAAAAAGGAAAAGGCTATATTTGCAGGATTTTTAGCATCAATTCTTATTTCGTTTTCTGGATTTTCCAGTAAGTGCGAAGATTTAAGCTCGAAAGTCTTACGGCTTCATGTGATAGCAAATTCAAATACTCAGCAAGATCAAGGATTAAAACTTAAAGTAAGGGATAGAATTTTAGATTTAGCAGGTGAAATTTTTCAGTCTGCAGAAGATGTAAATAAAGCTATAGAAAATGTAAACGAAAATTTGTATGCTATTTGTAGGGAAGCTGAAGATGAAATTAAGGAAAATGGATATAATTATAAGGTTAAGGCTCAAATTCTAAAGATGCATTTTAAAACAAGGAAATACGATAATTTTACTATGCCAGCTGGAAGTTATAATGCGTTAAGGGTTACAATAGGTGAAGGAAAAGGTGAAAATTGGTGGTGTATAATGTTTCCTCCTGTTTGTATATCTGCTTCTCAAGATAAAAAGGAACTGCAAGATGTTTTGAATCCTGAAGAATTAGATATAGCTCAAGGAGGAGAAAAATATGATATAAAATTTAAATTTGTTGAAATTTTTGAGGAAATTAGACAGTGGGTTCATTCTATTTTTTGTTTTTTTAGCTAAATATGAATTATTTGCGAGGTGATTAGGATTCTTAGTATTATAATAGGTCGTTCAGGGACTGGAAAAACTACATACTTAAAGGAAATTTTAAAAGAAAAAATAAAAAAAGGTGAAAAAAGAATTATTTACTTAGTACCAGAGCCAAGTTCTTTTGAAACTGAAAGAGATCTTTTGAATTTTTTAGGTGAAAAGTGGTTCAGTTTTGTAAATGTACTCACTTTTGGAAGAATGAATGATTTTATTTTTAGAAATGCTGGTTACAGATTTTCAAATAAAATTACTGATGGTGTAAGAAATATTTTTATGAGTTTAGCAATGGAAAAATCTGATAAAAATTTGAAACTCTATAAAAAAACTTCAGATAACATTGATATGATAAAGATGATGATAAATACTTTAGGAGAAATGAAAACCTGTACAGTTTCTACTTTTGACATAAAAAAATGTATTGAAAATTTAAAAGAAGGAACTTTAAAGCAAAAAATAAAAGAAATTGCTGAGATTTTTGAAAATTATCAAAAAATTATGGATAAAAATTTATACGATTCATTTGATGATTTAAATTTTATATTTGGTGCGCTAAAAGACACAAAAATTTTAGAAAATTATATTGTTTTTATTGATTCATTTCATGATTTTGATCAACAAAGAATGAATGTTTTGGAAGAAATACTTAAACAATCAAAAGATTCATTTTTTACTTTTTGTACAGACGAAAATTTTAAATCAAATCTGGGGCTTACAAGTCATGTAAACAAAATAGTAAACAAGATAATGGATTTTGCAGAAAAAAATTCTATTGAAATGTCAGAAATAAAAATTTTAGATACAGCTAAACGTTTTAAAAATGAAGAGCTTAAAGTTTTAGAGAGAAATTTTTTTAAGAGTCCGAAGGAAATTTATAAAAATAAACCTGAAAATATTACTTTATATTCAGCTTCTGATATTTATGACGAATGTGAATTCATTGCAAGTACTATAAAGTCTATGGTAGTAGAAAAAGGGTACAGATATAGAAATTTTGCAATAGCTACTATGGACATAGAAGCTTATAATGAAAAAATTAGCAGTATTTTTAAAAAATACAACATACCTTACTTTATAGATAGTCCAAAAAATATAGAAGAAAGTACATTATTTTGTTTAGTTTTTGCTGCCTTTGATATAGCTATTTCAAATTTCGAGTCAGGAAATGTTTTTAGATATTTGAAGACAGGCCTTGCGGGGCTCAGTACGGATGAAATTTCTTTCTTAGAAAATTATGTTTTTTTATGGGATATAAACAAAGAAGGATGGAAGAAGCCGTTTAATATGCCGATTAAAGGATTTTGTAAAGAAGTTAGTGAAACTGAAAAAAAAGAAATTCAAAAAATAGAGAAAATTAGAGTAAAGCTAATCGATCCTTTAGTTAAATTCCAGAATAAAGTTTTATATAGCTCAGCAGATGAAATATCAAAAGCACTTTATGAATTACTTGAAGACATAAAAGCTAGTGAAAATATTAGAGAGTTTTGTGGGAATTTAGTTCAGTTAGGAGATTTATCTTCTGCAGAAGAACAAAGTAGAATCTGGGATATACTTGTTAATTCTTTAGATCAAATGTTTTGTTCAATGAAAGAAGTTAATGTTACTCCGAGAAGATACAAAGAGCTTCTAAAACTTCTAGTTCAATCTGATAATATCTCTTTTATTCCAGAAGGGTTAGATGAAGTTTTGGTAAGTTCAGTTAATAAGAGAGAACTTATGGAGTATAAAGTAGTTTTTGTAATTGGAGCGGTTGACGGGAAATTTCCAAGTGTTCCAGTATCAAGTGGAATTTTAAACGACACTGAAAGAGAAGAGCTAAGATTTTTGGGTATTAATTTATATGATGGCTTTGAAAAAATGTATAATATGCAAGAGTTTTTGTCGTATTTAGCAGTAACTTCGGCTTCTGACAAGCTTTTTGTAACTTGGCCATCTTCTAGTTTAACAGGCTCAATAAATTTTTCTTCTGAAATTGTAAAACAAATAAAAAGTATTTTCCCGAAAGTAAATGTGTTGGATAGATGTAGTTTGAAAAGTGACTATTTTTTGTGGTCTATGGAATCAGCTTTTGAGTTTTGTGTTAAAAACTTTACTAAAGAGAATTTTTTGAAACAGTACTTTATGAACAAAGAAAATTATAAAAGTAAAATTGAAGCGATAAATAGAATCGTTGAAAAAAAAGAATTACATGTTTTGGATAAGACTATTTCTAAAAGCCTTTTTGGGGATAGTATAAAAGTTTCAGCTTCTCAGATAGAAAAGTTTTATATGTGTAGTTTTCAATATTTTTGCAGGTATGGACTGAAAGCTAAAGAGAGGAAAAAAGCTAGGTTTGATCCACTTGAGTATGGAGGTTTTATACATTTTGTTTTTGAGAAAATTCTTAAAGGCAAATCTAAGGAAGAGTTTTTGGGTATAAACAAAGATGATATACAAAAAGAAATTGAGAATCTCATGCAAGAATATCTCGATAACTATTTTGTGGGGTTTGCTGGAAAATCTTCAAGGTTTAAATACCTTTTTTTAAGGTGTAAAAAAGTTATTTTAGATCTTATTATTAGACTTTCTAGGGAATTTAGTCAAAGTCTCTTTTCTCCAGTAGATTGCGAACTTAATATCTCTGAAAAAGGGGAAATTTCCCCTCTTGTTTTGAATTTGTCTTGTGGAGGACAAGTAAAAGTAGAAGGGAAAGTCGATCGTGTAGATATCATGGATTTATCTGGGAAACGATTTCTAAGAATTGTCGATTACAAAACAGGGAATAAAAAGTTCCGGCTCTGTGATATACTTTCTGGACTTAATATGCAGATGTTTTTATATCTTGCAGCTATAACTGCAAATGGAGAAAAAAGGTACGGTAAATTTATGCCGGCTGGAGTTCTTTACATGCCATCTTTTAGGCCCTCAGTTGTAGCTGAAACTATTTCAGAAGACAAATCTTTACCAAGTAAAGTTGAAAAAAGTTTACGTATGAGCGGTATTATACTTAGCGATACAAGAGTAGTTCAAGGGATGGAAGAAAAATTAAAAGGGGAATTTGTTCCAGCCTCAATAAAAAACGAAATTTTAAGTGGAGAAGAAAATTTAGCAAGTGAGCATCAAATTGATATGATAACTAAATACATACAAATAATGGTGAAAAATATGGCAAGAAAGCTAAAAGAAGGGGAATTTTTTATAGATCCGATACAAGATGAGAAAAAAAGAGCTTGTGATATGTGTTTTTACGGATCAATTTGCGGATTTGAGGATAAGCAATGTACCAGAATAATGCAGCGAATGAAGAAAGATCAAGTGATGGAAGAAATAGAAAGAAAAGTTAAAGAGGGGAGACTATGAGTAGTAGAATTTGGACAGAAGATCAAGAAAAAGCTATAAAAGTTTCAGGGAAAAATATTTTAGTTTCAGCTGCAGCTGGATCAGGAAAAACAGCAGCTTTGGTAGAAAGAGTTATAAGAAAAATAACAGATAGAGAAAAAGCAGTCGATATAGATAAACTTTTGATTGTTACATTTACAAACGCAGCGGCTTCTGAAATGAAAGAAAGAATAGCAAAGGTTCTTTCCGATTTAATAGACAAAAATCCCTCTGATTTAAATCTTGTACGTCAAAGGTCTATTCTTAAACGCGCGTCAATTTGTACAATACACAGTTTTTGTTTATCAGTAGTTAGAGAAAATTTTTATCGGCTTGGGATTTGTCCTAATTTTAAAGTAGCTGATGAAAATGAGATTTCAATTTTACAAGAAAAGGCAATAGAAAAGGTTTTTGCTAGATTTTATGATGAAGGAAAAGAAGATTTTTTTAAAGTTGTTGAACTGTTTTGTAGTGAAAAAGATGATTTTGCGCTTGCAGAAATAATAAAAAAAATATACAAATTCACGGTATCTTGTCCGTTTCCGCTTAATTGGATAGATGAAAAGAGAAAAATGTACGAAAATGAAGTTAACATGTCTGAAACTCCGTGGGGGAAAATATTGATAAAGTATGCCATAGATTCTATTTGTACATGTGAATATTTAATATCTAATGCTTTAGATTTATTGGAAAAAAGACAGCATCTAAAAGATTTTTATTTAAATTCTTTATTATCAGAATTTGCTTTTTTTGAAAATTTGAAAGAGATTTTGGAAGAAAAGTTGTGGGATAAATTTCTTAAAAAACTCAATGAGTTTAAACGTCCAAGGAAAGGTAGGATTCCAGATAAATACAAAGATGATTCAAGTATTTTGTTGATAGATAGTACTCGGGAAAATACAAAAAAAATCATAGAAAAGCTGAAAAAATACTTTGTGTTTGACGAAGAAAGATGTAAAAAAGATATAAAAGAATTATCTTTAGTTTTTAATACTCTATTTAAGTTAACAGAAGAATTTATATCTGAAATTTCTAAGCTTAAAGAGGAGAAAAATATAGTTGAATTTAGTGATTTAGAACATTTTATGGTAAAACTTTTGACTAAAAAGGGAGACAACTTCAATTTAGAAAAAAGTGAAATAGCCGATGAAATATCTAAAAATTATGAAGAGATACTAGTAGATGAATATCAAGATACAAATGAAATTCAAGATCTTATTTTTAAGATGTTGTCTCAAAATGAGCAAAATCTTTTTATGGTAGGAGATGTAAAGCAAAGTATTTACGGGTTTAGGCAGGCTAGACCAGATATTTTTTTGAAAAAAAAAGAAAAATATAAATTTTCTATTGAAGGAGAGGGTCCTTGTAAAATCGTTTTAGGAAAAAATTTTAGATCTAACGAAAAGATTATAGATACTGTAAACTTTATTTTTGAAAAAATTATGAGTAAAGAGCTTTCAGGATTAGAGTATGGAAAAGAAGAAGCATTAACTTTTGGGAGGAATTTAGACAAAACAGAAGAAAGAAATAATTTAGACTCTTGTGCTGTATCCATAGAAATTCTTGAAAGTCTAAATGAAGAAAATTCGGAAAAAGCAGAGGCTTTGAGGATTTCGGAGATAATTTCAAAGATGATAAAACAGGGGTATAAAATAAAAGAAAATGGAAAAGATAGAAGAGTTACGTATAAAGATTTTTGTATTTTACTAAGAAGTGCAAATAAATATGCAAAAGTTTATGCTGATGTATTGAGCGAAAATTCTATTCCAGTTTGGTCGGATTCTGCGGGGAAATTTTTCGGAACAACAGAAATTTCTTTTATTCTATCTTTATTAAGGATTATAGATAATCCAGTCCAGGATATACCCCTTATTTCAGTTCTTATAAGTCCTGTTTTTGGATTCACAACAGCTGATATAGCTAGAATACGTATAAAGAAAAAGTCGACGTCACTTTATTTGGCTATAAAATCTATGGCAGAAGAAAAGGATTTTAGATGTAAAGAGTTTATTGAAAAACTTGATCTTTATAGAAGAATTAGTTCTACATTACCAGTTGAAAGGTTTATAAATTTTTTATACCAAGATACAGGTTACACATCAATGGTTCTTTCTATGACAAATGGGGGTCTTAGACTTGCAAATTTAAGATTACTAGCTGAGTATGCAGGAAAATACGATTCTACAGCTTATAAAGGGTTGTCGGGTTTTATAAGATTTATTGATAAACTTGAGGAAAAGAAAGGGGATCTTGCGCCAGCTTCAACTATTTCAGAAGTATCAAATGTTGTTAGAATAATGAGCATACATAGATCTAAAGGTTTGGAATTTAATATTTGTATTTTAGCTAGGTGTTTCGGACGATTTAATAAAGAAAAAGGTGATATCTTACTTCACAGCGACTTAGGTCTAGCAGTTTTTCTAAAAGATGAAACTTATAGTGTAAAGTACCCAAATTTTATCAGAAGTGCAATAAGTTTGGAGTTGGAAAAGGAAGAAATCTCAGAAGAGATCAGGGTTTTATATGTTGCTTTAACAAGAGCAAAAGAAAAGATTATTTTTCTTTTTTCTGTTAAAGATATTCAAAAAAATTTAGAAAACAGCTTGATTTTTAGTTTAAAAAATAAAAGAATACATCCTTATTTTCTTAGAAGCTCACAAAGCTTTGGACACTGGATTTTAAGTTGTTTAGTTTTTAGCAGTGAAAGTGACAAGCTTTTTAATTTTATAGGGATAGAAAACCCAGGAATATGCGATAAAATCCCAGTTAATTGGGAAATAAACACGGTAAAAAGTACGAAAGAAGAGGAGAAAAAATGCCAAAAGGAAATAGAAACAGATGAAATTATAGATTTTTCGAATGAAATTGTAAAAAGATTTGAATTTGATTATCCATATGCTGGCCTTAATATGGTTTCATCTAAGGTTTCAGCGTCTAAACTTGCTCACGAATCTAGCTGGCAAGATTATATTGCAGTTTCGAAACCGAATTTTATACTAGAAGATTCAACTACTCCTCAGGAAAAAGGAACAGCTATCCATGAATTTTTACATTTTGCTGATTATTTTTTAGCTTTGGAGGATTTTGATACTCATCTTGAAAGCTTAGTAAAAAAAGGCTTTTTAACGCAAAGACAAGCTGGATTAGTTGATAAAAAAAGTATTTTTAGGTTTCTTAAAAGTGAAATCGGACAAAGAATAATGAAAAGTAAAAAGGTTTTAAGGGAATACAGATTCACAGTAGGAGTTTCTGCCTATGAGATAGATAATAAAAGTTACGATGAGAAAATAGACGAAAGTAAAGATAAAATTATTATTCAAGGGGCGATGGATTGCGTTTTTCAGGAAAATGATGAGTTTGTAATATTAGATTATAAAACCGACAAAACAGAGGATATGAAAATTTTGAAAAATAGGTACGAAAAGCAACTTCATGTTTATAAATATGCGTTTGAGATTTTGAATGGAAGAAAAGTAAAACAACTGCTACTTTATTCAATTTCTACAGGAGAATGGATAGAAGTTTATAGATTTTAAATGTTGATTTAAAGTTGGGGGAATAATATAATTTAAAACGTATTAACCATTGTATAAACGTAAAATTTTTAAGGGTGAATTTTAAATTTTTATGAAGATTCTGAGGGAGGACTTTTTTAAAAATAATATAGTTGTTGCGATTTTAGCCATTTTGTGTACAGTTTTTTGGGGAAGTATGATTCCTGTAATAAAAGCTGGATTTGATGTTTTAGGGATTGGAAATGGTGACGTAAACTCTAAAATTATTTTTGCAGGAGCTTGTTTTTCGTTATCTGGATTGTTTTTACTAATTTTTTCATCTATAAAGGAGAAAAGACTAATCCTTCCGGGGAAAAGAGCGCTAAAGGGGACTTTTATACTTGGGGTTGTACAAACAGCTCTTCAGTATGTACTTCTGTATATAGGTCTTTCGAAAACTAGTGGATTTACAGCTTCAATAATTTCATCGTCAGGTACATTTTTAATTGTTGTTTTATCGCATTTTGTAAGAGAAAATGATAAACTTAATATTCAGAAAATTTTTGGATGCATCTTAGGAATTTTAGGGGTAGCTATACTAAATTTTGGAAGTTTTGCAGAGCCAGGTGATTTGTTTACGTTTCAGGGTGAAGGAATGATATTTTTGTCGACCTTGACTTTTGTTTTTACTACTCCAGTTTGTCAGGATCTTGCTAAACAAGAAAAAGTAGAAATTTTTACAGGATACAGCTTTTTAATAGGTGGAATTATTTTACTTATGGCGTATTTATTTGAGTACAGATTTATTTTTGTTGAAACGAAGGGGATGATTATACTTATTTATTTAGCTTTTTCGGCATCAGTTGCAGGGGCTTTATGGAACCTCCTTCTTAAATACAATAAAATTTCTAAAGTTACGGTTTATAGTTTTTTGGTTCCGGTTTTCGGTGCATTATTTTCAGGGTTTATATTGGACGAAAATATAGTTCAGATGGGAAACTTAATTTCTTTAATTTTAACATGTTTAGGGATTTATTTTGTTTTGGGTGATTTTACTTTTTTAAACTTAAAAAACAATGGAAATTTTAATAAGAGGACTGAAAAATAGTGATAAAAAATAAAGAAAAGTTAAAAATAAAAATAGATGATTTTTTTGATTTAGAAGAAACTTTTGAATGTGGTCAATGTTTTAGGTGGGGAAGGGAGGGTTCTTTTTATCGTGCGGTAGTAAATAAAAAAGATATTTTAGTTTACTTTGATTCTGGAACCCTTATTTTGGAAGGAGAAAAAATTCAAGTAGATGAACAGTTTTTTATGCGGTATTTCGATTCTTATACGGAATACAGTAAAATTAAGGAAGTTATATTGAATATAGATCCGATTTTTGAAAAAGCTATTAAATTTTGTCCTGGCATTAGGCTTTTAAAGCAAGATCCGTGGGAAACGCTTTGCTCATTTATAATTTCACAGAACAATAACATTCCCAGGATAAAAGGTATAATTTCAAGATTTTGTGAAAATTTTGGTGAACAAGTATCTGAGAATGGCTTTTCATTCCCAGAAGCGGAAAAAATTGCTAGTTTGACTGAGAATGATTTGCAAGTTATAAAAAGTGGATTTAGAGCAGGGTATATAATTGACGCTGCTAGAAAAGTTTCAAGTGGAGAGATTAATTTTAAAAAACTTAGCAATATGAATATTTCCGACGCCAAGGCGGAACTGATGAAAATTCGGGGAGTTGGGCCAAAAGTTGCGGACTGTACGCTGCTGTATGGTTTTCATAGATTAGAGGCGTTTCCAGTTGACATTTGGATGAAAAGGGTGTTAGAAAAATATTTTCCGGGGAAAGAACCAGAATTTTTTGGGGAATACAGAGGACTCGCTCAGCAATATTTGTTTCACTACGAAAGGATGAGTAGAAGAAAGAATTAGATATATTTAAAATATTTATATCCAGAATTATTAAAAAAATAAAAATTGATTCTTGACAAAAACATAAAAGTGTGCTAATATTATTACCAGGTGCAGCTGGGGATAGATTTGTTTTTTTAAAGATTTGAAAGGATGATAATATGTTTAACGGTGATCTGCCGCCAAAGGTTAGTGCAGTTACTATGGTGGAGACCGAGGTATCGCCGGCGGCGATAGATTGGGACACCTGGCGACTTAACCTGTCAATGCAAATAGCGGCGAGGAGGGATATGTTGGCATTTTATAAAACGGCAAAGGATGGCGGTAACGACCTAAGCATAGCTGTGGCATCGAGTACGCTGAGAAAAAACTTGACAGACATACATGGAGTAATTAGCCCAGTGTTCAACGAGATACAAAAAGAGTACAATGAGCTAACTAATAGATACAAAAAGCTGTGTACAAAGGTGGGGGAAGTTGGAGCTGAGGTAAAAGAACCACCCGAACAAGTTTTTAGCCCTGACTATGGGTATTTTGCTGAGGAAGTTGCAAAACCGTTGGGAATCAACTGGCGCTTGTTGCTAAATACCGGGGAGTACAAAGGGTGCCATATTGCCTCTATAAATGTGAAAAGACTAATTGAAGAACTGAAAGCCTACATGGACCAAGGTACTTCAGAAAAAGAGAAACAGGACAGAAAAGAATATAGTGACAGAGTTCTTCATATAGTGTCCGGTTTCTTCTGTGATTCCAGAACATCTATTGACGAATATTACGAGAGTGCTAAGAAGTATGTTGAAGAGTGTGATGAAATACGAAAAGGTGTTGGGGACGAACTCAATACAAAAATGGAAAAAGTTAAGAGTTCTTTGAGATCGATGCATGGAGTTATGGTTAGCTTAGAGGTAATGGCGGAAGATGGACTGGGAGTTAGGTTTGTACCGACTAGTGCCGGTCTATCCAGAATGGCTAGTGGCGCGCAGGGACTGGCTTCGGATTGTAAGAGTGAAATCAAAGCTCTCAATGAGGAGATAAATGCTAAGCATGATAGGCTTGATGGGTTAAAAGAGGTATTTCTAAAGTTCAGAGAAAGTAGAAAACCGGTGCCTGGTGGTTAGAGAAAATTCCTGGCACTAAAAAAGAAGGTAATTTAGGCTGCACTTACGCGAATTTTGCGATAAAATGCCTGATTTTGGAGTAACTATCAGGATATTAACAGTTAAACTATTTGGTTAGTTTAGCTGTTTTTTATTATGTAGGAAATAGAAGTAAACTATTGACAATTTTATATATAAAATTTATAATAAAAGTATAAAAATAATTCATATTATATATAAATTGTATAAAAGGAGGAATGATGATGACTTACAAAACAGAGGAACAAATAGAAAAGGCTTGTGGTAAGCTTTTTGAGAAAACAAAAAAGTTAAAAGAGATTTTGAATGTTGGGAATGACAAAAAGAGGTCTTGGAAAAGGAGTTTAGAGAAAGCCAGTAAGCCACTGGAAAAATCAAAAAAAGTGAGTGGTCTAGATGAGACACTTCAGGATGTCTTGTTACAGCTGAAACTGTCTGAGGGGCAAAAATTACTGGCAACAGTATATGATCTTCTGTCGGACTTGGTTGATGCTGCTTATAATTTTGGGTTTGAGGAACTAGCCGGTGAGGGAGAAGCACTTGCCGAAGATTTGGATGATTTGCTGAGCTTGGTATATGCGCTTCGCAAGCTAAAAAATAGCTCCAACTGGAGAAAATTTAAAATAGCCTTGAAAAATTATAATAATCAAAGATCAGGCAATGCCCGAAAAATAATAAGGAGTTCATTGGCCACTGTTAGAGCGTTTCTTGAGTACGATGTAAAAGGGTTAAAAGTGGAGATACAAAAATGGGTGAAAGACTTATTGAAGCAACTCGAAGATGAAAGTGAATATTCAAGTGAGTATTCAGGTGATATAATTGAAGTACAAAGGAGATCAAGATGCAGCGGAACAAATGTTTCTTCAAGGACGAACAAAAAATATTCAGACAATTCGGTGAGTTTAGGTAAAGCTGCTGCTGTAGCTGGTGGAGTGCTACTTGGTGGTGCGCTACTTGGAAGACTTGGACGTGGGTTGGGGATACATATACATGGTCCGGGCTACGGCCCACCCCAGCCTCCAGATCATGGACCTCCGCCGCGTCATCATGGACCACCTCCTCCGCATGGGCATGGTAGACATAGGTGGTGACCGATCTTTGAACAGGAAAATATATATTTACTTATGAAGAATTATTAAAAAGGATTGGTATGTAGGTAAAATACTTGCTTCTAGGTGGTTAGAAAAATGAGATAAGGATTTACTATCAAAATTAGATTATAAATGTGACAAATTTAATAAAAGAATTTGAGGAACTAAAATGCTCAATACAGGAAATACAGAAGAATTCATGATAATAGTAGAAATAAACGGATTTTTGATGAAAAAACTTGGGAAAAAGTATACGGAAACAGATTTTGTAATACAGATAAAAGAGAAGGTCAATAATGTTGTGAATTGCATTGACAAGTTGGAAGATCCTATAAATGAGGGTTGGTGTGGGAATGGAGGGTTACGGTACCAGTTGCTGGATTCGCTAAAGAAAGGTGGTATCGTGGTCAGGGATCTTACACTAACTGTTTTTTTTCGTCGTGTTCCAAACATGATACTTTTGAAAACATAAAGTATCAGTACTTTCAACCATTCAGAACTTGCAAAGTAGGTAACTAATTTCAGGGGAGAGCCTATAATAGGTGAGCATGACCTGGGAAAAAAGAAAAAATTAGAAGTGACTGTAAGAAAGCTGGAAAGGTGGTACAACTTTTCATAAGTGTTTTGTGGGATAGTCCGAAGACCATTGTGCAAGAGATCAAAAAATTATGATGGTTTACCAAAGCCATGTAAGGACTTTATAAGCTATTTTTCTGGAGTTGGGAAAACTCTACGCTTGGCTAAAGCCACGGGTACGGGTAAGGTTTGTGACAAGTTAAATGTTTTTATTTAACTGCTGAAATAGCCTGGAAATACACGTTACCTAGCGTAAAATAAAAACTGGCTAGATTCAATTCTATGAATTTTAGCTGGTTTTTTTGTTGTGAAGAAAAGTATTTAATTGACAATAAATAATTAGATCTTGGATATATTTTAGATATATATGAAAACATGGTTTTAATCTACTTCTATGCAGCACAGATTTGTCAACTTAAGATCATAATTTAAGGTCCTATATTTACGCCTTTTTAGTGTTTAAAGTTTGAATATTATTATTTTTACACTAAAATTTTGATTTAGAGTAGAAAAAAATAATAAACTATTGACTTTACTTATAAATATATATAGAATTGATAACAAATGTAAAAATATTACATATAAAATTCACAAATAAAGGAAGTGGTGTTGGTGAAGATCAAAAATACATGCAAGAGGACGTTATCATTGTTCATGTCGATAATGTTTTTACTGAACCTTTTGTGTCCGTTTATGGAAGTGAATACTCAAACGGTGCATGCGGAAGAAGCCCGGGCTAACAATGTAGACTGGAGCTCAGCTTTGATAACAAAAGACGAGCTGAAAAGCGATTACAACAGTACTGGCTCGGGAAAGGAGGCGAACATACTTTTCGGTAAAGAAGGAATCCGCTGGATAGTAGTTGGGAGCGAAGACGACGGGAACTTGGTCTTCTATTCCCGTGATAGTTTGGGGAATTCTCAGTTTTACACTTCGGTTGCTAGAGCTGATGCCGGAATAAATTATGTAAACAGTACGCTGCGAGAAACTGTTCAATCTTGCGAAAAAGATGAGAGCCTTTTTAAGTCGAAAGAGCAAAATCTTATGATGATAACTAAGCTAAACGACTTGAATATAGAAGATAAACTTTACGCTCTGTATGGCATAGATTATTGGCAATATCATACTCCCGTCTATGCTGGGAGTAGCTACGATAAAGCAGTAAACACCGCATATTGGTGCGATGGTGATAGCTGGCTTAGGACAGTTTATCTTGATGACGAAGAGGGCTGGGCAAAAGCATGTTTATCTGGTAATGCCAGGGATATTTTTACTACTGATTACGACATGTCTTTTGGTGTCTCGGCGGCGTTTAAGTTTGATACAGATAAACTGGAATTCGTTGCAAGCAGTGAAATTTCGGAAACTGAAACCGATAGCTTCTCGGAGGTTACGAATTCAAATAAAAAGTATTATTTAAGGCTTGTGGACAGTGATTCCAAAGTAGCGGGCTCAGTCTCCTCGGTTGAAGACGGCAAAGTTAGCTATACAGCGGCCGAGGGTGAGCGCTTGGTAGTTTTGGTGAGTGCAAATGACACAACTTACGCTTATGTAAAGAATGGAACTGGGGAAAAAGAAACTTTAGATCTTAGTGAAATTAGTAATTTCCCAGAAAGCGAGAGTTATGACGTAAAGGCTTGGGTTGAGAAAAAGGAAAGCGACGCGAACTCGCCGCTGTACTATGCAAGCGACGTTGTAACTAGCAGTTTTACAAAAACAGAAACTGAAGAGGAAGAAGTTGTAGAGGAAGAAATCGGAGGAGAGTCTCAGATTGACTGGGGGGAAGTGACGGTTATACCGGGAATTGAGGGGGGGTGGTCCGACGTTTATTTGACTGGGGAAGACGTAAAGAACGGCGGGTACAACACCTCAGAAACAGGGAAAACGGCATACGTCAAGCACTATAATTTGCACTATATACTGGACGCAGGGAAAGATAACAAATGGATAATTGCTGGGGTTGAAGATGACGGAAATATGGTTCTTGTGACAAAAGAGCCGGTCGGAAGTGGTTCCATTTTTAACCAGGCAGAAGGCTACAGTTCAAGCTACCAGAATGAATATAAAGACAGTACACTTCACAGTAATAGGCGCGGTAGTCAGGATTATAGTGAAGGTCTGAGTTGTGACGCGGATTCTAATTTGTATGCTCAAGGTAGCCAAGTTACCACAAAAAGTTCTACTGTAACAGAGTTATATTACCAGCTGCACGCTAATGCCGAGGGAGACACGGTAGTTTACGCCGGTACCGGGAATGATCTGCCGGTTGCGAGCAAACATTTCCCAAGTTCTTCGTTCTGGACCAGAACGGCGGCCGCGGGTTCGGATTCGCAGGCTTATTATGTCGACGGCGATACTAAATCCGTAAAGGCGGGCGACTGTGCGGAAGAAAAAGGTGTAATGGCGGCAATGAAGACAGACAATGTGAAGTTTTTATGGCGCGAAGATCCAACTAAAGAAGGCTATATAATAGCGGGGAACTATGGTAATTTGGTATCGGTACCTTCGATCGAGGATGGAAAAATCACTTATAATTTACGGAATGTGGATTGGGAATATTTAGTTATAATGTTAAAGACCGGCGGGGTAATTTACCAATACGTAATACCCGGAGCAACCAGCAGCGGAGAAGATAAGACAATTGACATTAAAGACCTTGCAAAGTTAAGTGGAGTCGACCTAACCGACAGCACAGAGTATTCTATAAAATCCTTTATTTTCAATAGATATTACTACAATTATGAAGACGAGGATTATTATTATTTTCGTAGTTGTGAAGTGGGCGACGTCGTCGAATACTCTTACACTCCAGAGGAAAATGAATCTGACGCAGCCAGCGAGGAAGTAAGCCCGATTTTGATAACGAAAGACGAGCTGAAAAGCGGCGACTACAACACTACTGGCTCGGGGAAAATTGCCCACATACTTTTCGGTAAAGAAGGAATCCGCTGGGTAGTAGTCGGGCAAGAAGACGATGGGAATTTAATTTTCTACTCCCGAAATTTTATCAGCGATGAAGCGATTTATCGTTGTGATGAAGCCGGAACGGTCGGACGGATAGAATATTCAGACAGCTATCTTAGAAGTAAGATTCAAGAGTATCAAAACAGTACAGACTATTTCAAAACCACAGAGCAGGGCTTGATGCTAAGTACAACGCTTTCTGACCAGTCGGTGGATGTCAGTGATAAACTCTACCCGCTCTACACTGATTACATTCCAGGTAGCGGGGGTGGTGCTGGCACTGTCTACGCCGGAGGGAATTATAATAAAGCAGTCGAGTGTATATATTGTCCTCTTTGGGAAGGAGATGGAGATAGTACTTTCTTGCGCTCGCCTTATGATAACGAGGGTTATAATTGTGTAGATTTCGTGGCGACAAATATTGATACGGAAGAGATTACTGCTGCATGTGTAGGTTATTCAGATGCTCCGTCTGCCTCAAAATGTAAAGTTACGGCGGCGTTTAAGTTAGATACAGATAAACTAAAATTCGTCGCAAGCAGTTCTATCTCAGAAAGTGAAACTGACAGCTTCTCAGAAGTTACAAACTCGGATAGTCAGTACTGTCTGAGACTCGAAAATTCCAGTGTGACTGGCTCAGTCTCCTCGGTTGAAAACGGCAAAGTTAGCTATACAGCGGCCGACGACGAACGCTTGGTAGTTTTGGTGAGTGCAAATGACACAACTTACGCTTATGTAAAGAATGGAACCGGCGGAAAGTTAAACCTGAACTCGATTGATGGTTTGACTAACGGGAAAGAATACAGCGTAAAGGCTTGGGTCGAGAAAAAGGAAAGCGACGCACACTCGCCGCTATATTATGCAAGCGACGTTGTAACTAGCAGCTTTACTAAAACAGAAGTTGTAGAGGAAGAGGAAGATAAGACCGACGGTGAAGACAGTAAATCGGACTCCGAAATTACAGAATCGGTAACTCCGAATTGGAAAAACGAGTGTGAATCTATAGATACAATAAAAAGCGATTACAACGCGTCAGGTTCAGGGAAAATTGGTTATGTCAAGTTCGGAAAGAGCGACATAAGGTGGGTAATAGCCGGAAAAGAGTCCGATGGGAACTTAGTGCTATTCTCGCAAGACAGCTTAGGAAAGTCCACGGGAGGGAGATACGAAAGCAGCAGTGGTGACTACAAGAATAGTGATTTGCAGAGATATATTCAAAGTTTGTTGGAGAATGAAGAATATTTTAAAAAAGTGGAAACAGACTTAATGTTATCGACTACAGTAGACACAAAATATGAAACTGTTACAGATAAGCTTTATCCTTTATACAATGAAAGCACAACAGAAGGCAGTTGTCCAGAATTGTATGCAGGAGCCGGCAATGATATTCGAATTTGTAGTGACTGCTGGCCAAGTGTAGATACCTGGTGGCTTAGAAGAGCCTGTGGGGTAGATGCTATTTACATAGTAAAAGACAAGAATTTGGAAATAGAAATAATGTATCATGACAAAACAGGAGGATCTTATGACACGGCGGCGGCGTTTAAGTTAGACAGCTCGAAGATAAGATTCATGTCTGGAAGTTCGCTTCCGACTGATGAAACTAAAAACTTTATAAAATTGTCGGATACAAGTGACAACACGTTCTGTTTGAGACTTAAGAGCGACTCTATCGGCTCAGTTTCCTTGACTAAAGATGGAGAAGTAACTTACACAGCTACTGATTCCGATGGACGTTTAGTGGTTCTCGCAAACGATGGAACATCGACTTACTGTCACATAAAAGCGTCTGCTTCTGGAACGAACCAAGTTTTGGATTTGAATGCGATCGAAGGTTTGACTAACGGAACAGAATACAGCGTAAAGGCTTGGGTTGAGAAAAAGGAAAACGACGCAAACTCGCCGCTATATTATGCAAGCGACGTTGTAACTAGCAGCTTTACTAAAACAGAAGTTGTAGAGGAAGAGGAAACGGAAAGCGTTTCAGACTCTGGCTCTATCTCAGGATCAGATAGTGAATCTTCTAAGGCCGATCCAGTTTATATTGAACCGACCAATTTAACGGCCACCTATGGTCAGAAACTTAGAGAAGTTGATTTAAATGAGAAGTCCGAATCTAACGAAAATTCAGAATCTACTACACCGGGTACATGGAAGTGGGATGATGGAGATGTATATGTCGGTGAGGTTGGAACTAATGAATTTGCGGCAACATTTATTCCAGATGACACAGAGAATTACAATACTTTAGGCAAGCTTTTGGAAGTTAAAGTTTTAGCAGACACTTCAGGTTGGGGAGAAAAAATTGAAATCGAAGGATCTGGACATTCAATTTATGTGGGGAGCGATGGAACGTTAAGCGCAGAGGTATTTCCGAAGTCTGTTGTATGGGTCCAGCAGTTGTTGGCATCAAGTGGAAAAAGTAATTGGTACGGGCTAGATAATTCAGATGACAGGTATAGGTCTGGTTCGAAATTCTCGGTAAAATGTCTAAGTAAGACTGAAAATGCAGATGAATGGAATTCTTATTATGATAGTCTTGGAGATGGTGCATCAACCTGTGGTACAAGCGTACTTCTGATCGGTGTAACAGATCCAGATGGTGAAGAATATTCGCTTTTATCAGACGATGAGGATAGTGCGACACTTTATATTCAGTTGAATAGTGATACCGGTGATTCTGAAGAAGTAGATCATAGTGATATTTTAGTCGTGACTTCCAGTGGTGCAGCTCAAGTTTCAGAGGCTTACTATGTTGATGATGTTAGTTATCCTGGCGGTAGTGGAAATTTTACGAAACTAGTGCTTACAAGTGCAAGCTCAACAAAGTCAAGTACGACAAGTACATCTAGTACTGATGATGAAACAGAAGAAGATACAGAAGAGGATACAGAAAATTCAGAAGATGAAGGAGACTTAGATGAGACTGAAGTTGACCAAGAGGACGATAATAGTTATTCTACTATAGGTTCAAGTCGATCCAAAAATAAAAATGGTGATGATGATAGTACGCAAGATGAATCCAGTAGCAAAACTCTAAATGATATGCAGATGATTTTGTTGGTTTGTATATCGGGGGTGTTCATTGCATCAGTATTATTATATGTTTACCTGAAAAAGAGAAATAAAAAGTAGTTTTGGATCTAATTGAAAAAATCTCAAGGAATTATACTTGAGATTTTTTTTATTTATAGAAGAAACAAACCAGAAAAAAACTTTCCCGGCGTACTTTTTCCTGGGAATCCAATTTTAAGTTCGGAAAACCTAAAAAATACAAAACAGACCCAAACTTAAACTGAACTGGTGCGAGTTGTCCTATGGGGCATAGAAAAAGCCAGTATTCAAGCCATTTATAGTTGGTGAAAATGTTTGCATTAGTAAAAAACAATAATTAATTATATAAATAAAGAAAAAACCCTCTAAACAAAGTAATTTTTGTATTAATAAAAATTACATATAACAAAGTTATATCCCCAATGGGCAAAAACCATTGGGAATTTATTTTTTAAAAAGAGAAACGAATATATGCAAACTATATTATTAATAACAATAGCAATTTTAGGATTATTAGGAATTAAGAATTATATAAAAATAAAGGACTTAGAAAAACGAACTGAAAAAACATTTATTGAAGTAGAAAAAAATCTCAACATTTTAGAAAAAGGTATAAGAGAATGCAAGTGATAGATGACAGAGAATACCTCACACCGCCAGATAACGAAGCAAGAAAGATTTATGAGTGCTACTTTTGCGATGAAGCAATTTATGAAGGTGGTGACTGTTATGAAATAGACAGTCTAATTTATTGCGAAGATTGTATAAACACGCATTTTAAAATTATAGCTAAAGAGCCTGATTTTGAGGGGTACTTAGCAGATTTAGAATATCACGACATTAAATAAAATTTTAGGGAGATAAAATTATGGCAGATTTTAAAAAATATTGTGAATTAATAGTTAAAGATAAAGGCGTTTCACTTGGAGCGAGGGCTCTTTATTTTTATATTCTGGTTTGCGCACAAAGCAAAGATATAACGCTGCAGAGCAGAAGCGAAATAGCTTCAGATTCAAATATTTCTAATTTAACGCTCGGTAAATATTTAAAAGAATTAACCAAAAGCGGCTACCTAAAACATGAGCAGAGCAGAACAAACGGTCGTTTTGGCAATAACCTTTACACTATACTTGGCTGGGAGTGACTATATGTCCAAACTAACGTTTAATGAAGAAAATCATCAATATTTTTTAGACGGCTTCCCTATTCCTTCTGTTTCTGAAATTATAAAACCACTTCATAACAGAATCTATAAAAATATAGATGGTAAAGCCCTTGAAATCGCAGCAGATAAAGGGACAAGGGTACACCTGGCAATAGAATTTATGTCAAAATACAATCTAAGTAAATTCGATAAGGACATAGCAGGATACATTGAAGGCTATAAAAAATTTAGAAGCGACCATCCCTCTTGGGATCTCCTTCATTCTGAACTTAGAACATACAATAAAGCACTACTCTATGGCATGACGATTGACGAGGTTTACAGAACAGAAAAAGGAATAATTATATGCGATTTAAAAACCACAAGCGGGGCATGGAGCGTACAATTATCCGCATACAAAGCAGGTTTTGAAAGTCAATACAAAGACAAAAAAGTAGAAGGTATTTATATTTTGCAGATATTCAAAGATGGAAAATATGAACTTTACAAACTAAAAGATAATTTTTCTATTTTTTTATCATGCTTGGAAATTTATAGATTTGAGGTGTAAAGATGTGAAAATGAATGAACTTCAACTACAAAAGCAGTCATTAAATATTGAAGAAATTTCAGATAGCTTAGCAGTATATGATGAAAAGAGCTTAAAATCGACATTTGAGATTATAAAGGCAATTAGAAAACATAAAGATATTATTATTGAGTATTGGAAAAGTGCAAAAGAGGCAGCAAAAAAATCTTACTATGAAATACTTAATAAAGAAAAGGAAATGCTTAATGTCTGCGAAGTTTCTGAAAAAAATTTAAAAGAAAAAATCTTAAAATATAAGCAAACTCAAGATAAAAAATATCAAGATTTAATTAGTCACGCTGAAATTGAACGCAGAAGTCAGATTGAAAATATTTTAAGTGAAGCTCAAGAGTTACAAAATCAAGGAAAATTCCAGCAAGCTAAAAATAAATTTGATGAAGCTGAGAAATTGAAACAGATAAATTTATCTTTAGATTTACATGAAAAAGAAAATAAAATATCCACACAGAAACGATTTAGATGCAAGGTTACTGATAATAAATTAGTGCCTTGCTTTTTTGATGGAATCAAAATTAGAGAGATAAACACCAAAAAATTATTGGAAATTAAAAGAAAAAACCCGGAAGTGAAAATACCCGGAGTGGAATTTTACAAAGAAGAAAATTTAATTATCAGGAGTGTTTAAATATGGCAAATCAAACAGCAATGTCGGTATATTTATCAAATGACAACACAAAAAAATATCCAAATTCAATATTAGGAGAGCGTTCAGGGCAATTTATAACAAGTCTTACAAGTTTAGCCGGAAGCTCCGAAACGCTAAAAAACTGCGACAGAAACAGTTTACTTGCGTGTGCTTTAAAAGCCGTATCTATGGAGCTGCCTTTCGATCCAAACTTAGGTTTTACTTGGTGCGTACCATATGAAAAAACCGCCACATTTCAGATAGGAGCAAAAGGATATATTCAGCTTGCACTGCGTACCGGACAATACAAATTTATTGGTTCAAGAGACGTAAAAGAAGGAGAATTTTTAGGAAGAAATTTTG
>CBCPMW010000011.1:0-38511 GCA_965120375.1 uncultured Eubacteriales bacterium | reverse complement strand
GTAGCCGTATCGGAAGGTGCGGCTGGATCACCTCCTTTCTATGGAGTTTATTTTCTCTTTCCTTTTTCTCTTGTTTAATTTTTGAGGTCTCTTATACTTGAAAGTAGGGTTATGAGGGGGTATAGCTCAGTCGGGAGAGCACCTGCTTTGCAAGCAGGGGGTCAACGGTTCGAACCCGTTTATCTCCACCAATTTTTTAGGTTTTTGTGTTGTGTGTGAGTGTTTGGTTGGGATTGGAGCGGGGATCTTACACGGCGATGTTACAAAAAAGGGGATTCTGAAAAGGTCAGAGCCCCTCTTTCAGAATCCCCTTTTTTGACGCACGAGTACCCGTTAACCTATGGTGGACACAAAGGGACTCGAACCCCTGGCCTCTCGCGTGTGAAGCGAACGCTCTAACCAACTGAGCTATGCGTCCAAGATACACCTTCAAATTCAAAAGAATGGTGACCCGGACGGGAATCGAACCCGTGTTACCGCCGTGAAAGGGCGATGTCTTAACCTCTTGACCACCGGGCCATTGAAAGAGTGGTAGCGGCAAATGGATTCGAACCATCGACACTCCGGGTATGAACCGAATGCTCTAGCCAACTGAGCTATGCCGCCCCGCCATTCCTCTAATCTTTAGCAATGAGATTATAGCATTTTTCAGAAATAATTGTCAACACATTTCGCTGTAATTTTTTATTTACAGTATTTTCAAATAAATTTATACTAAAACATTTATTTTTTTTATTATAATAATCAAATACTTAGTCTTTTTTCTCAGGAAAAATATCAATTATATCAATAAAACCGGTCATGTCAAAAATTTCCATAATGGTCGGTTTAACATTGAAGATTGTCATCTCGCAACTAACTTTTTTTTCAGAACCCGAGGAATCCGTATCGCTACTGCTCTCACTGAGGGATTTCATTTTTTTCTGTAGATAAAGGATCGATCTTAAACCAGCGCTACTAAGATATTCAACACCACTAAAATCTAGCATCAAAGTCTCGCATGGATCATCAAAAAAACTCTCAACAGCAGATTGAAATTTCTCCGTAGTCTGATTGTCAATTCTACCTTTCACATGAAAAACAACTTTGTTTCCATCGTATGTTTTTTTTATTTCTAAAGGAAAACTATGATTTTTTTTATTCATATCGTCCATATTTTAACACCCCTTTACGTAACTAACGATCCTTAACACATTCTTTTGTTCAACTCTACTATATTCCAAGCGATCAGCCAGCTTTTTACAAAGTAAAATACCCAAACCTCCAATTTTACGTTTTTCTAATTCTTCGTTTTCACTGGAAATATTAACGGAAGTTGGATCAAATTCTACACCATAATCAGAAAATTCTACAAAAATCTCGCCAGAACTCGGGATATATCCGCACTGTAGTTCAACTAATCCATTTTCATTTTTGTATGCATACCTGGAAATATTTATATAAACCTCTTCACATATCAATATAATTTTATTAAAATCACCAGATATGTCTAAACTTTTCAAAAAATCTTCTAAAAATTTTCTAACTCGTACCCATTCTTTTGTTTTAAATTCCATATTCATTTTGCATAAACAATTGTTCTTTATATGTGTCACCTCCTTTTTAATTTTTATTTATATTATACTCCAAATCTATAAACAAATCAACTTAATTATGAAATTTGCTGATTATTTTTATCAGATTCGAGTTTTATATAATAAAAAATTATTTTTTATTCAATTTTTTATGAATTTTTCTACACCGGCGTTTCAGAATCTTTCAAAAGTTTTTCGTGTTTAATTTTAGATAGACTTTCTGCTCTTTCAAAGAGATTTTCTGCCATTTCGGGATATTCCTTTTGTAAAATTGTATATCTTATTTCATTTTTGATGAAATTTTTATAATTTTCGATACATTTTTTACTATCTAGAATAAACGGATTTTTCCCTTCTTTAGAAAGTCTGGGATCAAAACGAAATAAATTCCAATATCCGCTTGCTACAGCCTTTTTTTCTTCATCTTTTGAAAATCCCATACCATTTTTTATCCCGTGACTTACACACGGCGAATATGCAATTATTAGGGATGGACCATTGTAGCTTTCTGCCTCACAGAAAGCTTTTATACATTGGTTATAATCGGCACCCATGGCAACTTGTGCAACATAAACATATTCATAAGTCATGGCTATTGCAGCCAAATCTTTTTTTCTTGTGCTTTTGCCCATAGATGCAAATTCCGCAACTGCACCCATTGGGGTCGCTTTTGAAACCTGTCCACCAGTATTTGAGTAACTTTCCGTGTCAAATACTAGAATATTTATATTTTCTCCGGAAGCTAAAATGTGATCAAGTCCTCCAAATCCTATATCATAGGCCCATCCATCTCCACCAAATAACCAAATAGATTTTTTCGAAAGATATTCTTTTCTGTCTAGGATTTTTTTAACTAAAATACTTAAATCATCATTTTTATCTAAAGATTCTTTTAGTTTCTCTATTAAATTATCAGAAGAGATTTGGTTTTTGAATCCATCATCCAGTGTATCTAAGTAATCCTGACATAAATTTTTTAGATTTTCATCTAAAGTGATAGATTTTATAGATTTTACAGTTTCGATTAAACTATTCTGGATATGTTTTTGAGCGATAAACATGCCGTACCCAAATTCCGCGTTATTTTCAAACAGTGAATTTTGCCAAGCTGGACCTTTTCCGTTTCTATCTAAAGTATAGGGAACGGCTGGAGATGATCCTCCCCAAATTGATGAGCATCCAGTTGCGTTTGCAATATACATTCTATTGCCGAAAAGCTGAGTTGCAAGCCTTGCATAAGTGGTTTCGCCGCATCCAGCACAAGCTCCAGAAAATTCTAATAAAGGCTTTTTAAATTGACTTCCCTTCACACTTGTCGGTTTGAACCTTTCGCTGATTTCCGGTTTATGAGAAAGTTTCTGGCCGTAATCGAATGCCTTTTGGCTTTCTAATTGCGTATGAAATGGTTTCATTGTAAGCGCTTTATTTCCTTTAATTCCAGGACAAACTTGAGCACAATTACCGCATCCTGTACAGTCAAAGGCAGAAACTGTAACTGAAAGATTAAAGTCTTTTAAACCTGACATATTTTTGTATTTCATATTTTTAGGTGCGTTTTTCGCCTCGTATTCATTCATGACCACAGGTCTAATTACAGCATGAGGACAAACATATGCACAAAAATTACACTGTATACAGTTTTCTGGATTCCATTCTGGAACGTCTATAGCAATTCCACGTTTTTCAAAAGCTGAAGATCCAACTGGAACACTACCATCAGCATAATCTAAAAATATCGAAACGGGAAGAAAGTTACCTTTATAAGCGTTTACAGGTTTAAGTATATTGTTTACATAATCACTTAACTTAGAATTTTGAGCTAAGACTGGTTTATTTTCATTTTTTTCATCTTCTATATTTGTCCAGCATTCTGGAATATCAACTTCATGGACATATTTTATCCCTTTTTCAATCGCAGCGTAGTTCATTTTCACAATTTTTTCGCCTTTATGAGAATAAGTTCTAAATGCTGCTTCTTTCATTAATTTAACTGCTTTTTCTGTTTCAATTATATTTGTTATTTTAAAAAATGCTGCCTGCAAAGCTGTGTTGATGCGAACTCCGAGCCCGGTTTCCTGACCAATTTTTATACCGTCTATTGTAAAAAGGCGAATTTTATTTTTGGCTATAAATTTTTTCATTTTATTAGGAAGTTTAAAGTCAAGTTCAGGGTCACTAAACGAACAATTTAAAAGAAATTTCCCACAAGGTTTTAAATCTTCTACTAAATCATAAGTATTTATATAAGCTGGATTATGACAAGCTACAAAATCTGCTTTTTTTACATAATAAGTTGATTTTATTTTGTTTTTTCCGAACCTTAAATGCGAAACTGTTACTCCTCCTGATTTTTTAGAATCATAAGCAAAATAACCTTGGACATGAAGATCCGTTGAATTGCCTATTATTTTAATTGAATTTTTGTTTGCTCCAACTGTTCCATCGGATCCAAGTCCCCAAAATTTACACGAAGTTACTCCTTCAGGGGTTGTATCTACATCTTTTATTTCTTCAAGAGATAAATTTGTTACATCATCAAAAATCCCTATTGTAAATCTTTTTTTAGGGGTTTTTAAGTCCATATTTTTGTAAACTGATAAAATTTGACCCGGATTTGTATCTTTTGAACTTAAGCCATATCTTCCAGAATAAACAGAAATATTTTTTCTATCTAGTTGAGATAAAGCAGCTAAAACATCAAGATAGAGTGGCTCTCCAACGGATCCGGGTTCTTTAGTTCTGTCAAGTACGGTAATTTTTTTTACAGATTCAGGTAAAGCTTCTCCTAAAAAACTTGAAACAAAGGGTCTATAAAGTCTAACTTTTATAAGGCCAACTTTTTCCCCTTTACTTAAAAGGTAATCTATAGTTTCTTCTATGGTTTCACATACCGATCCCATAGCTACTATAATATTTTCGGCGTCTTCTGATCCGTAATAATTAAAAGGTTTATATAACTTACCGGTTTTTTTATTTACTTTTTCCATATAATTTACAACAATTTCTGGAATTTTATTATAGAATTTGTTACTGGCTTCGCGGACCTGAAAATATATATCGTCGTTTTGTGATGTTCCTCTAAGTATTCCCCTTTCGGGATTTAAAGAATTTTTTCTAAATTTTTCTAAAGCTTCAAAATCCAGCATTTCTTCAAGATCTTTATAATCCCACACTTCTATTTTCTGAATTTCATGAGACGTCCTAAACCCGTCAAAAAAGTGGAGAAACGGAACTCTTCCTTTTATAGCACAAAGATGCGAAACAGCAGACAAATCCATAATTTCCTGTGGACTATTAGAACAAATCATTGCAAAACCAGTTTGCCTGCAAGCATATATATCAGAATGATCACCGAATATTGAAAGTGCATGAGTTGCAATGGTTCTAGCTGAAACATGAATTACTCCCGGGAGAAGTTCTCCTGCAATTTTATACATGTCAGGAATCATAAGTAAAAGTCCCTGTGAAGCTGTGTAAGTTGTGGCCAAAGCACCAGCGGTTAGAGCTCCGTGAATTGCCCCCGCGACTCCCGATTCTGATTGCATTTGTTTTACTTCTACTTTTGTATTAAAAAGGTTTTTTTGCCCGCTTGATGAATATTTATCAACTTGATCTGCCATAGTAGAAGAAGGTGTAATCGGATAAATTGCCGCAACATCTGTAAAAGCATAAGATACATATGCAGCTGCAGTATTTCCGTCCATTGTCTTTTTTTTTCTTTGCATTAATCTGATTTTCCCCCTCTATAATAAGTATAACTATTTTTACATCTATATAAGATAATGTTAATATCAAATTTCTAGTTTTTGACCCTAGATTTTATCACTGTTTACACTTATTGTAAAGGTTTCTGTAAACTAAAATGTATTTTATGTGTTTTCCTATGTTATTATTTTTGAAATCAAAAAGTTTGAAACCAAAAAACCTCGGGGAGTTAGTTTTATTTGGTTTTCAGAAGTTGAAACTAAACCGTATTTTTCGTATTCTTTAGCTCTTTTATAAAATACTTCGGGAATATTTTCTCCAAATCTTTTTTTGTACTCTTCGTTTGTAAGACCAGAAGAGAGTCTTAATCTCATCAAAGCATATTCTTCCTTTGTTCCGCCTTCACCATCTGGAATTAATGCTGAGTTTTTTATGAATCTATCAATCGATCGTTTATAAAAGTATCTTTTTCCGTCTATAAATGAGTGAGCAGAAGGACCAAAACCTAAATATTCGTCACAGTTCCAATATTTTAAATTGTGACGGCTTTCCATTCCTTTTTTACAAAAGTTTGATATTTCATAATGATCGTAGCCAAAATTAGATAAAAACTCATCAGTAAACAAATATAATTCCGACTCCTCATTTTCATCTGGAAGTGATAAAAGGTTTTTAATTTTAAAAAATTTTGTACGTTTTTCGATTTTTAAAAGATAAACTGAAATGTGTGGAATTTCATTCCTTATACAAAATTTTAAAGATTCTTCTAGACTATATTTATTTTGTTTTGGAATTGCTATCATGGTATCGAGTGATAAATTTTCAATACCACAAGATCTTGCTGCATAAATAGTTTTTTCAACATCACAGACCGTGTGATTTCTTTCCAAAATTTTAAGTTCAGTATCTTTTATAGACTGCATTCCTACAGACAAACGATTGACTCCAAACTCTTTAAGTTTAGAAAAATCAAGGCCATCGCAGCACGAAGGATTAAGTTCAATTGTTATTTCTGGGAGCGCTACAGTAAAATTTCTGAAAATAGTTTCGATTATTTTACAGAGATTCGTTAGACCAATTAGACTTGGAGTTCCGCCGCCAAAATATATCGAATCAACTGGTTTTTTTTGTAGTTTAGAACGAAAATATATTTCACGACAAACACTTTCTGTATATAAATCTATTAAATCTTGATTGGGTAAGACAGAATAAAAATCACAATAAGGACATTTTTTCTTGCAAAACGGAACGTGAATATAAATTCCAATTGGTTTCATAAATACTTACTGTTCGCTATCTAATTTTAGTACAGACATAAATGCATCCTGAGGGATCTCGACACTTCCGATTTGTCTCATTCTCTTTTTACCTTCTTTTTGTTTTTCAAGAAGCTTTTTCTTTCTTGTTATATCTCCGCCATAACATTTTGCAAGAACATCCTTTCTCATAGCTTTTACAGTTTCTCTTGCTATTATTTTTCCGCCGATGCAAGCTTGTATTGGAACTTCAAAAAGCTGTCTCGGAATTTTATCTTTAAGTTTTTCTGCGATTTTTCGCCCTCTTGTGTAAGCTTTATCTCTGTGTATTATAAACGAAAGAGCGTCAACAACATCACCGTTTAGCATGATATCAAGTTTTACTAAGTCAGATTTAGAGTATCCAGAAATCTCATAGTCAAAGGAAGCGTACCCTTTAGTTTTTGATTTTAAAACGTCGAAAAAATCATATACAATTTCATTGAGTGGAAGTTTATAGTTAATGTCGACTCTGTCTGTATCTATATATTTCATGTCAATATAAACGCCTCTTCTATCTTGGCAAAGTTCCATAATACTGCCAATGTAACTAGAAGGGGAATAAATATGAGCATCTGCTATCGGTTCCTCCGTGGATTCGATTACTGAAGAATTTGGGTAATTTGTCGGGTTATCTATCAAAACCATTTCGCCGTTTGTTTTAAATATCTTATATATGACACTTGGGGCAGTTGTAATAATATCAAGACCGTGCTCTCGTTCCAAACGCTCTTGAATAATTTCCATATGAAGAAGACCTAAAAAACCGCATCTAAACCCAAACCCCAAAGCTGTAGAAGTTTCGGGTTCAAATGTTAACGACGCATCGTTTAACTGCAATTTCTCGATCGCTTCCCTCAAATCTGGATACTTTGAACCATCAGACGGATAAATCCCGCAAAAAACCATAGGGTTTACAGTCTTGTATCCGTCTAAAGGTTCTTTCGCTGGATTTTCAGCCAAAGTTATAGTATCTCCTACACGAGATGTATAAATAGTTTTAATTGATGCTGCAATATAACCAACTTCACCTGCCGAAAGCTCCCCAACAGGATCTAAATTTGTAGCTCTAAGAATTCCACATTCAGTCACAGTAAATTCAGCTTTACTTGCCATAAAAAGGATCTTATCCCCAGTTTTTACCTTCCCGTCAACTATTCTAACATAGACAATTACCCCTTTGTATGAATCGTAAACTGAATCGAAAATAAGTGCTTTAAGAGGAGAATTTTCATCACCTGACGGGGGAGGAATTAAATTAACTATACTTTCTAAAACATCTTTTATATTAAGTCCAGATTTTGCCGATACTTTAGGAGCATCTTCAGCCGGGATTCCAATCACATCTTCAATTTCTTTACAAACTTTCTCCGGGTTCGCGCTAGGTAAATCAATTTTATTAATTACTGGAACGATTTCAAGTCCAGCATCAAGAGCAAGATAAGTGTTGGCTAAAGTCTGAGCTTCTATTCCTTGGGACGCGTCAACAACCAACAAAGCCCCTTCACAAGAAGCAAGAGACCTTGAAACTTCGTAATTAAAATCGACGTGTCCAGGAGTGTCTATTAAATTAAAAGTATATTTTTTACCGTTTTCTGCTAGATATTCAAACGTAACAGCGTGAGATTTTATGGTAATTCCTCGTTCTTTTTCTAAGTCCATATTGTCTAGAAGCTGATCTTCCATTTCTCGACGAGAAACAGCCTCTGTAAGCTCTAAAATTCTATCTGCTAAAGTCGATTTTCCATGATCTATATGAGCTACAATGCTAAAATTTCTTATCAGTCTCTTGTTTTTAGGCACTTTTTCTCCTCATTTCGTATTTTTATTTAGATACGTACATTAACCCAAAAGTATTTGGTCCGCAATGAGCTGAAATAGTACACCCGGCCGTGCTTTTGTATATGTTCTTAAAGTAGTTTAAATTTCTCACTTTTTCACACATAGATTCATAAAGATTTTTATCAAGTCCCGCCTCAATAACAAATATCTTATCGTCTTGAATATTCTTATAATCAGAGAGTGTGTCGTCTACATAGGAGTTTAGAACTTTTTCAAGGTCTCCGCGATATTTTTTACCGACTGACATACTTCCATCTTTGTTACTTACTTCTATGCACGGTTTAATTTTAAAAATATTAGCTCCAATAGATAAAATGGAGGAGCATCTCCCACCTGCACTTAAAAATTTTAGCGTATCCAAAACAAAACTAGACCTAATTTTCGGGATAATAGATTTTACTCTACTTACTATTGCTTCTATATTTTCTCCTTTTTCTATCATTTCTCCAGCTTCTAGTACTAAAATACCAATCCCAGAAGAAAGACCGCAGGAATCTATTGGATAAACGTTTCCAAGCTCTTTTGCTGCTAAAAGACAGTTTTGGTGAGCGCTAGAAAGTGCATGCCCTAAATTTAAATGCACAACATTGTACCCTCTTTCTACAAACTGCCGAAAATAATCTACGTATTCTTCCACATTTATTGCAGCGGTCTTTGGAAGAACTCCCTTTTCATAGTACTTTCTAAATATATCGTCCGGGAAAATGTCGACTCCGTCTCGGTACTGTTTTCCATCCAGATGAATATGAAAAGGGTAGTAGTGAACTTTGTATTTTTCTTCGAGACTTTTATTCAAATCACAAGTGCTATCTGCGCTTAATATAATTTTCCTGTTCACAAAAATCCAACTCCGAAATCATTTTAACCACAATATTCTACCATAAAATATTATTCATAAAACAAAAAATTTTTTTAAAATGTTATTGTTTTTTGCAGTTTTATGTTATAATAATACAGTAATCAAGAATATTTTGAATGGAAAATTGAGAATGAAGCTTTATTATTTTACCTTGGCGCTTTCTGCTGCCATGATGTTTTTTACTCTTTCGTGTATAAAAAACAAAGTTGATGATTTGGGAGAAAAATTAAGGATTTTAGATAAAAAAAACGATGTTTTGAAGGGAAAAATTAAGAGTATTGAAAAAAAGTATTTAGCGGATGATTCTAAGTTATTTAAAGGAATCCTGGAAGATTCAAAAAATATCAGGGAAAACTTAAATGCTTTGAAGAAGGATCAAGATCATAGAAATTCTTCAGTGTTTTATTGGGGGGGGGACAATTTGCGGTTGATTTGGATTTACTATAAAATGCCTAAAGAGGTAAGAGATTGTGTTGATAGATTAAGAGAAATTTTTAAATAAAATTCTTTTTGGAGGAAGGAATAAACTTGAATTTGAAAGATACTATGACTACAATTGCATCAATATTGTCGATACCTTTAATGATTATAATAACATACAGGTTTATTAAAATTGCGAATGATGCTGATCATTTAGTTCGTAAGGCAGACGGGGTGCTTGATTCTGCTTTGGGGGATTTAGAAAAACTTGAAAAGAACTTGATATCTCCTTTTGAGCAAGAGCTTGGTGAAGATGGAGTGCGAAAAGCGTGCGAATTGACTAAGAGAGCTGTAAGTGAGCTTGATGAGGGAACTAAAGAGGGTAATAAAGGCGTGCTTGTTGTGTTAATGGAGAATATGTTTCGAGCTTTTTCTAATACAGTTAAGGGATAATAAAGAACAAAATAAAGTTAAAGAGGATAAATGAAGTTGGAGGGAGGTAGTAAAAGCTAGTAAATTTGGGTTTGCTAAAATACTTCGGTTTTGTGGTATAATATTTCTGACCCGGGTGTGGCGCAGTTTGGTAGCGCGCTTGAATGGGGTTCAAGAGGCCGCTGGTTCAATTCCAGTCACTCGGACCATATCAAATTTCGGTTTTAGGTTTTAGGATTTGTAAAAATTATTGATTTTTACAGAGTAAGCGCCGTGTAATTTTGGGGTTTGCTCTGTTTTATTTTGGTATTAAATTATGTGGATGATGCTGAGTAAAAGTTTTTAAATCTTAATTTTTTGTTAATAATAACTCATTTAATTGTAAAAATAAATAAAATTGACAAAAACTGAGGCTTTCATTTTTTGTTGTATTATTATTAAAAATATGTAACAATTCCGATTATACACAGATTAGTAAAAGCATTAAAATGGAGGTAGCGTTAGGATGAGAGTTGGAATGGCTGCATTATTATCTGCACTTTTATCTGGTAGAGGAGGGACTGCGGGTAATGCAGGAAGGGTAGTGGGCAATCAAGTGCCTGAAGTAAGTACTAGTGTGATTTCAAGTCCGTTGATATCTGGTGATTTTTCGACTTGTCTTGATAAAGTATTTGATGGTATGCGCGGTGAAAGAGGATTTGATCAGAGAAAAATGGAATTAATAGCCAGCATATATGGAAAGTGTGATATGAGTACGTATGATGAAGGCATAATTCGTCGGGAAGTTAAGTGTGCCATGGGAAAGGATGAAGAGTTTTTGAAGTCTTTGGATGACATACTTAGTTTGCGTGATGATGTAGATGAGAGAACAAAAGCCCAGTTTTCGGGAAATATTTTTAGCATCGATGGAATATATGACATAGAGGCTGATGAAATGAAATTGCTTGGAGATTTGATTCGTGAGGGTTTCGAATTGAGTAAAGAATTGAAAGGTGGAGAATGGGGACATTTACTTACTGTCTCAGAAATCCTTATGGAAGAGCGTAAACGTCAGGTGCTTGAAGTGGCGGAGATAAAGGAAGATGATTATAAAATTTTTTTGGAAAAGATAAGAGTTTTGGCTGATATTTATGGAAAATGTGAAGAAGGTAAAGATATTGGTAGAAACTTAGATCCTGGTGCAAGAATTTCTGCATTAGCAGACGAAGTTCAGAAGAAACTTGGCGTATCGGGAGGAGGTCTGGATTGGTTAGAAGATAAAGATCTGGAGAAGTTAAAGTGTGTAGATGAAATGTTGGATACAGTAAAACCTAGTTGTATAAAATTTGATGGAGAAGCGAAACGTTGGATTGACCGTGCGGATGGGGAGGATCTATCTGTATTGGAAGTAATTAGAGACGAAGCTGTTTCTGCTAAAGAAAATGGTAAAGATGTGATCATCTCAGATTTAGAAGGTCTGTATAACGTTTTCTCTATTAAAGAGGTGGCACGTAGAATCAGAGAAGATCTACCAATAGAGAGTTCTGTCTCGTGGTTTGGTTCAGGCTATGTAACATTTTCGCGCTACGTTTGTTCATACGTTAGAGAATATATAAAATTCAATAGAAAATTCCTTCGTTGTGATCATATAGATTATGGAGTAGCCGCGAAAAAGTTGAGTTTGCTACTAAAGATGTTTATGATTGAAAATTGGTGGGTACATTATGATATTGAAAATAAAAATATTCTTTTGTTTTCTATTTTTACTGAAGCTCTGGAGTATTCGGACCTAAGATTTCTAGAATTTGTAGATAAAGTGGGCAATGAGTGTGATCAACTTGACGGAGCCTATAGGGACCTTGGGGGACGATTTTACCTACTGGACAGTTTTTTTTATTATGAAGAATCTGATTACGATGTAAGACATGTTCGTGCTGTAGAAGCTTTGACCCCTGATCAGATGGAGGCATTTTGGAACATATTTAAAGGGGTGAGTGATAGAGGAAAGGCTGTAGTTAAACGTGGGCTGAATCTGAACAAGTTAATAAAGGGGATATTGGAAGCTGTTCGTATGGGTTTAGATCTTCCAGAAGGAGTCACAAACGAAAATGCGAGAATAGATGGAGATGCTTACTTAGATAAATACAAGGATTTTAGATTTTTGTTAGAGGAAGGTGGAGAGTATAGTAGGTATGTAGACCATTGTGTGAGTATGATTAAAGATTTTAGGAACGGCAGGTCACCTGAAGAGTATGAGCATTATTTAAAACGTATTGGCCCAATTAAGGAATATAAAAACGACGATATTGTTAGGGATAAGGTCGAGAATGAGATCAGGGAGGATATCAAGAAGCTACTAAGTATATGTGCGGCATGTCGTGATTATCGTCAGGAATCTTCTAGTAGTTATGAAAATAGAAAAGAGTTTTTTATAAAGCTTTTTGATTTAATTAAAGAAGATTTTGAGTGTTTTAAATTTTTATATGATATAAGTAAAGAATTGTATGTTTTTGGGGAGGGTAAAGAAAGTAGGCCTGATATTTCATGGTTTAATACTATTGTGGATATTTATAAACATTGTCGTGAAAATCTGGACGAAGATGGCAAAAGTCGAGTATTGAACAGTATTAAAAATTTGGTTAATGAAGCAGGTGGACTAATAGAATATATGTATCAGATTTGCGACATAGACAGTGCTAATTTATTAAGTAATCGCGTGATGTCGAATATGAATATAGCGATTGCAAAGGGTATCATGCCCTGTGCTTGCGGAGAGCTACCGGTTAATAAAATGGAGGATAAAGTGGAGGTCATACGTAATTGGGCTAAGGCTTACAAGGGTTTTTTTTCCGTAATTAGTGTTATGTCTGATGATTTTAAAATAAAACCGCGTATGGATTTGGAAGTATTCTCATCACAAGAACTGTTGGATAATATAGTTTCATTTGTGAGAGAACTGATATGGAAGGATCCTGACTGTTTGGGGTATTTGGGGGATATAGGTGATAAGTTGCGTTATTTTGGGGATGTTAGAGGTTGTATGCCTTTTAGTTCACAGTTTGCGGATATTGTGGATATTTATGAATATTGTCATAAAAATCTAGGTGAAGATGTTAGAAGTCGAGTACTGAACAGTATTAAAAGTTTGGTTAATGAAGCAGGTGGATTCGAATGTTTTGCGCGAATTGATTACGGTTTTACTAACAAAGACCTACTTGTAAGATTTGAAAGATATATGGATGACAATATGCGCAAGCGGGCAAGAGATCTGATAACTGAGGGGCTTGGAGAGATTAAGAAATGTATTAGTGATGGAAATCTGACGGTTGAGAATATAGAAAAGATTACCAGGGAAATTGAAAAAAAACGTGACGCCAACCCAGTACATAAGGGAACATTTGACTTATCACAGTTTAGTGAATATGATGAAATAAGAGAGTTTGAAAATGTTTTTTCAAACGCAGTAGGAAAAGTGAAGCTAGCATTAAAGCTAGTGAAATCGGGACGTAGAGACATTATGAGTTTACACATATCTGAAAAAGCTGTAAGTAAAAGGTTTAAATTACCTTCTTTAGACGAGGAGATAAAGATAACATGTGTTGACCGCTCAGCCAAGGTTAGTGAAATTGTAAGGATTTTGAAGAACCTGGAAGAAAAAACAGGAATTAAAGGCGGTGTATTCACCGGTGATGTTGCGGATATGTATAAGGCATCATATGATAGAGCGTCAGAATATTTTGGTTATATGTTGCGATCGGAATACGCTGATAATTGCATTGATGATATGTTTAAATCTGTTAAATGGCTTGATGGTCGTGAGATTGAGGTGAATTTAGGTAAAGATTTAGGGGAAGAGACAGCGAAACTGGCTAGAGAACTTATAAAAACAACGAATATAGATTGTGAGAAGATTAAAAAGGATTTTGAAGATGATGAGGGATTTGTGGATAAGCTCAATCAAATCATCAGTAAAGTGCCGGAACAAAGTCGACATTTTGAAAACATAGAAGATGAAAATGTAGATGAGTTTTTGGGAGGGTTGCGTAAACTATTGGAGTCCGAGTTGGCAGGTCTGAAAGCAAAGATACTAGACGAGAGATTAAGGATACGAAAAGAGAAAGATAAGGAGTTGGAAGAAAAGTACGGCAGATGCAAACTTGCGCAAGAAAAGGTTAGATATTTGATGGATTGGCGGAAGTGGTTGAGAGAAAGAAAGTATGAAAAACTTTCTGTGCCGCTCGATGCATTGAAATCTGTGTTTGGGGAAATATTCGACAAAGAGAGAGTGTCTTGTGGAAAAACACTACTTTTGGAAAAAGAAGAATTCAAAGAAATCAGAAATCAAATCGAAGCGGCAATGTTGGTGTATGACAGTGTTTACAAGTATAGCTCTCACAATGGGCATTGTCTAGTAAGAGCAAAATCGTTGATTAATGAAGTGAGAGACGAAATAAACAAATTTCTTTTGTATTCTAAAGGCTGTGAAAGCATTAGTGAAAAAGACAGAGTATTTGCTTCAATTAAAGATAAAGTGATTCAATTTGGCAAGGAGAAAGTATTGAAGGATATTGGTTCCGATGGAAAGGCTGGTGTATATAGTTTAGGTCTTGCAGATGGGTCACCTTTGGATATTATATCAGGAAAATTTGTTAACGACGAAGGAAGAATTACTGAGAGTGTAGATGTTGACTATAAGGTACGTGTCAATATAGGAGAAATAATTAAATCAGGGTGTTATATTTCTATAGATAAATATGCAATGTTAGCAGACGATATTTTGCGAGATTTTCCTAAAGAGGATAGTATGAAGATTGGTTATATTGATGTTACTGAAGGAGGAAAACTCTGTGTTGAAGGTAGTTATAAAACGGAGTTGACCTTTGATGAATACTGCGATTATACAGGAAGGACAGCTGATGAAAAAGAAAAGTTCAAAGATAAGATTCTTGAATTATTAAAAGGTTGGGAACTATATGCGAAGGACGAGTGTGAAGCTTTGGGGAACTGGATGAATGGGAATAGAAAGTTAAGTTTTGGTTTTATTATTAGTTGTATGTTGTCAAGCGGTCTTAATATTGAGTTAGGAGAACCTTTCGAATTTAAGTATAGTGATGGACTTGCATTTGTGATTAGTGCTATTAAAGAAGGATTACTTGAGAAAAAAATCAGTCAATAATTGTTTCTTCAAACTCAAGAGACGACTTATATAGTGTAATTGAGGTGTGGGGCTTGGCTATCAAAGGTGACGGGTAAATTGGTAGAATTTAAAATTGTTGCTGTATTATATTTTAAAATGTGACGAATCCGGTGCCAGGATGGACTTGTCTAAAAGGGATTTTATTGAGAAAAACAGTTTAAAGTGGAATAAAATTGTTAGCTCTGATATTATTTTCGTTTCTTTGTTCCGGTATTAATATTTGGCTGAGCTAACAAGATGGGCTGGGAAGTATATTTGACCGTTAGAGAGTTGATACAAAAATTATGATACTTTTTTAGCGAAGAAATTTGGGCTAGGAGTGATATTAATTTAATGTGTTTTGGGTTCGGGAATATAATGGTCTTCTTTTTAAACATCACGTCAGGGGTGTCGATGGAGACGAAAATGAGTTAATTTATGGTTAGATGTTTTACAATATTCCACTTTTAGTCTGAAAATTTCCCGGAATGTTAAAAAGCAGTTGAGTCCAACTGCTTTTTTTATTTGTTAAATTAAGTATCTCCCAACCAAACAAAAAAACCAGAGTTCCAAAAAAGTAAACCCGCGGATCTTAAAATTGGTGCCGATGACCGGACTTGAACCGGTACGATGTTGCCACCGAGGGATTTTAAGTCCCTTGCGTCTGCCTATTCCGCCACATCGGCAAAATTCCAAAAACTCATTTTGATTAAATAACAAAAAACTAAATGCATCCGATTGAAAACTAACACTAAAACTTGACAGAAACTCGTACAGCATGATAAACGCCATAGATTTTTATCAAGCACAATACTCTATCTAGCCAGTTGTGTCAAATCACGAGCTTAAGTATACTTTAGAAAGGTATTTATGTCAATAGACCAATATTAAATTTAAAACAAAAATTTACTTTTGACCAATAACTACTCTCGGGATATTTGATATATCGTTTACAACTTCAATGTTTTTTAGTTTACATCGTTTAAAAATATCAACAACACTTTCTTTTTGATTTAGACCGATCTCGACAGCAATTTTTCCTCCGGAAACTAGTTTTGTAAGCCAGTTATTGCATATTGAAACATAGAAATCAAGACCACTTTTTCCTCCATCCAAAGCGATTTTAGGTTCCATTTTAACGTCACTAGATAAAAATCTTAGATCATTTGTCGGGATATACGGAGGATTCGAGATAATAAAATCGATCTCATTTTCGGAAAATTTAGAAAACGACTTAAAAACATCTCCTTTTATTAGATTTATATCTAACTTACTTTTGTAAACGTTACTTTTTAGGTATTTAAACGCTGAATCTGAGAGTTCTAATGCTGAAACATTTACTTTATTTCCCAGTTCTTTTTTTATAGCAATTGCAATAGCTCCAGATCCACTACATAAATCAATTACATTTAAAGGTCTTTTTAAATGCTTATAGGTACTAAGAATAAAATTTTTACTGTTTTGGACTAAAATCTCTGTGTCATCTCGTGGAATTAAAACTCCGGGACCAACATGTAAATCAATACCCATGAAATTACATTTTCTAGTTATATACTGGACAGGGGTTCCATCTATACGTTTTTTTATCATTTCAAGAAACCGCTCCGTTTTTTCCAAGTCAGCGGGATTGTCCCTATTTATTATCAAATCTTTCCTTTTCATCCCGAAACAATCTTCAAAAATCCATAAACAGTCACTCAAAAAACATTCTACACCGGCGTTTTTTAGTAAATCTATACCTTTTTTATAAATTTCATAGAGCAGCAGATTTTTTATTTGTTTTCCTCCTTTGTTTCAACAAGCTCAGGTTCACAAAGCTGTTTTATAACTGGGAAAAAAATGTTAACAGTAGTGCCGAATCCTTCTTCGCTTATTATTTCTAATGTTCCGCCGTGTATTTCAACTATTTCACTAACAATTGCAAGACCGATCCCTGATCCACGCTTTGTATAATTAGCTTTATAAAATTTTTCAGTAATCCTCGGTAAATGAATTTTAGCTATTCCACATCCATTATCAGTTACACTAACGCAAATTTTTCCATTTTTCTCCGCGACATTTACACTTATTCCTCCACCTTCAGAAGTGTATTTAAGTGCATTATCAATTATATTTATAAAAACTTGCCGGAGTCGATCTTTATCACCAAGTATCGGAGAAAGCATTTTGGGCTCGTTGTAAACTAAAGTTTTTTTCTCAGAAATTGCGCGCTCTTTAAACATATAAACAGCTTCACCAAGTTCAGCAAGAATATCAAGTTTGTCCATTGAAACTGCCATTATTCCGCCTTGAAGTCTAGAAAAATCCAAAAGTTCTTCTACTATCTTAGAAAGCCTTTCTGTTTCGTGAACTATAATCCCTAACCCTTTTTTTATAACAGATTTATCAATTTCATCTCCAACATTCATAGTTTCAGCCCAGCCTTTTATCGCAGTTAAAGGTGTCCTAATTTCATGAGAAACAGATGAAATAAAATCATTTTTTATTTTTTCAGCATTACCAAGTTCTTCAGCCATATAATTCACAGTATCACAAAGCTCACCGATTTCATCATTATATTTCTTTTCAATTTTTATCTTAAAATTTCCACGAGCTATAAGTTTAGCAATCTTTCCTATTTCCATCATAGGATCTACTATAGACTTTATAAACAAAGAACCGAAAATCATTATGAAAATTACTACTATCACCATAAAAACTATAAAAGCAAAAGTGTAAATAAATATAATCTTGTCAACTTTTTTCAGTGAAACTACAAACTTGATAGAACCCAAATATTGTTCCGAACTGTCAAATAAACCTCTAGTTGAAGTCATTATATGTTCGCCATACAAAGTATTCTCAGTCCATATATCGGTAGCTTTTTCGTTTGATTCCCTAAAAAATGGGAACTTACTATTCCAGGGACCATCTGACGCGATTATAATCTCATCTCTTCCATCACACACTATTGCCTGCAAATTACCAGAGTTTTCATTATTTTCTATGTAAGAAAGTGCAAAATTACTAAATTCTCTAGCTGTGATACTGGTTTTTAGCGAAAAAATCTCAGACATCAATTCCGATCTAGCGTAAAGTTCTCTTTCAAGTGCCTTATAAAAATAACCTCGTATTAAAAAAGAAAACAAGGATACCGAGACAACAAAGATGAAAATCGATACACACAGAGTGTTCAAAACCCATCTTTTTTTTACACTTCTCATGTTTATTTTAAACATTTCTGTACTTAATTTTCCCATTTGTAACCAAGTCCCCAAACAGTAATAATGTGTTGTGGAGCCGATGGATCGTCTTCTATTTTCATTCTAAGCCTCCTAATGTTAACATCCACAATTTTTTCTTCTCCAACATACGATTCCCCCCAGACATGGTGCAGTATTTTAGTTCTGCTAAGGACTACTCCTGGATTAGAAAAAAAGTATTCTATTATCTGAAACTCAACTTGTGTAAGTTCTATTACCTTTCCACGTTTTTTAAGTGCTCGATTTTTTAAATTCAACACAAATTCATCAAACTTAATTTCTTCCTTGAAGTTGTTTTCTGTTCGCATCATGTTTAAAGCTACTCTTCTGTACAAAGCGTCAACTCTAGCAACTAGTTCAGAAGGACTAAACGGTTTTGTAATATAATCGTCAGCTCCAAACATAAGGCCGCTAATTTTGTCCATCTCTTGAGTTTTTGCAGTAAGTAAAATTATTCCAAGAGTGCTGCTTTTATTCCTAAGCTCTTTACATACAGCAAGTCCATCAATTCCAGGAAGCATTATGTCAAGTATAGCAAGGTCAAAATTTCCATTGTACCGGTTAAAATATTCCAGAGCTGCTTCACCAGTAGAAGCGTCAATCACATCGTATCCCGCTCTTTTCAAATTTATAACCTCAAATTCTCTGATCGCGGTTTCGTCCTCAGCAACAAGTATCCTTTTCAAAGGGGCATCCTCCTTGAAGTATAAAATCATTATTAAGGCATTATATCACAATATAATATTTCTGTGCAACTCTGTAGTATTAAGGGAAAAAATTGGTCTGATTTATAAATTAAAAAACTCAAAAAATTGCTGAAAATAAAAAATATTAAAAGATCGAAATTTTTTAATATTTCAAATAGTTTCTTCTATAATTACATAAAAAATCAAAAAAGACCCCGCCTGTAAAACGGAGCCTTCTAAAAAAATATAAATGTTTAGGATTTTCTAATTTCATCAAAGCATTCGCTACAATAAACATCCCGATCCTCGCGTGGCTGAAAAGGAACCTGAGCCTCTTTCCCGCATTTTGCACAAGTTGCCGCATAAAACTCCCTCGGTCCACGCTCACCTCTTTTACGCGCATCACGGCAAGATTTGCACCTTTGTGGCTCGTTTTGAAATCCTTTTTCCGCATAAAATTCTTGCTCTCCGGCTGTAAAAGTAAAATCACTGCCACATTCCTTACAAACCAGCTGTTTGTCAACAAACCCTCCCGATGTGTTTTCCTCTTTGCTGAACTCACTTTCATTGAACATTTTGACTGTACCTCGCTTCAAAAATATAGAAATTTGCCCTAGGACGGGTTCGCACCGACACCTCTGATTTAAAAATAAAAACAACGCTCTTCTGGACTAAGCTACTCGGGCAGCATCTTAAAACCTGAAATCCAGTATACATTCTACAGAGGAAGAAGTCAAGTATTTTGACAAATTTATTTTTAAATAAATTTTGCTCATAAAGTTGTTGCATTTTATAAAATTAAATGGTACAATGAATCTTAAGTTTAAAGGTATCGTGCATTTGTTTGTATACTATGCAGGTAAATTATTTTTTGTGAGGTTTGTATGTGCGCTAAGAAGAAAGAGAAACAACATCTGTTGAATTTTAGGGGAAGACCGCTAGTAAGGTGCGGCGATGTTATTTATTATGGGGATATAAATGACAGATTCATAATTGAGCTAACTATTAAAAGTTCAACTCAAGTAAAAGACATGAAAGTTGCGCAAAAGGTAGCAGTTCGGTTGGTTGATTCTGCCTATCTTAGTGACAAAAACAAGAAGACTATAAAAATGAGTGAAAAAAATGGACTCTTTAATGCAATAGATATAGCATCGGTGTGGCTTGAAAGGGCTAAAGAGTTTCAGATGCATGGTATGCCGTGAGTTCTAGGCAGAAGTTTTATTAAAACGGAGGGAGATACTTTATGGGAATTGTAGAGGTCGTTTTAGGGGTTTTGATTATTATTTTTTCTATCGCTACAGTTTTGGTTGTGTTGTTCCAAGAAGGCCATCAGCAGAATATGGGAGCGCTGGCAGGCGGAGCTGCAGATACATTTTTGGCCAAAAATAAATCCAGGTCAGTTGACTCTTTCCTGGTGAAGTGGACAAGAATAATCGCCATTGTTTTTTTCTTATTGGTTGTTGCTATAAACGCGGTTTCGTTTTTTAAGCTTTTTGGAGCGAATTAAGTGTTTTATGCTGTGAGATTGATGGAGTCCGCGTCGTGTTTTGCATGCGTGGATTCTTTTTTATGCGCTTGGCTTTAAATTTTTGGGAGGAATGATTGGTATATTAAGTGAGGATAAGGTTTTTAGTTTTATAAAAAGGAGCAAGATAGGACTAACAAAAGAAGCTATATTTAAGAAGTTTAAGAAAAAATTGAGCAAAAAAGACATAAATAAATATATAAATTCGCTAAAGTCCAGCGGTAAAGTTATAGAATCAAAAAATAAAATTATGAGTTTATCTGGTTTCGGTAATATTTTATCAGAAATTATTTCTCAGTCTAAAACGTTTTCGTTTGCAAAATCTTTAGAAGGTGACAAGCATTTTTTTATAAGTAAAGAACACTTAAATGGGGCTTTAGCCGGCGACAAAGTAATTATATCAAGAATTAGAGAATCAGAAAAAGGATTAAGTGGAGTAGTAGAAAGAATTGTAAAACCAGGGAAACATACATTTTTGGGCAGAGTAGTCAAAGATAGAAATTGCTTAAAGCTTGAACTTGATTCGTATATAAAATGCCAGGTATCTATAGAGAACTTAAATTCAGTAAAAGTAAGAGAAGGAGACAAAGTAAAAGTATGTGTTTTAAAACGAAGGAAAAATACTAATTTTTGTGCAAAAATTCTGAAAGTATATGGAAAAGCTAATAGTGCGAGGGTATGTACTGACGCTATTTTAGATATAAATGAAATTCCTTGTACCTTCCCAAAAAAAGTATTAGATCAGGCTAAAAAAGTGGCATCTTCGAGGATAACAGATGTAGATTTAGAAGAAAGAGTTGACTTTAGAGAAAAAATAGTTTTTACAATAGATGCAGAAGATGCAAAAGATTTAGATGATGCAATATCGATTCAAAAACTAGAAGATGGTTGGGAGCTGGGGGTTCATATAGCTGATGTTTCGCATTATGTAAAGCCAGGGACAGATCTTGATAAAGAAGCAAGTTTTAGAGGAACTTCTGTATATTTAGCTGATAGAGTTATTCCAATGCTTCCGGAATCGATATCAAACGGAATATGTTCTTTAGATCAGGGAGAAGATAAATTAACTTTTTCTGTAATAATCAAACTAAATGAGAATGCGGAAGTAGTAAATTACAATTTCGTAAAAAGTATTATAAACTCAAAGGTTCGTGGCGTTTATGAAGAAATAAACAATATTTTAGCTGGAAAAGCGGATGAAAATCTATATAAAAAATATCAAGATATATTAAAACATATAAAATGGGCGAAACAGTTGTCTGATATCTTAACAAAAAAATCAGAAAACCGAGGCGTAATAGATATATCAACGTTAGAATCGAATTTTTTTATAAATGAATTTGGTAAATGCACAGATATTAGTCTTAGAACTCAAGGTGAATCAGAAAAAATTATAGAAAACTTTATGATAATAGCAAATACTCTAGCTGCACGACACGCAAAAAATTTAAATTTCCCATTTGTTTATAGAGTACATGAAAAGCCGGATCTAGAAAAAGTAA
Source organism: uncultured Eubacteriales bacterium (assembly GCA_965120375.1). Lineage (GTDB taxonomy): Bacteria > Bacillota > Clostridia > Oscillospirales > Acutalibacteraceae > CASPLG01. The sequence goes on along the minus strand of CBCPMW010000011.1, from coordinate 16,274 downwards.
GACAGCTTTCAAAACTTGTAAATATTTTAGGGATGAATGCGAGCAAAATCCGAAAAGATATAAAACCGTCAGATATATCGGATTTAATTGATCAAGCTAAAAAAAATAATCTCGAAAAAATTATTTCTAAAAAAATTCTTCAAACTATGGCGAAAGCTAGGTACTCTCAGGAACCTTTAGGACATTTTGGTTTATCACTGGGTGATTACTGTCATTTTACATCCCCAATTAGAAGGTATCCAGATATATGTGTGCATAGAATTCTTTTTGAAATAATATCTAAAAATTCACTAGAAAAAGTGAAAAATAAGTATAACCTAAAAATAAAAGAAAGTGCAAAACATTCAACTTTATGTGAAGTTAGAGCGATGAAAGTGGAGCGAGATACCGGTAAATACTATATGGCAGAATTTGTGAGTCAACATATAGGCAAAATTTTTGATGGTGTTATAAGTGGAGCAACTAGTCGGGGAATTTTTGTTGAATTAGGAAATGGAGTTTCGGGTTTTATGGATCTAGCTTGCTATGAGGGATTTAAATTTGAATTTGACGGGATTTCGAAACATGTCGATAAAATTAGAGGGAAAAAACTTTGTATAGGCGAAAAAATTAGAGTAAAAGTAGCCTCTGTAAATATAGAAAGTGCACTTATAGATTTTTCTTGTATCTAAATTTAAATAATTCTTCATAAAGATAATCGAAAACAAAAATTTTTATTAAAACTAGAAAAACACGAATAAATCATCTTTTTGCATCATAAATATTAGAAAAATGTATGCAGAAGGATGGTTTTTATTGCTGAATTTAATCAAAAATATCTTAAAAATTATCAGAAAAGATAAAGAAACAGAGTCGGTTTTTGAAATAAAAAACGAAATTAAAGGCATATGCGAAAAGATTGCTAAAACAGAATTGTGGTTTGAAGACGAACAAAACGAAGATCTAATAGATGCCTGCTTATACCAAAGAGAATTCCTAAATGCCCGTTACAGATATCTTTTGAAGAAAATTAAAGCGCTATACAAATAAAAAATAAAGGAAGTGACAAATTTTGATAAACCACAGACCTTGTTACATTTTTTTATTAATTTTTTTATACTCTCTATTTTCTGTATTCATTCTTCACAGGATACTAAAATCCCCAAACCCTTTCTTAAGTGCAGCAAAATCATCTATAGCTAGCTTTGTAACTCTTTTTGCCCTAAACTGTTTCTCTGAAATAACCGGAGTTTACTTGTGCTTAAACACAATAAACCTAGGAATTTCACTTATTGCCGGGATCCCTGGAATATGTATGATACTTTTCTTAAATATAATATTTTCAAGCTAAAGTACAAACAAAAACTATTTATCTTTAGGTTTCATAGCAGGGAAAATTATAACGTCCCTTATAGAAGCGCTATCTGTCAAAAGCATAGCTAAACGATCTATTCCAAGGCCCATACCACCAGTTGGAGGCATTCCATATTCCAACGCGGTAACAAAATCTTCATCGATCATATTGGCTTCATCGTCACCAGCTTCCCTTAAAGCCATCTGACGCATAAAACGCATCTTTTGATCTATCGGATCATTAAGCTCAGAATACGCGTTTGCAAGTTCACGACCGGTTATAAAAAGTTCAAATCTTTCAGTAAGTTCAGGAGTATCACTTTTTCTTTTTGTTAGAGGAGAAATTTCAACTGGATAATCACAAACAAAAGTAGGTTGAATCAAGTGCTCTTCTACTTTTTCTTCAAAAACCAAGTTGAGAAGATCGCCCCACGACGATGCATTTTTCTCAATAGTGAGCCCTAGTTTTTTAACTTCATATAAAGCTTTTTCCGAGTCTCCCATAAATTCAGAAAAATCAATCCCAGTATGCTCTTTAACAGCCTCAATCATAGTTATGCGCTTAAATGGTTTTGCAAGATTTACTTTGGTTCCTTGATATGTAATTTCTTCACTTCCTGCAACTTTAATCGCACATTCATTTATAATATTTTCAGTAATATCCATCATGTGATTGTAATCTGTATAAGCTTGATAGAGTTCTATAGTCGTAAATTCAGGGTTATGTTTTATAGACATACCCTCATTACGAAAAAGGCGACCTATTTCATAAACTTTTTCTATGCCGCCGACAATCAGACGTTTAAGATACAATTCAGGTGAAATTCTAAGATAAAGGTCAAGTCCAAGGGTATTATGATGAGTAATAAAAGGTCTAGCATTTGCTCCACCCGGAATAGAATTCAAAATAGGAGTTTCAACTTCGACATAACCTATATCATCGAGATATTTTCTTATCGTCTTTATAATTTTGCTTCTCTTTATAAAAGTTTCCTTCACTCCGGGATTCATAATTAAATCTACATATCTTTTACGGTACCTAAGATCAGTATCTTTTAATCCATGAAATTTTTCAGGAAGTGGTAAAAGAGATTTCGATAAAAGTTTAATTTCTTTGGCGTGAACTGAAATTTCACCACGTTTAGTTCTAAAGACAAAACCCTTTATCCCAATTATATCTCCAATATCCCAACAAGACAACGACTCAAAAGTTTCTTTCCCGATGTCATCTATTTTTAGATAAATCTGCAACCTACCTTTTGAATCAAGAATATCCATAAACGCAGCCTTACCCATATCGCGCCAACTTAAAATCCTTCCGGCAACGCTTACATTTTTGTTTTCATACTCTTCGAAATTATTTTTTATATCAGACGAATAGGAATCCAAATCGAAATATGTAATTTCAAAAGGATTTTGATTGTTATCTAACAATTTTTTTAATTTATCTTTCCTAATCTTTATGAGTTCAGCTTCATCTTGATTGTTTGTTATATTTTCATTGTCAGACACTAAAAATCACCTCTAAGCTTTTAAGAAGTCTATCTGTTGAATTTATTTTGATATTTCTAAGATATCGTACTCGCACACCCCGTCCGGAGTTTCCACCGATACTCTTTCCCCAACTTTATGCGAAAGTAAACTCTTTCCGACGGGACACTCATCAGAAATTTTACCCTCAAGTGGACTTGCTTCGTTAGATCCAACAATCCTGTACTTGTACTCTTCCTGTTGCTTTACATCTAATATCTTAACAATTGAACCAACATGGACTATTTCTGTGCTAAGCTCATGTTCGTCTATAACTTTAGCTTTCTTCATTATGGCTTCAATTTCAGCAATTCTAGCTTCAGTTATAGCTTGTTCATTTTTTGCTTCGTCATATTCGCTATTTTCAGAAAGATCTCCAAAGGACAAAGCAACCTTAATTTTTTCAGCTATTTCTTTTCTTTTAACCGTCTTTAGTGTTTCAAGTTCTTCTTCAAGATTTTTGAGACCTTCTGCCGTCATCATAATATATTGATTTTTCTCTGGCAAAGAATATCACCTCTAAGTACAATTGTTTTAAATATTGGATAATTATATTATGATAAAGATTCAATGTCAATTAAAAATTTAGAATTATGTACGTATGAAAAGTTATTTTTAGATTTTTAACTAATAATATGAATAAAAAAGTCTAGAATAAGTAAATTTTTTAAAATTGTATCCATAAAAATGTCAGTGTTTAACACTGACATTTTTATCTTTTGGGATATTGATTATTTTTAAAATATGTTGTACAATATATATATAGTTGAGTTTTTAGGATGGAGGCGTTTTAAGTGCCAGCAGATTTACACTGCCATACCAAATTGTCTGACGGATCTACGGGAATAGACGAACTTATTTATGTCGCAAGGCGTCTTAAAATAGATACTATTTCTGTTGTTGACCAAGATACTTTCGCGGGAGCAAAACGAGCTAAAATAATCGGTCAGCGCTATGGTATAGACGTTATTATGGGAACGGAAATCACTTCGTTCGATCGTGTAGCGGAACGGGAAGTTCACATTTTGTGCTATATGTGCGACGCTACAGATCGACTAGAAGGGCTGTTTAAAACAATAGGCGAAAAAAGACAGAAACTTTCGGCATACATGCTTGCGAAACTTTCGAAGTTTTATCCCATATCAGCTGAAATGGTTTCAAAAAAGGCGCAGGGGAGCACTAACGTGTTTAAAAGTCACATAATTCAAGCCATAATGGATACCGGATACGCTTTGCCATATGGGATTTTGTCTGACAAACTTTTTGGGGAAAGATTTGAGTTACCTAAAGATGTGGAATTTCCTACGGTGGCTGAAGTCATAGGAAAAATTCATGAAGCTGAAGGACTTGCAGTTTTAGCTCACCCTAAACAGTCTGGGGTTGTTGATAGAATTTCAGATTATGTTTCGATGGGACTTGATGGTCTGGAAGTTTGGCACCCTAGCGCTGATACGCCTACGGTAGATACACTTACTAATATAGCTCTGGAATATGGGTTGCTTATGACCGGTGGGAGTGATTTTCGAGGAATGTATTCAAAACGTGTACATACTTTGGGGTCACATACGACGCCAGATGATAAGCTTGTGGAAATGAAACAAAGGCGACAGCAAATGTGTAAAAAAGTATAGTAATTAACAGTTCTGTATCTTTGCGTAAAGCAAGATACAGAATTTTTTATTAAAATAAAGTTTTTTGTATATTGTCGACTAAATTTCACTTGAATATTGGACATACCGTGATAAAATTATATTGTTATTGGCTTTTATTTTTACGTGAAAAAAAGCCTTTTATATATGGAAGGAAGAAAATAATGGATTTTTTTATAGGGACTTGGAATGCTTTTTTGAGTTTAATGAGTACATTTAAGCTATCTGATGGAGTAGATGTCTTAATAGTTTCGTTTTTGATATATGGATTTATAAAATTAATACGTGAAACGAGAGCAGAACAACTTGTAAAAGGGATTGTTATACTGCTAGTTGTGTATGCTATTTCCCAGCAAATGAAACTTGTTATGTTAAGTCTCCTTCTTAGTAACTTTTTTCAGTTTAGTTTTCTTGCAATACTTGTAGTTTTTCAGCCTGAACTTAGAAGAGCACTTGAATACTTAGGTAGAAGCAAGCTAGGTGATTATTGGTCGTTAAACCACATGATGGGTGACGAGGATACATACATGCAGAAAATGAAAAATGTTATATCGATAGTTTCAGATGCAGTTTTAATTTTTAAAGAGGCGAAACTCGGGGCGCTTATTGTCTTTGAAAGGAAAACAAAACTTGGTGAAATAATTGATACTGGAACAGCAATTAAAGCTGAACCTTCAATTGAACTTATATCCAATATATTTTACAATAAAGCACCTTTACACGACGGAGCAATGATTGTAAAAGACGGGCTTATTTATGCAGGAGGATGTATTTTGCCGCTTACTGCAAATGAAGGAATCGGGAATGAACTCGGGACACGGCACAGAGCAGCAGTTGGGATCAGTGAAAATTCAGATGCTATAGCAGTAACTGTTTCGGAAGAAACAGGCGGAGTTTCTATAGCAGTCAATGGTAAATTAATGCACGGACTTAACAAAGAGACTCTTAAAAGCGAACTTAGTAATCTTCTTTTACAAAATTCAGGATCATCATACAGAAGTATTTTCTCTACGTTCAAGAGAAATAAACAAGATAAAAAATCTTAGTGTTTTTTAGATTCAAGGAGGATAGTTTTATGAAAGAATATATTGATTTTTTTAAAAATAAACTCAAAAAAATAAACACAGGTAAACTCCTGTACGATAACAAGATAGTTTTTTTATTTTCGGTTTTGATTTCTTTTTCTATTTGGATCTGCATAAATGTTAGTGGAAAAGATAGCGATCCTGTAACTATATCAGATATACCCGTAAGTATTAATCTTTCAGAAAGTGCAATAAAAGATGGTCTTCGTATTTTTAGCGGGCAAAATACTAAAGTTCAGATTGATATTTCAGGGAACAAACTTATAGTAGGTCAAGTTAAAAAAGATGATATCCAAGTTTTAGCTCCTCAGGTTAACACAATAACCTCCCCGGGAACTTATACTTTAGAACTAACAGCAAAAAAAGTAGGAATTTTATCCGACTATGAATTTGTTTCAAGTCTTCAACCTTCTTTTATAACAATTATGGTGGATAGATACAGAGAAGCTGAATTTACTGTAGAACCAGAAATTGAATTTTCAGCAGATCCCAGTTACTTTTTGGGGGCAACAGTTCTTTCTTCTCCAAAAGTTATGCTTTCTGGACCGGAACTTGAAATTTCCAAGATAAAAAGAGTTGTAGCAAAAGGTAAAATAGAAGAAGAATTAACTAGCACTTATACGACTAAACTTCCAATAACAATGTATGATGACTATGGTAAACAGATTATAAGTGAGACAATTTCCTCAACGGTAAGTGAAGTTGATGTTACAATTCCTGTTTTAATGAAGAAAAAAATGACCATAAATCCTAATTTTGAAAATGTACCAGAAGGGCTCGATATTTTTTCAAGTTTAGTAAAAGTGGATCCGACTTCTTTAGAAATTGCCGGACCAGAAGACCAAATCGCAGAAATAGACAAAATTGAGCTAGATTTTATTGATTTCAATGAGTTAAATGTTTCGAGCAATAAGTTCTCTATTCAGATTAATTTACCAGGTGGGTGTAGAAGCCTAAATAATGTGTACACAGCAGAAGTAAGTGTCGATACCAGTGGGTTTAAAGAGAAAACATTTTCTGTAAGCCAGATTTCTTGTACAAATATTCCAGAAGGAAAAACTGCAAGTGTTTACACTGGAAAAATAGAAGTAAAAGTAGTAGGTCCTGCAAGCAGTATACGGAAACTTACGTCAGATAATATATCAGCGGAAGTTGACCTTGAATCAAGACAGGATCTAAGTAGTGCTATGGAAGTTCCAGCAAAGATAAAATTTAAAAACTTTGATGATGTTTGGGCGTATGGGGAATATCTAATTAATATTGAAATTACATAAAAACACTTGACTTTTGTATAAAAATTTCATATAATATAGCTCAAGGCTTGGTGTTAGATTTCTGGCCATATTTTTAAGCTAAGGAGTTGATTTGTATGGATAATGAGGTTTTCAATAATATAACAGACGAAGAGAAGAAGGTTTTAGATTTAGCTAAAGATGAAGATTTTAGGAAAAAGTTTTTCGAAGTCAAAAATATGGAAAAATCGGAAAGGGCCGATAAAATAAAAAAGATTTTGCTAGAAAAAGGTATAGAGTATACAAAAGAGGACGCTGAGCTTTTTGACGAAATTGTAGATTGTGCTTCTGGGGTGAAGCTAGACCAGAGTAATCTTGAAAAAATTACAGCGGGATCGAGTTCTGATTTATCCGCAGAAGAAATGATGAATTTATATTCGATGCTCCCGGATGATATCAAAAAGAAAATACAGGAAAAAAATAAGTCTAAGATACGAAAAGCGAAACTTATTGCTGGAACGGTAATTACTACGCTTTGTGCGTTGTTGTTTGGTGCTGGGGGGGCCGTCGGTTACTATTACGGAAAAAAAAATTCGCAAGGCAACAATGAGAACAAATAAAATACTTAAAATATAAATTGCTTACGGTGACTCGTCTCGTTCTGGAAGCAATTTTTTAGTAAAATTCATAGGGAGGAAGAAATTGATTGATGAAGAGTCTAGTAAAAATCTACGATACGGAACAAGTTAATAACCTTATATCTATCTTGGCTTTTTGCCCGAAGAAAGCTATCTTCCTTTATGACTCAAAAAATGGACTTGGAGATTTAGACTTTTTAGAAAAAACATGCGTTAGTAAAATTAGCAACATCAACTTTGAATTTATATCAATAAATATGCAGGATCTAGAAGATGTTAGACAAAAGTGTAAAAAAATAATACAGAGAAATAAAGAATGTTTTTTTGATATAACAGGATCTAAAGAACTTGGTGCGATCGGAATGTATTTAGCTTGTGTCGACAATTTTACACCTGTTTTTAAACTAGATATTTCGCACGGTAGATTCATAAATGTTTACGGTTGCAGTTTAATTTCAGAAAATTTTCATATGCCAAGTCTCGATCTTGAAACTATTTTAATGAGTAGAGGCGCACTTATAAAGGAGAGCTTGCATCCTACTCCTAATTTGCCTGAATTTGAGAAACTTTTGCCATTTTGTAGCGAAGTTTTTAAAAATACTGGAGCTTGGAAAATTCTTTGTAGTTATATTCAAGCTGGAAATAAGTCTTCTGTAAACACAGATAATGCCCTTAGTTTTAATTGTGAGACAGCAATAGACAGTTTTAATCCTGAATACGCAGCTGATTGTATAGATTTATTGAAAAATGCAGAAAAATTAGGTCTTATAAAAGAATTTACATCAAATGAAACTCAAACTAAATTTATTTTTGCAGGAGAAAATATAAAGCGATATATGGCAGATTTTGGATCTTGGTTAGAAATTTACACATATATAACTTTACTTAGAAGTAAACTTTTTAAAGATGTAAAAATGAGTGTTAGAATTGGCTGGGGAGGCGTTAAAAAAGAAAAGATTTCAGATGTTATCAATGAAGTAGATGTTGTGTTTTTTTCCGGAATACATCCGGTTTTTGTTTCATGTAAACTTTCGTGTCCAACTACTGAATCTCTCCAAGAATTGAGTGTATACCCAAGTTATTTTGGAGGCAAACACTCAAAATGTATAATGGTTACAGCATCAAATGTAAAGCTGGAAAAACCTAAAATTTTACAAAGAGCATCAGAAATGAATATAGATATTATCGATATATCTGTGATCAAACAGGGGAAATTGATAGAGTGTATAGCAACAAAAATCCTAAAGAGATTGTAAAAACTTTTTGCAAAAAATTTTGATATAATAATGAAAAAATAGAAATATGTAGAAAATTAATATGAAATAATTATATTTTTTTCAACAATAGATGAATTAATTCGAGATATTATAATTAATTTTTATCTTATATGTAAAAAAATAAGAGAAGTGTGGTTATAAAAAACATAAATATATTCTTGACTCTAAATGTTTTTAGTAGTAAAATGTGTATCATATGAGCATATCCCACATATTTATTTTAAATAAAAAGATATTTTATCTATTTAAACAGTATTACATATGGAAAATATTTATTGGAATAATATTGCTTCATTGGATAAAAGATAGCATTGAGGTGATAAAATGTCGGGTGGAGAGCAACAAACAAATACAGAAACTTCTTTTGAAAGAGGTGAGATTGGACAAGCCTCCACCGGTAGTGGCAAAAGTAAAAATACAACGCGTGGAGCTGAAATACTGAAAAATATAGTTAAAAAGAAAATTTTAGATCTAGCGGATAAATCAAAAAGTCAATGAAAGTCTGATTAGCCTAAGAGTCGAGCAATAAAAGATAAGGAGATTTTATACAGAATCTCCTTATCTTTTTAGTAAAATACAAACCGTTTAAAATAAAAATTCAATACTATCAACTTATCTTATACAACTAGTTTGTGATTCCTAGGCTTTTTTTAGTACCACAACGAAAAAAACTGGAGAATTCGGAACATTCTCTTCGCCTAAAAGAGGCGCCCCTAAAGATACATAACAAGTCCGACCCTCAAGGCTCAATTGTGTATTATATTCTTCGGCTTCACGATAACTGTTAAACCTCACTGAAAAGTCAAAGCCACGATCATCAAAAATTTCTGGTTTCGGGATTTCATCTCCCTGTGTTCTAGATGAACTACGAGTGTTTTCTGATGAAACATTTTTAATCATGAGCGGAGAGGAATTCTGGTTTCCACGAGGTAAAGCTTTAGAATAACCAGCAGGTCTCATAGGGCTAAAGTTCTTAGGCACAGCACCGACTTTACTGCAAGAAAGCACAAGAAAAGCAAGTGCAGCTAAAGTTTTAAGTCTAAATTTCAAGCTAATCTACCTCCTTTCAAAGTAAACTGTACTATTAAATAATAGAGCATAGTTAAAGTTTTGTCTACCCAAGATCAAAGGAATTTTCAGAATGGTTATCAAGAAAACGGGAAGAAAATATGGAAAATTTCAATATTAAGGTAATTATTTTGGGATAAAATCCAAAGGACCAATAAAAATAAGACAAAATCACATAAGTTTGATTTAAAAATTTAAGATTAGTGGAAAATTATATTTAAAAACTAATTTTTTGGAGAAATAGGAAGTTATCTTTAAAAAAGCTTTTAAACATGAAAGAATAATGACTAAATTTCATTAAAATGACAAAAAAATATTGAAAAAATTTGAAAATATGTGTAAAATAGTTAATATAAGTGACGAAAGGAGAGAAGTATTATGAAGAAATTTTTTACAATTCTATTTATTTTGCTGACTTTTTCTGTAATTTTATTTTCTGGTCAGGTTAATGCAAAAATTGTAAGTGAATCTGACATTCTTAATAGAAAGTACGATTATATGATAGTTGGATCAGGGCTTTCTGGGTCGGTTTTTGCTTATGAAGCGGGGAAAAAAGGGAAAAGCTGCCTTGTTATAGAAAAAAGAAATCATATAGGTGGGAATGTTTACACTGAAAATGTTGAAGGAATCAATGTTCACAAATATGGAGCGCATATTTTTCACACAAATAACAAAGAAATATGGAATTATATGAACCAATTTGCAGAATTTAATGGTTACATAAATTCGCCGATAGCGATATACAAAGGTGAAGTGTACAATCTTCCGTTTAATATGAACACATTTTATAAGATGTGGGGAGTAGTTACACCGGAAGAAGCAAGGAAAATTATTGCTTCTCAAGTTGAAAAAAGTAACATAACAAATCCTAAAAATTTGGAAGAACAGGCTATAAGTTTAGTTGGACATGATATTTATGAGAAATTAGTTAAAGGATATACTGAAAAACAATGGGAAAAATCCTGTAAAGATTTGCCACCTTTTATTATCCGTCGGCTTCCGGTAAGATTTAGTTACAACAATAACTATTTTAACGATAAATATCAAGGAATTCCTATTGGAGGGTATACTCAGATAATTGAAAAAATGCTCCAAAATTCTGATGTTTTGCTCCAGACTGACTATTTTGATTTTGCTGAAAAATATCCTGATATTTCAGAAAAGATAGTTTATACTGGTGAAATAGATAAATTTTATAATTATGAATATGGAAAACTTGATTATAGAAGTCTTTCTTTTGAATCTCAAGTCTTAGATATTCGTAATTTCCAGGGTAATGCTGTTGTGAATTATACTGATAGAGATGTACCTTTTACTAGAATTATTGAACATAAACATTTTGAATTTGGATCTCAGGAAAAAACGGTGATTACTAGAGAATATCCGCAAAAGTTTGATGGTACAAATGAACCTTACTACCCCATAAATGATTCTGCTAACATGGAAATTTTTAAAAAGTACCAAGACCTTGCAAGCAGTGAGTCAAAAGTTATTTTCATAGGTCGTCTTGCTCTTTATAGTTACTTAGATATGGATAAAGTAATCGAGCAAGCTCTCTCTTTAGCGGAAGAAATTCTTTAAACTCTAAAGAAAGATATTAAAATAACTGGTTTTGAAAAAATTTTCTAATATTTAGGAGACACATTTTAAGAAATAAAAAAATTCAAATGTAGCTCAGGGGATACTCAAATAGGAAAGATGTTTTTTGAGCCGTTGGTTTTTGTGTGAGATTTACGTATTTTCCCAAAATCGTAAATAGGCAATTAAATAAAATATCAGAATTTTATTTGGAAAATCATTCAAACTTAGATTTTAAAATTGATCAGTTATGACCTGTATGCAAGTTTCTAATTTTTAATAGTTAAAGCTGCTAACCAAAATTTTATGCATTACACTAAAATAAAAATATTTTTGAACAGGAATTTTTAATTAATGGAGCTTTTCTCAATTAATAAGAAGATGGTACAGTAACTTTTTGCTGTGTATCCTAATTTTAAATAGAGACAATATAAATTTATTTTTTTAGTTGACATAATTATAATCGCATGGTATCATCTTTACCGAGCTGCTTTGGAGGGGTGTCCGAGTGGTTTAAGGAGCTGGTCTTGAAAACCAGTGATCCCGCGAGGGACCAAGGGTTCGAATCCCTTCCCCTCCGCCAGGTAAAAATGGAGAAATACTCAAGTGGTGAAGAGGCTCCCCTGCTAAGGGAGTAGGTCGGGAGACCGGCGCGAGGGTTCAAATCCCTCTTTCTCCGCCAATTGTAACGAGCAGAACCACAATGGTTGGTGGTTACGAAGAGTTGCTTTCAAAATATAAAACTGCAAGAAATGTAAGTTTGTGTTATTCTGTTTTACGGGAACATAAATAATTTGTAGATTTTTAGAAAATAACCTGATTGTATTATGCGGGCTATATTGGTTTAAAAAATTTTAATACTGAACAGATAACTAACCAATTAAATACAAATGGTTTTTTGAAAATTTTCTTTATGATTTCCGTGTGTCTTGTTAGTGACTTTTGTTGAAGAAGCTGTATATTGTGTGTGATTATTTGGGACTTTGAGAAAATATAATAAGTTAATTGCTCACATTGTAACGACTTTGCTTTTTGGATTTCAGAACATTTCTAGCAGATATTATTCTTTGCAAAAGACCCCTTGAATTTTTTTATATTTTTTCTTATATAGAGTTTGGTCAAGACTTTTTATATGAAAAAACAAAACCCCTGTTTCCGGAATTATTTTTCATATGATTTTGAATGTAATAGGGGGTGTTGTAACAGCTATATGTTAAAAAATGAGGGGCCATGGCTTACTTCACCAAATATATCTGTCTTTATAGGTCGAATGAAGATAATATTTTGACGCTCAATACTTTTGCAAGTGCTGTCGACATAGCAGATAATCAAATTTTTAATAATGATAAATAACAAATGAGAAATTACCTCTGATAATGATTCAGAACTCTTCAACAGGCTAAAGGAAAGAGGATATATTTGATACTTAATACGATGAACACGAAATGCTTAATTATTTTGAATCCGTAAACAGAGAGATGCTTTCCAACACTACAAGCACGGGTTTTAAGATTTGCTCCAAAATGGGTTGCAATTTAAGGTGCACTTATTGCTACAAGGATTTGAAACTATTAAACACTGGTGGAAAAATTCCATCAGTTTAAGAAGTGTTAGGCTTGGTTCATGGAAAAGTTTTAATGAATATAGAATTCAAGTATAGAATTATAGATGATATTAATGTGGGAGAACTAGAATTAAAAACAAGCCAAATTATTGACAATTATAACTACAATCTTAGTGAAATCATTCAATCCGTATAGCCTAAAATAGTTTAAGGATAATAGACCAGGGTTTATACGCGGTCAATTATCTTTCGACTTTAGAGATAAAGATATAAACATATTTAAGAAATTTATGCTTATATCGCATGATATATATCCAATTTCTAAAAAGCAAGTAGATGAATTAAAAAAACTTGATATGCAATTACTTTTATGGACTTTGAAGATTTAGATTTGGCGAAAAAATGTAGTAACTTATATATTTATGAAAGATTAAATATATGGGTAATATTTTAAATCTGAGAATAAGTTTTTAAAATAAAGGGGGAAGTCAAAAGTAAAAAAACTTATTGATTTCCTGATATATGATAAATGATTAGAGGAACAAAGTATTTGTGTGAAAACTTTTATCTTTAATAATTACAATACCAATCAGTATTTCCAAAAAATAGGTTATAGCAATGGAAAGAACATTTAGTAGAATTGAAAAATAGAAAGTGCTGATTTTTGATTTAGATGACACGTTAATAGATAATTTATAAAATATTCGAAATGCCTTTAAAAAGATGATTGAGCATTACGGAGAATTTTTGATGACAAAAAATTTTGGGTAAAATTGGCAGAATGAATTAATTGAATTACCGGACCATTTTTAAGGAGCAAAACAGCAAAAAATAGTGAGGGATTTTTAAACTGGGTGAGAACCCAAAGAATATTAATTTATTTTAATAATAAAATATCGATTAAGGAAGCAATTGCTATAAATTATATTTATATGGATGCGATAACAGAAATAGTTATACCAATAGAAGGGGCCTTTGAAACATTGAAGTATTTGTCAAGTATCCCCAAATATTACGTAATAGTTGCTACAAATGGTCCAAAACCGAAAAACTATCTAAAATTCAATGTTTAAAGTTTACGAAGGCGTTTTATCTGCGGATACGTTAGGCTATGTAAAGCCCAAAAAATAGTTTTTTGAAGAAATGCAAAATAAATTAAATAACTATAATCATGATGAATTCTTAATTATAAGGGATTCATTGGGGTCTAACATAGTGCTTGGAATGGTCTGTGGTTTTGATTTTTGCTGGTTAGGTAGAAAAATGAAGGATTTATAGAAAATTATAAGCCTACATTTATTATAAAGAACTAACAGAGTTAAAAAATATACTGTGACTATTTTTTTACTGTGTTTAAATAAAATAACTGTAAATTAAATTGTTTGCAAAAATTTAAAATTAGATTCTATTGTAAAAATTATAAATGGAGCAATGCTCAGACACGAGGAAAACAGCCGTCAGATTGAGAGTATTTAGAAAGATATTTCAAAGGTAATCAACCAATTTTAGAAAAAAACAAGATTATAAGACCCGATGTAAACAATAAAATTGTGGTGAATAATCCCTATGTGATTGTGAGACATGCTGATGGATATTTTTAGGAGAGCCGATCAAATACGCTTCAAAAGATATAGAATGTTGTGAAAACGTAGAGATTTTAAATAACATGACGGGTGAAATAGATAAAGCTTGCGGTGATATGCAGCTTGGAGGATGGCAGTCAATTTGCGGTGCGGCATATAGATTAATTTGTGTCGATGAAAATTTTGATAAAGATCTAGCACCCTTTTTGCTCCCGATTTTAGACCCAAAATATACTTCTGTGATTTACTTGTCAGAAGCACAACACAAGCCAATTTTAATGTTTACATACTACGATATTCTTGATAATAACGGAAATCCAATTGGCAGAAAATATACAGTTTACTACAAAACGTATCAATGTGTCTTTTAAACTAGAGGCGTAAATACTCAAACTCAAATCAAGGTTGAAGATTTACGAAAAGATTTCCCTAAACCACACTTTTTAGGAGGCACTACAATAATCGAAACATCCATCAATGGCGGTTTGGCGATTTTTAAACAGTTTTAACAATCTTAGATGGCTCAAGCAAACTTCAATCTGACAGAATTAATTCCGTTGAGCAGTTAGTTAATCAATTTTAGCTTTTTTAGATTGCGAGCTAAAAGAAAAATCTCAAATTCCAAATGACAAAAGTGGTCGAGGTGACAGGATTTGAACCTGCGGCATCTACGTCCCGAACGTAGCGCTCTACCAAGCTGAGCCACACCTCGAAAAAATGGCTGCGGAACTAGGATTCGAACCCAGACAAACAGAGTCAGAGTCTGTCGTGCTACCGTTACACAATTCCGCACTAAACTAGATCAATTATACCATTTATAGACATATAGTCAATAAAAAGTTTTACTTGAACATAAAAAATCCAGAGGACTGGTTTTCTAGAAATACTTTTAGACCACGTCTCTCTGGATATATCTTTTTACTAAAGTACCATAAATGTTCTCTAAAAATATTATTTCTAAGGGAACCTCTGGGATTATTCAGAAGAGTTTTACTAAAAACACAAAGAATAGAAACGACTTATCTTTTCATTTCTGTTTTTAATCTGTATCTGTATCCGAGCTGTCCCTTTCTTCGTTTTCTTCTAGATCTATACTTATGGGTTCAAAATCAGGTAAAGGGTTTCCGCCGCACCTGCTAAGCTTGTCCGACAAACCTGCTGAAATATCATCAAAATTCTTTTCCTTTAATTTTTTGTCTTCGACACTTTGATTCAACAGAATCACCCTCTCAAATGTTTAAATTTTTTAGTATAGAAATTTTATGTATTGTTATTTTGTCCACTTTTTAAGTTTTAATTCCATTTGTGTTTTTTGGCTCCGTTGTTTCTGGATCTATGTTTTTTTTGAGTAAACGACCACACTCCACCCATTCACCTGTTGACACGTTATAATGCATTATCTTCCATTCACCTGTTTCTGGATCTTTAACACGTTTCACAGTGGAAATGATTGTGCCGCCGGAAGCTGCGTTCAGGTCGTTATCGCTCAAACTCTCCTTTTTATTTTTTTCATCTTTTCCCGAAATTTTGCCTGTTTTTGGATCTATAGTTTTTATTGGGAACTTCAGGTCACCGGCTCCACAAAACGGCCGAGGTTCTTTCATATTCTCATCGCTTGTTGACAATCCTCCTGAAACTTCTCCAAGCTCGTTTTTGTTGATGTTTTCCTTATTGTTTTCATTATTGTTCATATTAACACATCTCCTTTACAAATTAAATTTTATTGTTTTGTTTCTGG
>CBCPMW010000010.1:0-10858 GCA_965120375.1 uncultured Eubacteriales bacterium | reverse complement strand
GGAAGGTGCGGCTGGATCACCTCCTTTCTATGGAGTTTATTTTCTCTTTCCTTTTTCTCTTGTTTAATTTTTGAGGTCTCTTATGCTTGAAGGTAGTGGTTTTGTCGTTTGGTTAGTTGGCTGCGGGGTTATCAAAAGAGGATCTTTTAGACACAAAAGATCCTCTTTTGATAAGAAAATTGGTGACTCGTATGGGAGTCGAACCCATGTTACCGGCGTGAGAGGCCAGTGTCTTAACCGCTTGACCAACGAGCCGCAAGCAGAACTATTATATATGACTCGGAAGATTTTGTCAATAAAAAAATTTGTCTGGATCTTCAAAGCGAGATCCAAACAATTTTTTGTAAAAATGCTTAAAAATCAACTTAAACTTAAGTCTCTATTGTAAAATTGGTATGATAGATAGAGCCTGTTTTCCCATTTCGTCAAACCTTCTTTTAAACAAGTTTTTAGGGACGTATGTATGTGCCTGGTTTTGGTATGGATCATTGAAAATATAAGAATCTTCGTCGTAGCCTATTAGCAAAATACAGTGCTCACGTGCAAGCCAAGTAAACTTATCTCCAATTTTCATATTTGAATTTCCGTCTACAAAAGAAATTGTCCATCTTTGGCTTGGAGTAGGTTGAACCATACCTATAGTTGCGAAAGTCAAAACTGGGAAACCTCTGCTGATATAAGTATCACATAAATTGTCGATATTTGAACCAGTTTCATTTACCACAATATGTTTATTAGGATCGACAACTTTGTTTATAGCATTCATTAGAGCTGGTAAATAACAGCCAAATCCGCAATTTTCCCCTCTTTTTTTACGAGCATCTCCAACATACGCAGAGTTTGGATCAGCAGCGAACATATTTCCGTAACTATCGTAATACCAATTTTTATGGACAAGCATATTATCATAAAAATCTTCTTCTGAGATATTGTAACCCCAATAATTTAAAAGCATAGTTGCACTAACTGATTCGCAACCAGATACAAGTTTGCTTTGATCTATATATGGGACATTCTCTATACAGTAGGAAGATGGATAGCTATCTTCCTGAGCATTTACATCAGATGGCATTGGATATGATTCATTAAAATCAGAAGATAAAAGAAGAAAACAAGACAATAAGATAAAATATTTTAAAACATTCATATTTTTCACCTCGCTGAGCATTATATATTATTTATTTTGCTACTTCAATACAAAAACAAAATTTAAATGTTTCAAACACAAAGATTTAGTGTTTAAAAGATCAGAATTTTGTGCTAAAATAATATAAAAGTGGTAAAAAAAGAGGGGTTGATGGGGATTTTTAAAAAAATTCAAAAGCTTTGTAAATATATTCTTCCCTATAGATTTATGGTAATTGCAATTTGGCTTAATTTTTTGATAATTCAGTCCTGTGCATTATTTTTACCGACACTTATGTCTGATATTGTTGACGTTGGAGTAAGACAGAACGGAATAAAAAATCCTTCTTTTGAAGTTATGCCTCAAAAAGCATATGATTTTTTTTCTAATTTTATGACGGAACAGGAAAAAGAAATTTTAGAGAATTCCTATTATTTTTGGGATAATGATAAAAAAGCTTTAAGTAGATCAGACCTTTTACAAGAAAATGAAATCTCGAATTTGAAAGAAAAAATAACTAGCAAATATAAAAATGCTTTCAAATCTGATATGTATATTCTTAAAAGTGATTTTTACAAGCGAAGGACGCAGCTAGACGGAATTTTTTTAGAAGCTATCTCTAGATTATTTAGGTATTTAGGTAAAAATAGTTTAAGTGAAAAATATTTTTATTTTGACCAAAATGAGTTTTTTATAGATTTAAACGGACTATACGATATACTTTTAGACTTTGAAAGTTTGCCAATGAGTGAATTTGAAGAAAAAGATGAAGACTTAAAATTTGATAAGTATCAGGCAGCTGCTGCGATAGGTAAACAAATTTACATAGAGCTAGGGATGGATATTTCTAAACTTCAGAGGAATTATATTTTAAAAACCGGTCTTTTAATGATGTCCTTTGCGGCTGTTGCTTTAATTTTTACTATTTTAGAGAACTTTTTATCTTGTAAGGTTTCATCAGGAATATTAAAAAAACTCAGAGAGGACGTTTTTAGTAAAATAGAAAATTTTTCTCAGAAAGAATTTGATAAAATAGGGGTGTCTTCACTTATAACAAGGACAATTGATGATGTGAATCAGGTAAAAGAAGCTGTAATGTCTATTACTTCGATAGTTGTTCCGCCGATTATGCTGATAGCAGGAACATATATGTCTGTAAAAAAAAGTCAAGTTTTGAGTTTTATTATAATTTTAGGTGCAGTAATTTCAGTTTTTATTATTTTAGCTATGTTTATAAAAATTTTACCAAAGATGGAGCTATTGCAAAAAATATTAGATAAATTTAATTTAGTGCTTAGGCAAAGGCTCTCGGGGATAATGGTTGTTACATCTTTTGGGAATATTCAATGGGAAGAAGAAAAGTTCGATAAATTAAATAAAGAATTTTCTAATATTTCTTCCTATGTAAACTCATTAGTTTTGCGTTTGTCTCCGTGTTTGGTGGTTGTTATGAATTTTTTTGGGCTTCTTATTATATGGTTTAGCAGTAAAGAAATTGCACAGTCAAATATGCAAATTGGTGATCTGATGGCTTTTCTTCAGTATTCGTCTATGATTATCGGGGCGTTTATGATGATTGGTGTTTTTATTTCGTCAGTTCCTGTTTACCTTATATCAATAGACAGAGTTATAGAAATTCTTGATATTAAGCCATCTGTAAAAGATCCTAAACAGGAAAATTGTAAATTTTTTAGTGAAAATGATTTTAAATCAAGTATTTGCTTTAAGGATGTTTGGTTTACTTATGGGGAAAAAGAAAATATGGTCCTTAAAGATATAAGTTTTTGTATAAATAAAGGTGAAACTGTTGCAATTGTCGGTCCTATAGGGTCGGGAAAATCTACGCTTGTAAGTTTAATTACTAGAGTTTTTGATGTAACTTCTGGGGAAATTACTATAGATGACATAAATATAAAAGATGTACTTCAGCATAAACTTAGGGAAAAAATAACTTATGTTCCTCAAAAAAGTTTTATTTTTTCTGGGAATATAGACCACAATCTTAGATATTCAAATCAAAATTTAAGCGATGAAAATCTATTTAAATGTGTAAAAGAATCGGAGCTTTGTAGCTTGGTTTCAAATAAAGATGACTTAAAAAGAAAAATATCACAAGATGGAAAAGATTTATCTGGTGGTCAGAAACAAAAAATATCTATAGCTAGGGCTTTACTCAGAAATACTCCAGTTTATATTTTTGACGATAGTTTTTCTGCTATGGACTATATAAGTGAAATAAAAATCAGAGAAAATATAAAAAAATTTAGAAAAAATGCGACTATGATTTTTGTTTCGCAAAGGATAGCTACAATACTAGATGCTGAAAAAATTATAGTTTTAGATAAAGGTAGAATTGTAGACTGTGGGAATCATGGGGAACTTATTAAAAGATGCAAAGAATACAGAGAAATTGCCAAATCTCAGTTAGAAGAGGAGGTAAAATTATGATTAACCCAGATTCTGAGCATGACATTTCTAAAGAAAAAGCAAGAGAATTTATAAAAAAGTACACATATAAATACCGATTTAAAATGATTCTTTCTACAGTTCTTTCAATACCGGAAGCAGTAGTTAATATTTTTGCTCCATTAATATCTGCAAAACTAATAAATATTATTTCTAGTGGATCAATTGCTTTGATTGCTGGTGGTTCTTTTGATTTTTTAGAAATACTTAAAAACATATTACTTCTTTTTTTTATGTATTCTGTACTTTTACTGTGTCAGTCGGTTGTGTCTTATATGATATCGGAGATTTCAGTTGATTTTACATACCGGCTTAAAAAACAGATTTCAGAAAAAATAGGACGTCTTCATCCGGAATATTTTCAAAATAATATGCAAGGTAAAATTTTATCAGTTGCTACAAACGATACGGATGTTTTAGTTTCATCTGTTACTAGCTTTTCTTCAGTCTTTCTTCAGTCTATACTTATGTTCTTTGGAATTTTGTTTATGATGATAAAAATAAGCTGGCAAATGAGTTTAATTTCATTTTTAGGGACTCCTTTTGGGATTATATGTACGCTTTTTATTTTGAAAAAAACTAGGAAGTATTTTGAAGATTACCAAGAAAGTATAGGAACAATGAACTCATATATTGAAGAAACTTATTCGACTCACTGTATTATTAGGGCATTTAATGGTCAAACTCAAGTTTTGAAAAAATTTAAAGATATGAATCAAAGAATGTATGATCTTAGCTGGAAATCTAGTTTTTTTTCTGGGTTTATTTCACCTATAATGGAATTTATGTCGCATCTTACATATATATGTATCTGTATAGTTGGATGTTACTTTGTAGCTGTTAGATATATATCTATTGGAAGTATTTTTGCTTTTCTGGGATATTCAAATCAAATTATGAAACCATTCATGACTATGTGTAGTGCTTCTAAAATGATTCAACAAGTATATGTTTCTGTGGGACGTATATTTAGATTTTTAAATGAAAAAGAAATCAGAAAAGATCCTGAATTCCCAGTTATAATAAAAAATAAAAGATTTGAGGTGCAAGAAAACAGAGATTTGGAATATAATTTTACCGAAAACTGTACTTTAGGTTCAGTAAAAAATCTAAATGAAAGAAAATTCCAAAATTTAGAGGTAAAATTAAAAAAAGTTCGGAAGACTGAGTCAAAAGAAGCTGTAATATCTGGGAAAATTGAATTTAGAAATGTGAGTTTTAGTTATGTAAAAGGAAAACCGACTATAAAAAATTTTTCATTAACAGTTGAGCCAGGACAAAAAGTTGGGATAGCTGGTGCAACCGGAGCTGGGAAAACAACTATTATAAAGCTTTTAACTGGTATTTATGATGTAGAAGATGGCGAGATATTAATAGATGGGTATAATATAAAAGATTTTAGTAGAAAAGATATATATTCGCTTTTTGGGATTGTTTTTCAAGAACCGTGGCTGTTTAGTGGAAGTATCATGGAAAATATAAGGTATGGAAACTTAAAAAGTAGTGACGAAGAGGTAATAAAAGCCGCGAAACTTGCCTGTGCAGATAGTTTTATAAATGCCTTGCCAAACGGCTATTTGACCGAAGTAAACGAATTAATTGATAATATTTCTCACGGGGAAAAACAGCTTTTGACTATAGCTAGAGCTATTCTTGCAAAACATAAAATTTTAATTTTAGATGAAGCAACAGCTTCTGTAGATACAAAAACAGAAGCAAATATCCAAAAAGGTCTAGAATCTTTAACGCTGAACAAAGCTACGTTTATAGTCGCTCATAGACTAAGTACGCTCAGAAATGTTGATAATATAGTTGTAATCAGTGAAGGAGAAATAGCTGAGCAAGGAAACCACTATGAATTAATGAGAAAAAAGGGAATTTACTACAATATGTACAAAGTTCAACTTAAAAATGGGTTTACAAAGACTCTTGAATATTAAACTAAACGCTGAAGAAGACTCAAAAAAGAATTAGCTAAAAATGGCTAACTCTTTTTTGCTTCTTATTCTTACAAAATTTTATTCTATGTCTTTTTCTATTACTAATATAGGATCTATAAATTTTCCGTCCTGGTTTATCATAAGATGAAGATGTGGACCGTCGGATATTTCTATAGGTATATCGTTTATAGAACCTATATCGTCACCGGCATTTACCTTGTCTCCTTTTTTAACAAGAGTAGTTTCACCAAGTCCAGAATAATATGCAGAAAATCCTAAATCATGATCTATTATTATAGTTACACCGTAAGAAGGGTCGCTGTATACATCTTTTACTGTTCCACTTGTAATAGATTTGACTATACTTCCTTTATCTGCTTTAAGATCTACTCCGTCGTGAACTCTCCAATCACCCAAAGTCTTTGAATATACAGGTTTTCCATCGCTAAATTCTTTTATTATAGAATTGTTTGTGGGGTAAACTATTAAATTTTTTGTGTTGTCTGACAAAACGGATCTAGTTAAATCATCTTGTTCAAAAGGGGTAAGGCTTTCGTTATAATAATACTTTTTCGTGGGTTTTATATCAGCTTTCTCAAATTCTTCATCGATATTTTCGTTTTCGACAAAACTAAAATTTTCTTCTGCATTTGAAATTTGTTTAGAAATTTCTTGGTTTTCTTTGCTAGAATTTTCTCTTTTTACACTATTTTTTGATCCATCTGACATATTTTGAAAATTTCTGTAAGTAGAAAAACCCACTGCAAAAACTGCCATAATACACATTAAAAGAGCAATATAAAACCCTTTTCCTCTGGGTAATTTCTCATTTTGTTCATCTCGAATTATATTCATAAAATGCACCTCCAATAGTTATTATTATCTAGCATTCTGTTTATATACTCTTTGTAAAAAAAATACTTTTTTGGATTTGCTTTATTTTACAAACAATGTGTAGATTTTATTAAATTTATAAAATTGTTTTTAGCTAGAAACTTGAAGTTAAAAGGTTATATCAAAAAGATGAATAGATACATATAATGTTTCAGAAGGAGTTGCAAAATTTAATATGATTAAAAATAGAAAATTTTCTATCATTGGTGGCGATGAGCGTCAGATTTTTGTAGCAAAATCAATGTTAGATGATAAAAATATAGTAAAAGTTTATGGATACTCAAAAGAAAAAATTGAGGAAGGTATAAATTTTGAAGATAAAATAGAAAATGCATTAAATGAAACTGAATTTGTAATTTTGCCAGTTCCATTTACAAGAGATTCAGAAACGTTAAATGCACCTTTTTTTGATTCAGAGATAGTTCTAAATGAGAATTTTTTTAAATTGCTAGAAAATAAAACGGTATTTTTAGGTTCAGCTAAAATGCTTAAATGTAAAAATCTAAATTTTATTGATTATTCTATAAGAGAAGATTTTTCTATAGCAAATGCACCTGCAACTGCAGAAGGAGCTATTAAAATAGGAATTGAGGAACTTGATAAAACGATTAATTCTAGTAGGTGTTTAGTAGTAGGATTTGGAAGAATTGGAAAGGTACTTTCTAAACTTTTAAAAGATATGGGTGCTGAAGTTTCTATAAGTGCGAGATCAGAATGTGATTTGGCTTGGATAAATGCTTTGGGGTACAAAGCAGAAAATACAAATAATTTACCGAAAACTTTAGACTATGATCTTATATTCAACACAGTTCCTAGTTTAATTTTTGGAAAAGAAAATCTTTTAAAATTGGATAAAAATACAAAAATAATTGATCTTGCTTCTGCCCCTGGAGGAGTTGATTTTAATTTAGCTGAATTTTTAGGAATAAGGGCTGTTTTAGCTCTCGGACTTCCTGGAAAATTTTCACCGAGGACTTCTGGTGAAATAATAAAAAATACTATATACAATGTAATAAAGGAGGAAAAACTTTGACAAAACTAGGATTTGCTATGTGTGGTTCTTTTTGCACATTAAAATCTGCTATAGAGCATATGAAAAATTTAAAAAAATTCGGTTATGATATCATACCAATTATGTCGTTTAACGCTTCTAGTATTGATACAAGGTTCGGTAAAGCAGAAGATTTTAATAATGAAGTAGCAGAAATTTCTGGGAAAAATATAATAAAAACAATTAAAGAAGCTGAACCGATTGGCCCAAAAAATATGGTCGATGCTCTCATAGTTGCTCCATGTACCGGGAATACTTTAGCGAAAATTAGTAACGCTATAACTGATACGCCAGTAACTATGGCAGTAAAATCTCAACTTCGCGTAAATAAACCCGTAATTTTAACTTTAGCTACAAACGACGCTTTGTCGGCTTCAGCGCAAAACATAGGAAAACTCCTAAATATAAAAAATATTTTTTTTGTTCCGATGAAACAAGATGACCCCGAGAATAAACCGAATTCGTTGGTTGCTGATTTTGATTTGATTCCGCAATCGATCGAACTCGCTATAAAAGGAAAGCAAAAACAACCCGTATTTTTGTAGATTTTTAAAAATAAATAAAATGACAAAAGGCAGCTCGATTTTTTAATTTTGAGTCTGCCTTTTTATCTTGAAGTTCGAGATTTTAAATTGTTAATAAAAAGTTTACAAAAATCAAAAAAAAAAAAAACAGATTATGATATAATTAAATTGTAGGGGGATGTATTTGTTTTTGATTAGAAAGGGGGGAAAAATATGACTAAAGTACTACAAACGGTATTGGCATCAGTAGCTGCTGTGGCTGCCGGAGCCGTCGTAGCATTGGTAACCTATGCAGTTTGTCCAAAGCTCAGAGCAGAAATCAACGGAGTGCGCGAATATAGCTGGAAAGGTTACTCCGAAATAAAGAAGCAGCAAGCCTTGGTGAACAAACTGGAGATGGAAGAGTCAGAAATAAGGCATTTATACGGTGTTGATAATGAAAAATATAGTCGTTTAAGTAAACAGCTTGAAAAAGAAAGTGCCAAGCTAGAATTAATGAAGCAACAGAACAGAATTCTGGTATAGATGGAAAATCTAACACTACGCGTAGTTTGCACCTCCTGTAAGGTGTCAGTAAAAAGAACAAAACCAAAGAGCTTCGGGGAGAACCGGAGTTCTTGGTTTTTTATTTTTATCTTAAAAATCGGAAAAATTGTTTACAAATTGTTCAAAAAAAGTTTACAAAAAATCAAAAAAAAAAAAACAGATTATGATATGATTAAACTATAGAGAATACTTTAAAAAAATAAATCAAAGGAGAGGTAAAAATGGATGTAAGTAGATGGTTGGATATGGCTATAGGTGCGTGTGTAGGTTTATTTGTGGGTGCATTTGTGATGGGTGCGAGTATATTTACAGCCATAAAGTTAAATAGTTCAGCAATTTCTAAGAAGCCGGGAATGACGCACGAATACGAACACAGCACAGTATTTAGTGCGAAAAGGAAAGAGGATAGATTATTTAAAATTAATGGAAATGTAGTTGATGAAGACGGCAACCCTATCGCGAAAATAGAGAGGCTCCGCGAAGACAACCGATTGGAGGAATTAGAAGCGGCTATTTGTGACCTCGGTAGCTTGATAAAGAGACACGAGCAAGAGTTCAAGGCTATAGACGACGGCCGAAATTTTGAATTATTCGTGGGACGGGATTTGGCAGAAGCTTTAGAGAAAAAAATAGTACGCGAAGCCTACAAATCTGGCGATGATTATGATAATTTTGTGAAAGAGGTTATCGATTTAATGTTGGAAAGTTATAAAGCAGACTACTCCAATATGTTTGTCCTTAACCCTGAGACCTCCGACAAAATAGCTAGACAGAAGGAAATACTAGATAAGGCCAAGAGTCTTTTTGAAGGAGCAAAAGAGAAATACAAAGAAGAACGTGAGAAGATGAAGGAAAACCAGGTATCGGGGGAAATTCAAAATCTTTCTGAATCTATTACCAAACTTGCGGGGATATCGGAGAGGTTGAGAGATGTCAGTTTGCCAGAGGAACTCAAACAACAACTTAGAGATATGACGGACAATCCGAGTATATTGGAGGAGTGTGATGAACTTAAGGGAAATCCGGAGATGTCGACGAGAGTTAATGAATTTATGGAACATATTGTCAAAGCTTTTTCGATACTTGAGGAGCTTCAGGCCAAGCCGGACGATTCCGATGAAGTGAAGAACTAAATAGAAGAAAGAAGAATTACGAGCGAAAGTAGATAGATCCTTGTATGGGACAGGGGACAATAAAAAAGGGTATACGACATAGAAACAACAAGGTTTTATGGGTTAAATGAGGGGAAGCAGCAGATAATATGTGGTTGTGGCAAGAATCAGGATTTTGAAGGTAAACAAAAACCTAGAATCAAGAAGACGTAAATTTTAAGACCAGTTTTGGTGTAATGAACAATAAATCTCTACTCTACACACTTGGCATAATGTAGACTGTTCTGCGGATCAATGCGATATTCGGTGAAATATTAATAAATTGTTTACAAAAAACTACATTTATGTTAAAATTAAATTGTGAGGGAAATTGAATTTGGGAGAGATTAATATGATAGGCATTATAGGACAGGTTGTAGGCACCATAATGTTTGGGTTTTTGGCAGTCTCGGCAGTTATGGGAGTAAAAGCTCAGAATAACAAAAATGAGGGAGAAGCTACTAGCGCTGCAAATTCTGGGACTGCGAAAATAACTATCAAGGAAAACCTGAAGGTTACCGGAGGTTTGGGTTCATATGATCTTAAAAGGATTATAACTAAAGGTGGTGAGATAAAAATACATGTTGGAGAAAAATACCAGAGCGACCGCACAAAATATTTGAGCGAGAATGTTATAGCGCTGCAGAATTTGCTGCGACTAATAGATGCCAGGGCTAGCGATATGCTCGAAATTGAGTGTAGAACAGAAGACTACACTTATATCGGGTCAGAATTCGAGTTTGATAGTCTCATGACTGATTCTAGCAAGGCTACTTTCAAACTTATTATGGACAAATATGAGAAACTTTTGGCTAACAAGATTACAAAGAAGGATGTAAGTGAAATAGAAAAAGAGTTGAAAACTTTGATGCGAGAATATGAGCAGTTAAAGTGTACAAGTGGGAAAAACTAAAAAATAATTTTATATTTAATTTGGAAGGGGAATAAAATATGATCGGTTTGAAAAAATTTGTAGGAAGAATGTTGGCTGCTGTGGGTCTAGTTTTGTCAGTAGGTTCAATATCCACTCAGGCACTGTTTTCGAGTGAGTTCTGGGAAACAGGCTATACCTACACTGTCAAAGTTTCTAGTGATGCATACACTCTAAAAAAAATTAGTCGATGGTTGAGAAGACCAGTTGTGAAGGTAACGTCCAGATG
>CBCPMW010000009.1:0-67222 GCA_965120375.1 uncultured Eubacteriales bacterium | reverse complement strand
GTTCCACTAAATAGAGATCAAGGGGGACGAATTCAATGGAGCACGATAGCACGATTACTTAATGCTGGAAAGTCACCTAGACAGTGCGGAGATAGATATAGATATTATCTTAATTTGCTTTCATTTACCCAAGATGACGATAGAGCGCTTATGAGGCTAGTTCAAGAACACGGAGAAAATCAATGGGAAACAATAGCAGGATTACTTGGTCCTGGAAAAACAGCTACACAGTGCAGAGATAGATATAGAACTTATCTACAACGTAGAAACCGCGTCGCTCAACCTAGAAACCACGTCCCTCTACCTATACCTCAAATTAATACTCCAATTACAGGTAGTGATAGCCATGCAACTAATACTTCCAATGCTGCCACTCAGTCTGGACAAGTGTTGCCTGGGCCGGCAAACATTAACATTAATTTAATTCGGTAAACTTTTGGTTAATTGTTATAATATTAATTTTACTATTTTTTGAGGATCGTTTTCGGTCCTCTTTTTTTAATTATTTAAAAAATATATTGACATAAACTCATCTTTATGTTATACTTGTGTTTGTGAAAAATATTATTGCATAAAGGAGTATTTTATGTTTAAGAGTTGTAGAAATCTGTTTGATTTATCTAGGAAATTAAGAAGTGTTGTTATTGGTTTGGGTTTAGCTGGCACAGCGTTTTCAGGAAAAATTTCGGCTGTTAATCCAGATGAAAACAGTTCTGGGGTACATAAGAAAGTGCTTGATGCTGCATATTCAGCGGCTCTTGATGAGTGCCGTAAATCGGAGCATCTCCTGATTAGTTTTATCGATGTTCTTTCATCACAGAACCGTAATATGACAGATGTGGCCAATAACATGAAAGAAAAAATATTTGAACAACACCACGATTCCACCTTGACACAGTATTGTAAAGGTCTGTCAGGAGATTATATAGAGAAAATTCCCGAAGATATTAGCGCAGAACGAGAAAGTTATGATCAACCTATTAGATCCTTTAAGTGGACCGATCTCACAGTTAAAAACGATGATCCTGATATTTCTGAGCAGTTTAAGCGTGAGTATTTTGAAAGATTACAAACTGAATTAAAAAAACTTGAGGATCCTGATGTTTCTAAAGAATTACAAACTGAATTAAAAAAAACTATCGATATTGAGAATCCTGATATTTCTGAGCAGTTTGAGCAGGCGAAAGTTTCGTCGTTAGAATCAAGGTGGTATGTGATCGCAACACAAAAAGGGTCAAATTTAGTTAAACGTCGCATGGAGCAGGCTCGTCGCATGAATCAGGTTCTCAAATATATAGAGAAAATTCTCGAAGATATTAGCGCAGAACGAGAAAGTTATGATCAACTTATTAGATCCTTTAAGTGGACCGATCTCACAGTTAAAAACGATGATCCTGATATTTCTAAAGAATTACAAATTGAATTAAAACTTGAGAAGAATCCTGATATTTCTGAGCAGTTTAAGCGTGAGTATTTTGAAAGATTACAAACTGAATTAAAAGAACTTGAGGATCCTAATTGTCATCGATGTTTTCGTGAACAAAATCTTATAGAAGTTAATCGAGAATTGCAAAAGGCGAAAGTTCTGTTAGAATTAAGAAGGTCAAATTTAGTTGAACGTCGCATGAATCAGGCTCTCAAAGATCTGTCTGAAACTGCGAAAATAAAACAATGGAACCTAGGCGATATTACTCCTTTGGATTTTTTATCTGTTAATTACCTCCCTAGTTGTAATTTGGATAGTTCTGGCTCCCCGTTTTTTCCAGCTTTCCTTTCCTCATATCGTCTATCGAAACGCATACTCGTTTTGACCGATACTACTTCTAACGCCCGTACTATACTTTGGGAAAACGCAAAAAGGGATAAACCTTGGGATGTACCATATAGTGAAGAGTCTCTGTCTGACCTGGCTGCCCGTATTTCCAAGTTTATGATGGACGACCGTAGCTTTATTTTCGGTTGTGACGACAAATACTATTTCGATAATAGGAAAGATTTTCTAGGTAGGATAAAAAACTTCGTAAGAGCGTTAAAAAATGAAAATCTTTCAGACATCGAGATTGAAAACGATCAACTTTATATTTTAGCTGCATCTTGCTGCAATCTGAGTGAACGATGCTCTAAGTTGATTACGTCACTATGGACCGGTCCAGGTGAATACTGTTTTAATGCGCCTCTCTGCCAAGAGTATTTGAATACAATGGATGACAAATACTTCTTCCACGAACTAAGTTGAACTCCGATGGAAACTTTAGTCAGAAAACAGTCCTCTAAGAGCTGAGGAATTTGACAGATGCTGACATTAGCTCAGCACAGGGCACTCAAAGCTAAAAAACCGCTGGACTGATCTTAAACTCCAGCGGTTTTACTTCATCTCTGAGGTTCTATCCTTCCATGATCTGTACTGGCTAGTTCTGGGATACTTACTTCGGACACTTCAAGTACCACTCTCCTATTGGCTCTTACTCTCTCATTATCATCCCTAAGGCGAATAGTTTCAAAAATAGGAACAGCCAATGCTCTACTAAACTCCCGCGTTAGATAATTTTCATAAAATGTTCTATTTTCTCTAAATTCTTTCCTCATTTTATTTTTTCTTTTGGAACGGTTCGGTTTTTCTTTCCCGAAATAAATAATTCTCAAGTGCTTTTTCCATTCATCGCAACACTGCTCAGCCGTTCTATTTTTATTCGGACCATTAATCAAATTCAACTTACTAGATACTTCTTTCCACGGAATCCCTTCTTCAATTTTTTGTACATCGCATGGAAAAAGTCTATTGCTTGTCCCTAAACCTAAAACCTTTCTGTGATTCCTGACAAATTTCATTAAAGCTTCGACCTCCTCTCTATTAAATTTAACTGCAAATACAGTTCCAGAACAAGAAAGTGCACAGGCTAAACCGACTACCACCATCACTTTGGCCATTTTCCTAAACGCCTTGAAAAAATCTTTACAACCCTTTTGCATAACTACTTCCCCCTTAAAATTGCACTCTTCTAAAAAATCCCTAAACACTATGGCAAGTGCATTTCCGGCGATCCTATCATATAACAAAAATTTTTTCAACTATAATTTATTTATGTTGGTTTTAAAAATCAATGAGATAGATTTGAATAATTAACATAAAATATTAACACATTATATTTTCTGATGTTATGTTTTTAGGTTAAATTTTAGTTAAGCTAATCTATCCCAAGTCTTCATGCATATCTCGAGTTTTGCATGTAGTTGACAATAAGCTTTTATTGTGATAATTTATTCATTGGTTGTTGTCGTTTTTATATTTATTAATTACAGATTAAACTTACAACAGCCGGTATAAACAGATCCATATTATTACACTTAGCTAGAAATATTTTACACGGCTACGGATTTTTTATTCATACCTTAAGTTGTTTTTTTGGGTAATTTATTTGAGATTTTGTTTCTTATCTTTGTGTAAGTATTTATTAATTAGGTGGAAAATTAATTTTTATTAGGAGGATATTTGATGTCGAAATTTGTTTGCTCTGTATGCGGATACACTACGGAAGGAGAAAATGCCCCGGAGAAATGCCCTCTTTGCGGGGCAGCAGCGTCGAAGTTTAACATTATAATCAGTACTCGCGGTTGGGCTGATGAACATCGAGTTGGCGTTGCCAAAGAACTTGATGAGGAAGTTGTTGAGGGTTTAAGAGAAAATTTCATGGGTGAATGCAGTGAAGTTGGAATGTATTTAGCTATGAGCCGGCAAGCTGACCGGGAAGGTTTCCCAGAAGTTGCTTCTGCTTACAAGCGCATAGCTTTTGAGGAAGCTGAACATGCAGCTAAGTTCGCAGAACTTTTAGGAGAAGTAGTTACAACTAGTACGAAAATGAATCTTGAGATGCGTGTAGAAGCTGAGTGCTGCGCGACTGCCGGAAAACTTAAGCTGGCTAAGCGCGCGAAAGAGCTTGGATATGATGCAATTC
Source organism: uncultured Eubacteriales bacterium (assembly GCA_965120375.1). GTDB lineage: Bacteria > Bacillota > Clostridia > Oscillospirales > Acutalibacteraceae > CASPLG01. The sequence continues at coordinate 63,269 of CBCPMW010000009.1, read as the reverse complement.
ACGATACGGTACACGAAATGTGTAAAGATGAAGCTCGTCATGGTCAGGCTTTTGAAGGCCTTTTGAATCGCTACTTCAAGTAAAGTTTAGTTCGAGAGTCTTAGTGCCAACCTACACCTTGCCTAGCAGTGTAGGCTGCTCTTTACTGTTGTGAGTATCTTTATCTTTGATAACTAAAAACAACTTTTTTGACTAGTAAATATAACTAAAGTCTCGCTATTTGCGAGGTCAACATGTAGAATGCTGGTGGAGGAATGCATTGAATGAAGGTTACAAAAAAAGAAAAGCATGAAAACGCTTACGAGTATGATTCCAATCCTTTTTCTAACTCTGATTTGGAGAAATCTAGCTTTGAAATAGAAAAAGTTATAAGTGCTTCAAAATCTACTCTTTTAGCTCAAGATAAAGAGGAAATTATAAGCGGTGCAGAAAAAATTCAAAAACAGATCGAGACTACGGTACTAATAAAAGATAGCATAAAAGAAAATTTTATATTTAGTCATAACAAAAACTGTAAAAGCGAAAGAGAAAGCTTTTTACAAAATTTCGATCTTGAAATTTTAAATGATGACGTTTTAAGATCTGTACAACATGAATTCAGCGACGAGCATTACAGCCTAAAACGTCTTGAAGAGAAATTGAAATCTATGTGTAGTGAAAAAACCTCGGAGAAAGAGAAGATTAATTTACTAGTAAAAGCTGCAAGTGAACTTACGTCTCTAGACTGTCCTCTTTGGGAAATGATTGCAGCTAGATTTCGTTTATTGCAAGTGAAAAAGTATGCAAAAGACTATTTCTACAAGTTAAACATAAAAAGTCTTTACGAAAAAATTAAGTATTGGACAATCAATGGTCAGTATGGGGACTATATCCTTAATTCTTACACAGAAACTGAAGTCAGACAACTAGAAGGTTACATAAAAGATGATAGAGACAATTTATTTAATATATCTGGCTTGGATTTACTTTTAAATCGTTACTTAACAACAAATTCTGAAGGTAAACCTATTGAGTTGCCTCAAGAAATGTTTCTAGGAATTTCTATGCATCTTGCAATAAAAGAAAAGCAAAATCGTTTAGATTGGGTAAAACGGTTTTATGATATGCTCAGCACACTAAAAGTTACTATGGCAACTCCGACTCTTTCGAATGCCAGGAAACCTTTAAATCAACTGTCATCTTGTTTTATAGACACAGTTCCAGATAGTTTAGACGGTATTTACAGGAGCATAGATAATTTCGCTAAAGTTAGTAAGTTTGGGGGTGGCATGGGGCTTTATTTTGGGAAAGTTCGAGCTAACGGAAGTGATATACGAGGACACAAAGGTGCTGCTGGTGGAATAATTCGTTGGATAAAGCTTGCCAATGATACTGCTATAGCTGTAGATCAACTTGGGGTAAGAAAGGGAGCTGTTGCTGTATATTTAGATGTGTGGCATAAGGATTTGCCGGAATTTTTAATGCTTAGAACTAATAATGGTGACGATCGAATGAAAGCTCACGATATTTTCCCCGCTGTTTGCTACCCTGATTATTTCTGGGAACAAGCTAAAAAAAATGTAAATGGAAATTGGTATCTTATGTGCCCGCATGAAGTGAAGAAAGTTAAAGGTTATTCACTGGAGGATTTTTATGGTCAAGAATGGCTCGAAAAGTATATATCGTGCATAGAAGATAGTAGAATTTCAAAAAGAGTTATTCCTATAAAGGATGTTATTAGACTTATACTCAAAAGCGCTGTTGAAACCGGGACACCATTTGTTTTTAATCGCGATACTGTAAACAAAACTAATCCGAATAAGCATAAAGGTATGATTTACTGTAGTAATTTATGCACTGAAATTGCCCAAAATATGAGTCCCATAGAGCAAATTTCTCAAGAAATAAAGGTAATAGACGGTGAGCAAATTGTTGTTTCATCAGCTAAATCTGGAGATTTTGTTGTTTGCAATCTTGCTAGTTTATCGCTTGGACGAATAGACGTAAATAACGCAGATGAAATTTATACAATTACAAAAAGCGCCATAAGAGCTCTTGATAACGTTATAGATTTGAATTTTTTCCCTGTTCCATATGCAAAAATAACGAGTGAAAAGTATCGTCCAATTGGCTTGGGAGTTAGTGGATATCACCATATGTTAGCTAAAAACAAAATTTACTGGGAATCTTCCGAACATCTAAAGTTTATAGACAAAATCTTTGAAAATATTAACTATGCAGCAATAGATTCAAGTTGTGAAAATGCTATAGAAAAGGGAAAATACGAGTTTTTTGAGGGAAGCAGCTGGCAAACTGGAGAATATTTCGATATTAGGAACTACAATTCGGAAAGGTGGAAAAAACTTAAAGCAAAAGTTAAGGCTTTTGGCATAAGGAATGGATACCTTTTAGCTATAGCTCCAACTAGCAGCACTAGTATAATAGCTGGAACTTCTGCCGGGGTTGATCCTATAATGAGTAGGTACTTTTTAGAGGAGAAAAAAGATGGTTTATCGCCAAGAGTCGCACCTGAACTCTCTCAAAAGACTTTTTGGTACTATAAAAATTCGCATATTATTGATCAAAAATGGTCTTTGCGAGCATGTGGTGTTCGTCAGCGCCATATTGATCAGTCTCAGAGCGTGAATTTATATATAACTAACGAATATACATTTAGTCAAATTTTAAATTTGTATATTCTTGCATGGGAAGAAGGCGTAAAAACCATATATTACGTTAGGTCTAAAAGTTTAGAAGTAGAGGATTGTGATGTATGTTCAAGTTAGAGAGAAAACCACTGTTTAACCCTGAAGGAGATACCGATATCAGAGCACGCCGAATAATAAATGGGAATACTACGAATCTTAACGACTTTAACAATATGAAGTATACTTGGGTAAGTAAGTGGTATCGTCAGGCGATGAATAATTTCTGGATACCGGAAGAAATTAGTCTAGCTTCTGATGTTAAAGATTATTTAGCTATATCTGATGTAGAAAGGCGAGCATACGATAAAATATTATCTTTTCTTGTTTTTTTGGATAGTATTCAGACTGCATTTATTCCGACTATCGGTAATTATGTTACAGCAAATGAAATAAATCTTTGTTTATCTATTCAAGCATTCCAAGAAGCAGTACATAGTCAAAGTTATAGCTATATGCTTGATAGTATTTGTGAGCCTCAAAAAAGGAATGAAGTCCTATATCAATGGAAAAATGATCCACATTTGTTAAGTAGAAACACTTTTATAGGTGATTTATATAATGATTTTCAAAAGAATAAAACTCCTTTTACTTTTGCTAAAACACTTGTAGCAAACTATATCTTGGAAGGTATTTACTTTTACAGTGGCTTTATGTTTTTTTATAATCTTGGTCGTAACAATAAAATGACCGGTTCTGCTCAGGAAATAAGATACATAAATCGCGATGAAAATACTCATCTTTGGCTGTTTAGAAGTATAATTCTAGATTTAAGAAGTGAGTATCCGGAGCTTTTCAGTGAGATCCAATCTGATCTTTACAGAGAAATGATATTGGAGGGGTGTAAACAGGAAATTGAATGGGGAAAATATGTAATCGGTAATGAAATTCAAGGTTTATCTGAACAAATGATAGAAGATTACATAAAGTATCTTGGTAATTTACGTTGCACAGGACTTGGTTTAGATCCCATATATGATGGATATGCCAAAGAGCCTGATTCTATGTCGTGGGTCAGTCAATACAGCAATGCAAACCTAATAAAGACAGACTTTTTCGAAGCAAAAAGTACTGCTTATGCAAAAAGTGGAGCACTAGTTGACGATCTGTAATAATTTTGTTTCACTTTTCATATGTATGTTTAAATGAGTTTGCAGTTTATGCAGACTTGTTTTTCTTCTCATTATGTAGTACACTTGAATTTATATTTATAAATGTGTAAAATATGTATGTTTTAGGCAGCTTAATCTTAAGGAGGGAAATATACAAGGTTTTAAGGAAACTTGTATATCCAGTTATGGAAAAAAAACTTTGTGATAAATATAAAAAATTTAATTTTTTTCAGAAATTTTTAGAACCTGAAAACCTAGATGATTTAAAAAGGATAAAGAAACTTTATTCTTTTTGGCAACCTGTTATTTTTGTGGTAATGTATTTGATGTATTTTATTTCTTATCTCGGTAGGAAATCACTTTGCATCGGGTTTAATGGTGACAATGGTGCTGGGTCTGTGTTAAGTTTACCATCGAACACATATGCAATTCTTGGCATTATATATTATGCAGCTTATATGGCTGGAAAGTTTTTAGGCGGAATAATCGCTGATCGGTCTAATATTCGTGTAACTTTACCTTTGTCCATTCTTGTATCATCGCTTTTTAGTTCAGGAATAGCTGTAGCTGGCTATTTAAACCAAAATTCAATTTTGTCATCTGAACAGTCTACGGCTTTGTTTATGTATGTTACTTGGGGGACGTCGGCTTTTATTCAGTCTTTGACATTTCCTATGTGTGCAAAGGCTCTTGTTTATTGGTATTCCAACAAAAATAGAGCTTATGTATGGGCTTGTTTTTCCACTTCTGCTGAGGTTGGTTCTGCATGTTCACTTTTACTCGCTGGTTTTCTTCTTCAGTTTCATTCCTGGGAATCAGTTTTTATTGTCCCGACTATTTTAGGTATATCTAGTTCGATTTTAGGTTTTATATTTTTTAGAGATAATCCTTCAAAAGTGGGACTTCCTGACGTTGAATCTTTGTCTAGTAATAAAAAAAATAAAGAAAACAAATCTAAATCTGAAACTATAGATTCTCGGTCTTACTGGGAAATGTTTATATCTGACATTCTTAAAAATAAAGTTTTATGGATACTTAGTTTGACTTATGTATGTGTATATATTCTAAGAGCAGGAACGATTGATTGGATACCAAAGATGTTTATGGAGAGTGGCGGTTTTTCACCTTTAATGGCGTCTATGCCAGTTGTTATTCTTTCTGTAGCCGGGATATTCGGAACTTTATCCATTTCATTTGTATCGGAAAAGATATTTAAAGGTAGGAGGGTTCCTGCAATTACTTGCTATTTTATACTTACCACTGTTTGTCTCTTAATATTTAGAATTATCTTCCCGTTTTCTGGAAAATCTATAATTACTGTTCCTGAACCATTTTATAGTGTAGCAATGTTTTCTATAATGGCAATTTCTGGGGTTGGGATTTATGGACCTCAGATGATGGTTGGTGGAATTGCTGCAATTGAAACTGGATCTAAAAAGATATCGTCTACTATATCTGGAATTACTGGATCTGTTGGGTATTTGGGTTCAATAATTAGTTCGTTTTTCGGTGGTTTTTCTAGTAAATTTGGATATGAATTTCTGGCTAATACGTGGATAATTGCTGGCTTAATTGGAATTTTCCTTGCGATATCAATCTGGAATATGAAAACTTCAGCTGACTTTTCAAGATCATAGTTAAAATATGTTATTTTTACTTATCAGGAATCTAGATATCCTTTCCTCCCTTATGTATGCTTGTGGACAAAATTTCTCTATTTTGGCTTTTATTTTATCTAAAAAAAAGGGGGGGAGGATTATAGTCCCCTACCTTTTGTATTTCTTAATTTCTGTTCTCTATTACCAAGCATAAAAAAATCAGGTAGCGATATTCATCTTTGCGCTACCTGATTTTCTATTTATTACTACTACAAGAAGTCACTAGCCGTTAATAGCTGTAACGACACCAGAGCCGACTGTACGTCCACCTTCGCGGATCGCAAATCTCAAACCTTCCTCTATAGCAATAGGGGTTATAAGCTCAACATCCATTACAACATTGTCGCCCGGCATGCACATTTCAGTTCCTTCCGGCAGCTTAATGACACCTGTAACGTCAGTCGTTCTGAAATAAAATTGAGGACGGTAATTATTGAAGAATGGAGTATGGCGTCCACCTTCTTCTTTAGTTAAAATATAAACCTGGCCCTTAAATTTAGTATGCGGATTGATTGTCCCTGGTTTAGATAAAACTTGACCACGTTCAATTTCCTCTCTCTGAATCCCACGCAAGAGAACACCTACATTGTCGCCAGCTTCCGCGTAATCGAGAATCTTCCTAAACATCTCAATACCGGTAACAACCACTTTCTTACGCTCTTCTGTAAGCCCGACAATCTCAACCTCTTCAGAAGTCTTAAGCTGACCGCGCTCTACCCTACCAGTTGCAACGGTTCCTCGACCTGTAATTGTAAACACATCTTCAACCGGCATCAAGAAAGGCTGATCAGATTTTCTCTCAGGAGTTGGAATGAAATCATCTACCGACTTCATAAGCTCTTCTATACACTTGTACTCGTCTGCACCAGCATCTTTTGCCCCAGATTCTAGAACTTTAAGCGCAGAACCACGAATAATCGGAGTGTCATCGCCTGGGAACTCGTACTCACTGAGGAGTTCTCGAATTTCCATCTCGACCAGGTCTAACAGCTCTTCATCGTCCACTTGGTCAACTTTATTCATAAACACAACGATATTTGGAACACCGACCTGACGCGCAAGAAGGATATGTTCTCTGGTCTGAGGCATTGGACCGTCAGCTGCCGAGACAACCAAAATTGCACCATCCATTTGCGCAGCGCCAGTAATCATGTTCTTGACATAGTCAGCATGGCCAGGACAGTCAACGTGAGCATAGTGACGAGCTTCTGTTTCATACTCAACGTGGGCTGTATTAATAGTAATCCCGCGCTCTCTTTCTTCAGGCGCCTTATCAATATTTGCGTAGTCAACAAAGTCAGCCTCACCCTTAAGATTCAAAACTTTTGTTATAGCTGCAGTAAGAGTCGTCTTCCCGTGGTCAACGTGACCTATCGTACCAATATTTACGTGTGGCTTATTTCTCTCAAATTTCGCCTTTGCCATTTTAAAATCCTCCCTTAATCCTATAAAATAAATTTAAATTCCTACACCCTTACATTCTATCAGGGTTATCTTTGTAAATCAAGACCTTAATCAGATTTTTTATTTCTGTCTGAGATAATTGTCTCAGAAACCGATTTAGGTACTTCTGCGTAGTGACTTGGTTCCATGGTATACTGTCCTCTTCCCTGGGTTCTGGATCTCATATCAGTTGCATATCCAAACATTTCAGAAAGCGGAACCATTGCGTTTATTCTTTGTGCTCCTGAAGCAGCTTCCATACCTTGAACCATACCGCGTCTCGAGTTTATGTCGCCTATAATATCCCCCATGTACTCTTCAGGAACAGTGACGCAAACTTTCATTATCGGCTCGAGTAAAACCGGATCTGCTTTTCTCATAGCCGATTTAAACGCCATAGAACCAGCAATCTTAAACGCCATTTCAGACGAGTCAACTTCATGATAAGAACCATCATACAGAGTAACTTTTACATCCACCACATTGTACCCTGCAAGAATTCCAGTTTGCATAGCTCCTTGGATACCATTATCAACGGCTGGAATGTATTCTTTTGGGATAACTCCTCCGACTATTTGGTTCACAAACTCGTACCCCTTTGTCGGATTCGGTTCAATCTTTATTTTAACGTGACCATACTGCCCGCGTCCGCCAGACTGTCTTGCATACTTTTCTTCAACATCAGCGCTTTTTCGTATAGTCTCCTTGTAAGATACCTGCGGTTTCCCAACATTTGCCTCAACTTTAAATTCTCTAAGAAGTCTATCAACTATAATTTCAAGGTGAAGCTCGCCCATACCTGCAATAATAGTCTGTCCTGTCTCTTCATCCGTATACGCTTTAAAAGTCGGATCTTCTTCTGCAAGTTTAGACAACGCTATACCCATTTTCTCTTGACCTGCTTTTGTTTTTGGTTCTATAGCAACTCTTATAACTGGCTCAGGAAACTCCATTGACTCAAGTATAACAGGATGTTTTTCGTCACATAAAGTATCGCCTGTTGTAGTATTTTTAAGGCCTACAGCTGCAGCTATATCTCCAGCATAAACTGTCTCAATATCTTGACGATGATTCGCGTGCATCTGAAGTATTCTCCCGAGTCTCTCATTGTTATCCTTTGTAGAATTGTAAACCGTAGACCCAGCATTCACACTTCCAGAATACACTCTGAAAAAGCACAATTTCCCTACAAACGGGTCCGTCGCAATCTTAAACGCTAAAGCAGAAAATGGTTCATCATCAGACGCCGGACGATCAGTCTCTTCTTCTGTGTCTGGATGTATTCCTTTGATCGACGGGATATCCACAGGAGCCGGCATATAGTCAACTATTGCATCTAAAAGCTTCTGAACACCTTTATTTCTGTACGAAGTCCCACAAGTAACTGGAACCATTACATTATCTATAGTGGCCTTTCTAATACATCTCTTTATCTCATCTATACCGATTTCCTCTCCACCTAGATACTTCTCAAAAAGCTCATCGTCCTGTTCTGCAACCTGCTCCATCAGCTCGTTACGATATTTTTCAACAAGCTCACTCATATCCTCCGGGATTTCTTCCACTCTTATATCTTTTCCAAGATCATCATAGTAAACATAAGCCTTCATCTCAACAAGATCAACAATACCTTTAAAAGTATCTTCTGATCCTATCGGAAGCTGTATCGGAACTGCGTTACATTTCAGGCGCTCTTTCATCATATTTAAAACGTTATAAAAGTCCGCTCCCATTATGTCCATCTTATTTACATAAGCCATTCTAGGAACACCATATTTATCAGCTTGGCGCCAAACAGTCTCTGACTGTGGTTCGACTCCGCCCTTTGCACACAAAACCGTAACGGAACCATCCAAAACACGCAGTGAACGTTCAACTTCAACAGTAAAGTCAACGTGCCCCGGGGTATCTATAATATTTATTCTGTGCTTTTTCCAAAAACATGTAGTCGCTGCAGATGTAATAGTAATTCCGCGTTCCTGCTCCTGAACCATCCAGTCCATAGTTGCAGCTCCATCGTGAACTTCACCGAGTTTATGACTGATTCCAGTATAGAACAGTATGCGCTCTGTTGTAGTGGTCTTACCAGCATCAATGTGTGCCATGATACCTATGTTTCTAGTTAAATCCAACGATACCTGTCTAGGCATAACATCCATCCCCTTTCTTATCTATTTTTAGTTAAAAATGCTTAAATCTTTAGGTAAAAGCCAATTCTTTCACTTGAACTATATAGTAGAGACCTGAGTTCAAGTTAGTGCACCTTCTCTTCAGAATAATCCACCTAAAAAGCTCTGTGCAAAAATTCGAAAAAACCAACACTTACCATCTATAATGTGCAAACGCTTTATTCGCTTCTGCCATTTTATGAGTATCTTCGCGCTTTTTCACAGCTCCACCTGTACTATTTATGGCGTCAAGAATCTCTCCCGCAAGCCTTTCTTTCATGGTTCTTTCGGATCTTAATCTTGAATATTTTGTTATCCATCTAAGCCCTAAAGTCTGACGTCTTTCCGGCCTGACTTCTACTGGTACTTGATAAGTTGCTCCTCCAACTCGCCTCGCTTTAACCTCAAGAGAAGGCATTATATTTTCTAAAGCCTGCTCGAAAATTTCCAGTGGCTCTTTTCCTGATTTTTCTCGAACCATATCGAATGCTCCGTAAACGATTCTCTGCGAAACTCCTTTTTTGCCGTCGTACATTATATTGTTTATAAGTTTTGTAACAAGCTTAGAGTTGTACAAAGGATCTGGTAAAACATCACGCTTCGGTACCGAACCTCTTCTTGGCATCACTCTTCCCTCCTTCACAAAAATGATATCTCAGGTACTCGGAATCTTTTAATCCCGCCTTTGCCAATACAGAGACATATATTAAAAACGCTTCTGCATTGAACTTTCGAAATTTTTTACTTTTTAGCTGCCGCTGCTCCCGCTTTTGGGCGTTTGGCTCCGTATTTAGAGCGACCCTGCATACGTTTGGCAGTCCCTTGAGCATCTAGCGTTCCTCTAATTATATGGTAACGTACACCGGGAAGATCCCTAACACGTCCACCACGAATCAGAACCACACTATGCTCCTGCAGATTGTGGCCAATTCCAGGAATATAAGAAGTTACCTCTGCCCCATTGGATAAACGAACCCTTGCAATTTTTCTCAGCGCTGAGTTAGGCTTTTTCGGCGTTGTAGTTTTAACCGTAGTACAAACTCCACGCTTTTGAGGTGAACTCTGGTCTATAGACAATCTCTTTTTCGAGTTCCACCCTTTAAGTAACGCAGGCGTCTTAGATTTTTTAGAGGACATTTTCCTCCCCTTCCGGATTAGCTGATTAACTGTTGGCATATCACACCTCCTAAAAATGATTTATATATGCTACGAAGCAGAATTTTTAAATACACTCCACCTCGGTAACAAGCAAAAACCAAGTGTCGCAATTAAGCATTCTAGCACAACTATGCTCGTAATGTCAATACTAAATTAAAGAATGATTATACTCAGAAACACTCTCAAACTTTGAAAACTCTACATTATCACGCCCAGACTTTTGTATCGTTACATCGCTGTACATATGAATTCCTGTTCCTGCTGGCAACAGTTTACCTATAATTACGTTTTCTTTTAGTCCAATCAGGGAATCTACTTTTCCTTTTATAGCTGCTTCTGTAAGAACTCTAGTTGTTTCCTGAAACGAAGCTGCTGACAAGAATGATTCTGTGGCCAGTGACGCTTTGGTAATTCCCAAAAGAATTGGAGTATATGTTGCTTCTTTTAAATCGCTTTCTCCTTCCTCTAAACGTTTTCTTATTTTTTTATTTTCTCTCTGAATATCTGACTTATCCACAACTGAGTTCGGCAAAAGCTCCGTGTCTCCTGCGTCTTTTATTTTAACTTTTCTCATCATTTGCCTGACGATTACCTCTATATGTTTATCGTTAATGTCAACACCTTGCATTCTGTATACTCTCTGCACTTCTTGAATTAAATATGCTTCAACCGCTTCCGGACCTTTGATGGAAAGCACATCATGCGGGTTAACTGATCCTTCTGTAATCATATCGCCAGCTTCGATATTTTGTCCATCTTCCACACAAGTCCGAGATCCATACGGAATTAGATATGTTCTTTGCTGTCCGGATTCAAAGTCAGAAACTATCACATGTTTACTTTTTTTAACTTCCTCAAATTTAACTGTTCCGGAAATTTCGCTAATAATTGCAAGTCTTTTTGGTTTTCTTCCTTCGAATAACTCTTCAATCCTCGGAAGACCTTGAGTTATATCCTCTTCGCTCGCTACACCACCCGTGTGGAACGTTCTCATTGTCAATTGTGTCCCCGGTTCACCTATAGACTGCGCAGCGATAATCCCTATGGCTTCACCTACAGAGGCAGGCATTCCATTTGCTAAATTAGCTCCGTAACACTTTTTACAAACTCCGTATTCAGACTGGCAGTTTAATATAGAGCGAACTTTTATTTTTTCTACAAGACTGCTTATTAAATCAGCATCATCGTCGTTCATAAGTTTATCTTTGGAAATAAGAATTTCTCCTGTCTTTTGATCTTTAAAATCCTCACAAAGATAGCGACCTACCAGCCTTTCCCTAAAGCTTTCTATAGACTCTTTTCCATCTTTAATCTCAAAAACAGTTATACCTTCTGTAGCTTTACAGTCATCTTCCCTAATAATAACATCCTGCGAAACGTCTACAAGTCTCCTTGTCAAATATCCAGAGTCCGCTGTTCTAAGCGCAGTATCTGTTAAACCTTTACGAGCACCGCGTGAAGAAATAAAGTATTCTAAGATATTCAGTCCTTCACGATAATTTGATCTGATTGGAATTTCGATCGTGGAACCTGACGTATTTGCAATAAGTCCACGCATCCCTGCAAGCTGTCTAATCTGACTCATCGAACCACGGGCCCCAGAATCCGCCATCATAAACACTGTATTACACTTATCCAGATTTTTTTGCAGTGCCGAGGCCACATCACTCGTCGCCCTTTCCCAAACTTTCAAAACGTGGGTTCTTCTTTCTTTATCAGAAATAAGCCCTCTTCTAAAATGCTTGGAAATAACATCAATTTCTTTTTCTGCCTCGGATATAATTTCTTTTTTTGCCGGTGGAATTACTGCGTCCCCTACGGCTATTGTTATTGCTCCTTTTGTAGAATATTTATATCCTAAAGCTTTTATTTCATCGAGAACCTTAGAAGTTTTCTGGGTTCCGTGAACTTTTATACATCTGTCGACTATTATTCCCAACTGTTTTTTGTTCACAAGGTAATCTACCTCAAGAGCAAATCTGTTTTCCGGCTTAGATCTATCTAAAATCCCAAGATCTTGCGGAATAGACTGATTAAATATAATTCTTCCAACTGTAGTTATATTTATTTTTGAAGCTATTTTCCCATTAAGCACACCAGTACATTTTACTTTTATCATAGTATGAAGTCCAATATCTCTATTTTCATACGCCATCAAAGCCTCATTATAGTCACGGAACATCTTTCCTTTACCAGGTTCACCATCTTTAACCATGGTAAGATAATACGCCCCCAGAACCATATCCTGAGTCGGAACTACAACTGGTCTTCCGTCTGACGGTTTTAGCAAGTTTTCCGCTGCTAGCATCAGAAACCTAGCTTCTGCCTGCGCTTCTGCTGACAAAGGTACGTGCACCGCCATCTGGTCTCCATCGAAATCTGCGTTATAGGCAGAACAAACGAGTGGATGCAATTTTAAAGCTCTTCCTTCTACCAAAACCGGCTCAAAGGCTTGTATTCCAAGTCTGTGAAGTGTCGGAGCACGGTTCAGAAGAACAGGGTGCCCTTTTATAACCGTTTCTAACGCGTCCCAAACTTCGGGTTTAGCTCTGTCTACAGCTTTTCTAGCAGCTTTTATGTTGTTTGCTGAACCAGTTTCAACTAGCCTTTTCATAACAAACGGCTTAAACAGCTCCAAAGCCATTTCTTTCGGCAATCCACACTGATATATTTTAAGTTCCGGACCTACAACTATAACAGAACGACCAGAATAGTCAACACGTTTACCAAGTAAGTTTTGTCTGAATCTTCCCTGTTTTCCCTTTAGCATATCAGAAAGCGATTTTAAAGATCTATTATTGGGTCCGATTACAGGTCTTCCTCTTCTGCCATTATCTATCAAAGCATCAACAGATTCCTGAAGCATCCTCTTTTCATTGCGAATAATTATTTCTGGTGCTCCCAGGTCAATCAGCCTTTTAAGACGATTGTTTCTGTTTATTACTCGTCTATAAAGATCGTTCAAATCGGAGGTTGCAAACCGGCCACCGTCTAACTGTACCATTGGTCTTAAATCAGGTGGAATGACCGGCAAATTCTCTAGTATCATCCATTCTGGACGGTTGCCAGAGGCCCTAAAAGCTTCAACTGCTTCTAATCTTTTAAGAATCCTAACCTTTTTTTGCCCCGACGAAGTTTCAAGTTCTTCTTTTATCTCTTCTGAAAGTTTGTCAAGATCAATGTCTTCAAGAAGCTTTTTTATCGCTTCAGCTCCCATTCCGGCTTCAAAATCATCCTCATATTTTTCACGCATATCTCTGTATTCTTTTTCGCTTAAAAACTGATGTTTCATAAGTTCCTTTGCATTCCCAGGATCAGTAACAATATACATAGAAAAATACAAAACTTTTTCTAGCATTCTAGGAGAAATATCCAAAATTAAACCCATTCTCGACGGAATCCCTTTAAAGTACCATATGTGTGACACTGGAGCCGCTAGATGAATGTGCCCCATTCTTTCACGCCGAACTTTAGATTTTGTAACCTCAACCCCACATCTATCACAAATCTTACCTTTATAGCGTATTCTTTTATATTTACCGCAATGGCATTCCCAATCTTTCTGAGGTCCAAATATCTTTTCGCAAAAAAGTCCTTCACTTTCCGGTTTTAATGTTCTGTAATTTATTGTTTCGGGTTTTTTCACCTCGCCGTATGACCATTCCAGGACTCTTTCTGGAGAAGCCAGGCCAATCCTCATTGAACCAAACATTTTAAAATCCATAATATATCCCCTTAACAATTTATTAATTTATAAAATCTCATCCAAATCAGATTCACTAGAAACTTCTATATTTTCATCTGAAAAATACTCTTCTTCTACATCAAGCTCATCTTCAAAAAATTCCTCTTCCCCAGTCGAAACTTGAGGTACTGAAACATTACTATTTTTTACATCTAAACCTATGTTGTCATCTTCATCAAAATCGCGTCTTAAATCTATCTCATTATCATCTTTATCAAGTATTGCGACATCCAAAGCTATGGACTGAAGTTCTTTAATCAAAACTTTGCAAGCTTCAGGAATCCCTGGTTTTGGTAAATTTTGCCCTTTTACGATTGCTTCATAAGTTTTTACTCTTCCAACTACGTCGTCAGATTTAACTGTAAGTATTTCCTGAAGTGTATACGCCGCTCCATAAGCTTCAAGCGCCCAAACTTCCATTTCTCCGAATCTTTGTCCACCAAATTGTGCTTTACCTCCAAGTGGCTGTTGAGTAACCAAAGAATAGGGGCCTGTCGACCGTGCGTGAATCTTATCGTCAACTAAATGATGCAGTTTTAAATAGTACATATATCCGACTGTAACGGGATTATCAAAATACTCTCCGTTTCTCCCGTCTCTCAACCAAATTTTACCATCTTCACTGTGTCCAGTATCTTTAAAACACTCGAATATATCTCTTTCGTTTACCCCATCAAAAACTGGTGTCATGACGTGCCACCCTAATGCTTTCGCAGCGTAACCCAAGTGAACTTCCAAAACTTGGCCTATATTCATACGAGACGGAACGCCCAAAGGATTAAGTACTATGTCAAGTGGAGTTCCATCAGGCAAAAATGGCATGTCTTCAACCGGAAGAATTCTCGACACTACGCCTTTGTTCCCGTGACGCCCTGCCATTTTATCCCCAGCAGAAATTTTTCTTTTTTGCGCTACATAACATCTTATAACTTTGTTCACTCCAGCTGGCAATTCATCTTTATGAGTTTCTCTTGTAAATACTTTTACATCTACTACAATTCCGTATCCACCGTGAGGTACTCTTAAAGATGTATCTCTTACTTCTCTTGCCTTTTCCCCAAATATAGCCCTTAAAAGCCTCTCTTCAGCTGTAAGTTCTGTCTCCCCCTTAGGTGTAACTTTACCAACTAAAATATCTCCTGCTTGAACTTCAGCCCCAACCCTTATAATTCCATTTTCATCTAAATCTTTCAAAAGATCTTCATTAACATTCGGAATGTCTCTTGTTATTTCTTCAGGTCCAAGTTTTGTATCACGAGCTTGAATTTCGTGCTTTTCTATGTGTATGGAAGTGTAAACATCTTCTCTTACAATTTTTTCGCTTATAAGGACAGCGTCTTCATAGTTATACCCTTCCCATGGCATAAATCCCACAAGCACATTTTTCCCGAGACTGATTTCCCCATTTTTAGTTGCAGGACCATCTGCCAAAACTTCTCCAGCAGTTATTTTTTGGCCTTTTTTTACTATTGGCACTTGATTTACGCACGTACTTTGGTTCGAGCGCATAAATTTTATAAGTTTGAATTTTTCTTTTTTACCTGAATCATACAAAACTTCTATTTTTTCTGCGCTTACGCTTTCGATTACCCCATCTTCTTTTGCAATAATACAAACCCCTGAATCAACTCCAGCTTGATACTCCATCCCCGTCCCAACAATTGGTGCTTCTGTTTTTAATAGCGGAACTGCTTGTTTTTGCATGTTTGAACCCATCAGAGCACGGTTCGCATCGTCGTTTTCAAGAAATGGAATCATTGCAGTCGCAACAGACACAACCATTTTCGGCGAAACATCCATAAAATCAGCTTTATTCCGTTCAACTTCTACAAATTGGTCGCGATACCTTCCATTTATTTTAGGATTCGCAAATCTTCCATCTTTATCAAGAGGTTCATTAGCCTGAGCAACTATATATCCATCTTCTTCGTCTGCAGTCATATAGACAACATCAGACGTAACAACCCCTGTTTCCTTATCCACACGTCTAAACGGAGTTTCTATAAACCCATATTCATTAATACGAGCGAAAGTTGCAAGGTAAGAAATCAAACCTATATTTGGTCCTTCTGGAGTTTCGATAGGACACATTCGTCCATAGTGGCTGTAATGTACGTCACGGACTTCAAATCCTGCCCTATCTCGAGAAAGTCCTCCGGGCCCTAATGCGGACAGACGCCGCTTATGAGTTAGTTCTGAAAGTGGATTTGTTTGGTCCATAAACTGAGAAAGAGGAGAAGACCCGAAAAATTCTTTTATAGCTGCAACAATCGGACGTATATTTATTAGCGCATGCGGAGTAATAACCTCTAGATCCTGTGCTTGAAGAGTCATTCTTTCGCGTATAACTCTTTCAAGTCTTGAAAATCCAATTCTAAACTGGTTTTGAAGAAGTTCACCAACAGAACGAATCCTTCTATTTCCAAGATGGTCAATATCATCAACACATCCTATTCCATTCGCGAGACAGTTCATATAATTAATAGACGCAAAAATATCATCAATTATTATGTGACGAGGGATCAACTCGTCTATCCTTTCGCGGATTTGCATCTTTATCTCTTTTTCACTTTTAGCAGATTCTAGTATCTCGTTTAAAACACTAAACCTAACTTTCTCTTTGATTCCACACTCTTTCTTAGCGTCAAAATCAACAAAACTAGAAACATCAACCATTCCGTTTGATATAATTTTTACCTCTTTACCTTCGTATCCAACATAAGCCGAACAAACTCCAGCTCTTTCAAGTTCTAGCGCTTTTTCCTTTGTTATTAACTCCCCGACATTTGCAAGTATTTCCCCAGTTAAAGGATCAGCAACCGCGCGACTCAATTCACGCCCCACCAAACGTCCAGAAAGATTAAGCTTTTTGTTGTATTTGTACCTACCAACTCTCGATAAATCATACCTTCTTGCATCAAAAAGAAGAGCATTTATGTGCGATTGAGCGCTTTCTATAGTAGGTGGTTCACCTGGACGCAATTTTCTATATATTTCAAACAAAGCTTCTTCCGCATTCTTACAGCTATCTTTTTCCAAAGTTGCAATCACTCTGTCATCTTGCCCAAAATAATCTATTATTTCATTGTCAGAACTCAGTCCCAGAGCCCTTATGAACGTGGTAACCGGAAGCCTTCTATTTTTATCTATTCTAACATAAAAAACATCGTTTGAATCATTTTCGTACTCAAGCCACGCACCGCGATTCGGTATTACAGTCGAACTAAAAAGCTCTTTTCCGCTTTTATCATGCTCCATCTTAAAATAAACTCCAGGAGATCTTACAAGCTGGGAAACTATTACACGCTCAGTACCATTTATGATAAAAGTTCCACTTTCAGTCATAAGCGGGAAATCCCCAACAAAAACATCAGATTCCTTAATTTCACCACTTTCGCGATTCATTAGGCGAGCTCTGACACGAAGCGGAGCCGCATAGGTAGTCTCTCTCTCCTTACACTCCTCTACGCTGTATTCTGGATATTCTATATCTAAATTAAAATCTGTAAAATCCAGTATAAGGTTCCCGGTATAATCTGTTATCCCAGACACTTCTTTAAAAACTTCCCTGAGTCCCTCAGCTAAAAACCACCTGTAAGAATTTTTTTGAATTTCAATTAAATTAGGCGTCTTTATAACTTCATCTATTTTAGAGAAACTCATCCTTGTAGTTTTCCCAAGCTGAACCGGTTTGACATCCACCATAGATTTAAAACACTCCTATTCATTTTTATGCCATACTCCAAAAAACTAAACCCTACAACCCTAGAAAATATATAAATTGTTGTAACAACCCCCAAAGTGAAATCTTTCTACACTAAACACACAACCACTGCTAACAAAATTTCACTTGATTGTCAGACGAAATAATGATATCATCAGTGGTACAAGTATCCAGCGATAGTATAGTGCAGTGTATTATTATATTATGCTTTTTACTGGCGTGTCAAGTGCATTTTTACATTTTTTGATTAAGAAACGAGGTCTTTTAATGGGAATTTATGAAGAGCTAGAAGAAAGGGGTATAATCGCCCAGTGCACAGACAAAGAAAAAGTAAAAAATCTTTTGAATAATGAAAAGGTTTTTTTCTACATAGGGTTTGATCCTACCGCCGACTGCTTACATGTTGGTCATTTTGTTCAGATATTAATTATATCAAGACTTCAAAAATTCGGCCACATACCAATCGTTCTCTTCGGCGGTGGAACGGCTATGGTTGGCGACCCTTCCGGCAAAACTGACATGAGAAAAATGCTTACGAATGAGCAAATTAACCATAATATTTCTTGTTTTAAAAGACAAGCCGAGAAGTTTATAGATTTTAGTAACAATAAAGCTATTATGCTTAACAATTCAGACTGGTTAAAAAAACTTAATTACATCGAATTTTTAAGAGATATAGGAGTTCATTTTTCTGTTAATCGGATGCTTGCTGCGGAGTGTTACAAATCTCGCCTTGAAAGTGGTCTGACTTTTTTTGAATTAAACTACATGATTATGCAAAGCTATGATTTTTTATATTTAAATCAAAAACATAACTGCCAAATACAATTTGGCGGAGATGACCAGTGGAGTAACATAATTGGAGGAGTCGAATTAATCAGAAAAGTTTCCAGAAAAGAAGCTTTTGGACTTACATTTTCTCTACTTACAAAAAGTGACGGTCAAAAAATGGGAAAAACCGAAAAAGGAGCCATTTGGCTGGACCCAAATAAAACAAGTCCATTTAATTTTTATCAATACTGGAGAAATGTAGATGATAAAGATGTGATAAAATGTATGAAAATGCTGACATTTATGACTTTAGACGAAATAAAATCTTATGAATCGCTGCAAGGAGAAGAAATAAATAAGGCAAAACAAGTTTTAGCTTTTGAAGTCACAAAACTTGTCCACGGGGAAAATGAAGCTATAAAAGTAGAGAATGCTGCTAAATCTGTGTTTTCTGCAAAACATAATTCAGATGATATGCCGTCTTGTAGTATCTGCGAAAATGATCTTAATAACGGTAAGATAAATATTTTAGATTTGCTTTTAAAAATGGATCTTGCCCCCTCAAAATCCGAAGCTCGTAGACTTATTTCACAAGGTGGAATTTCTGTGGACAATGAAAAAGTCCTAGACATTAGTACTTACATTGGGAAAGATGCAATAAAAAGAGGATTAATCGTAAAAAAAGGCAAAAAAATCTACAAAAAAGCTATTTTTTCATAATTTCTGTGTAACACTTTCTATCTTCTTTAACTCTAGAATACAAAAAGTCAATTCATTGAAAATTATATCTATATAGAGGTTCCTGAATAAGTAGGAAAGTTATATTTTTCAGGGCTTTATTTTTGTAGTTTAAAAACAATCATAAGTATAGGCTAACTCTGCATATATTTTACCGATAGATTTTATCGGGAGGAGTTATAACTTGAAGGGCATATTGGAGGAAAGGGCAATTGAACTTGGTCAATATATAGTAGAAAGTAAAGCAACTGTCCGGAAAGCTGCAAAAAAATTCGGGGTATCAAAATCAACTGTACATAAAGATGTTTCAGAACGCCTAAAGCATATAAACTTAAACCTATACAGAAAAGTTAAAAAAATTCTAGAAACTAACAAAGCACAAAGACATATCCGTGGAGGACTTGCTACTAAAAAAAAGTATCGACATATCTTTATTTGAATTTTAGTCACTTCCTTATTTGCATTTTAGGATAAATTTTATCCAAAAAGTTATCACCGTATGTTTCATCAAGAAATTTTTCAAATACACTCTGCGCCTCAGCTCCAGATACCCTCTCTACTTTCCGTTTAACAGCTAAAACCGAAATAAAAATGTCAAAAACAATAAATAAAAATATTATCCATGCACCAATTTTCCCAATATCTTCAGGAATGCTTTCAATTTTTTTACCCATAAACTCGTATATATATTTCATAAACACAAATCCCAAAATCCCTAAAACCACAGACTGTTTAACACTTATCCTTCCAGAAAAATTTAGCGGTTGACTTGAATAATCCCAAAAAACAACACAGAGAAACCTTTCCTGGATCCATGAAAACAAATAAGCACAAACGCCAGACAAAACCGTACTAATTACAAAAACAAAAAAATCATTAATTTTCGGTATATTCTCTAAAAAAACAACTAAAACAATCGCCCCTAGACCATAAACTGGATTAAACGGACCGTAAATCAGACCTTTCTTGCTTTCAAAAGACCCATCATTTATGAAAAAGTAAACTGTTTCCAGTAAAAATCCCAAAACCGACACTAATATAAAAATCCAGATAAGTTTATAAAAATTTAGCCCGCTTGCAAACGATTTGCTATTTCTTCGCGCTCTTACATACTTATAATTCCGCAAATTTCTCCCCTCTAAAACTCATTTTACTGTTTTAATATGTGACCTAAAACACAAACTCATACATACTTTCGCTTATGTTCTATATTTTATACCTCACAATATATCTTCTATTTTATCATAACAGAAAAAATAAGTCAAATTTTATCCTTTAAATTAATTATTTTTATATATGTTTTAGATTTTTATTCTATTTAAACCAATTTTTGCCTACAAATTCTAGATAAACAACGTTAACAATAGAAAATCTATGAAAATAGATCTAAAAATGAAATTTGCTTTGCTTATTGTTGAATTTTTGTGTTACAATGGTACGAGATCATTTTCAAATTCAGGAGAAATTTATGTATAAATCTTGGGAAGAATTAAAAAATAGTTGTATGAATTGCACTAAATGCAACCTTTGCACTACGCGAACTAATGTTGTTTTCGGTACTGGAAACCCTGGATCTGAGGTCATGTTCATAGGTGAAGGACCAGGAGAACAGGAAGATCTTAAAGGTCTTCCTTTTGTAGGTAGATCCGGTCAACTTCTAGATAAAATGCTTCAATCTATTGACCTCTTTAGAGATAAAAATATCTATATTGCAAATATAGTAAAGTGTCGTCCTCCAAATAATCGTGATCCTTTGCCAAACGAACAAGAATGCTGTATAACTTGGCTTAATGCCCAAATAGAATTCATTAAACCTAAGATTATAGTTGCTCTTGGCAGAATCTCTGCTATGAAGTTTGTTAAACCTGATATTAAAATAACTAAAGAACACGGCATATTTTACGAAAAAGATTCGTGTTTATATATGGCGACTCTTCACCCTGCTGCTTTACTTCGAAACCCACTAAATAAACCAATGGTTTTTCAGGATTTTTTAAACCTTCGTGAAAAAATTAAAAACATATGTACTTCTACTTATACACTTTAGTTTTTTTGATTTTTTTGGTGTTTTGAAGCTTTTTCACATTCTCTGAAAAAACTCATATTATCCTGAAAGGAGGGATATTATGAGTTTTAATATACAAAAATTTTTTTTAGGGGCAAATTCCCCATCTGGTTTCTTTTCTTATTTTGATAACCTTTATTCTCCAAATGACAGTTGGTTTTGTTATATTCTGAAAGGAGGCCCAGGATGCGGTAAATCTAGTTTAATGAAAAAAATAGCAAGTAAAGCTAAAGAAAAAAGTATAGACCCAGAAATGATTTACTGTTCATCAGATCCAGAATCTTTGGATGCAGTTATTTTAGACAGTTTAAAAGTCTCCATTGTCGATGGGACATCTCCTCACACTATGGATCCTATCTATCCAGGATTAACAGATAAAATTATAAATCTTGGTAAATTTTGGGATGAAAAAACTTTAGTAAAAAATGACAGAGAAATTTTAAATAAGTTTAAACAAAATTCTCTTTTTCACTTCAGGGCTAATATGTACCTAAAAGCATGCAAATCAATTAAAAACAACATTGAAAAACTTGCATCTTCAGCTTTAAATACCGAAAAAACCGTACTTTATTCACAAAAACTTTCAAAGAAATTGTTTAAAAAAATATCAACTAAAAAAGGTAAAGAAAAAATAAGATTCATAAGTGCTATCACTCCAAGTGGAATTATCTTTTACGAGGAGACTGTTTTTTCTTTATGCGATAAAATTTTTTTAATAGACGACCGTTTTTCCGTTGTAGGCCCAATTATGCTGGAAATAATTAAAAAACATGCATTAGAACTCGGACATGATGTTATTTCATGTTTTTCCCCGTTTGATCCAAAATACAAACTTGAATGTCTAATTTTTCCTCAAAGTGGTATTGCTTTTGCCGTTTGTAACTCAGATCATCCTTTGGATAAACTTAGTTCAAATTGCAAAAAGATAAATTCAATGAGATTTCTAGATAAAAAAATAATATCTTCGAACTCAAGACTACTTAATTCAGATAAAAAACTTCAGCAAAATTTACTTCATGAATCAATTGACAACCTGAGAAAAGCAAAAGAAATCCACGACATAATTGAAAATTATTATGTATCTTCTACCGATTTTAGCGAAATAGATCGAATTTCTGAAAAGCTTGTAGATGAAATATTCGGCTAAAAATATAAATTCTAGTTTCTAATAAAAAAATCGTGTAACACAATTTCACTCTCTTAAATAGTATACTAGTGAAAACTTTAAAGGAGGAATATTAAATGTGTAACAATGGTTTATTTGGTGGTAGCAACTGTAGCTGGGTGATAATCCTGATTTTAGTACTTTGCTGCTGTGGATGCAACGGTGGAGAACCAAGAGACGGCGGTTGTGGCTGCTGCTAGCTTAGGTTTCTATTTTAATCTAGTAAAAATCTTTTAGATAATCCAGTTTACATTCCACAGAATCTAAAATTTTACTATCAAAACAAGATTAAAAACTCATGGATAAAATTCAAAATCCATGAGTTTTTAACTTTTTACTTACGCTTCGAAGGAAATTCCGTGGCCGCAAAAAGATTTGAACACCGCTTCTTTTCCTGCTTCTATATAGAGCGTCCGCCTCATTGTTGATACCTTATTTACCTTTATATATTTATCCAGTTTTTCATATATTCCACTTTTTTCTATCTCCTCCGCGATCTTTAACAGGTTTTTATCAGGTTTATCAGGATGAAAATACCTTTTCGCCCGTTCCGTGGCCTTCTCAGGATTGAGGCAGGTGATCCTGTATCTAAGCAGTTCCTCAATGTTATAACGCAGACCCACATACCACGTCCCTTCATCTTCATAACAACCACCACACTCCGGTTTTTTTCGTAGGAAATCCCGCCACGATCTTCTAATTCCGTCACTCAACCGGTCAATTTTATTTAATGACGGCTGTGTTTTTTTCAGCTCTGCGCTTATTTCAAAAGCGTCTTTGTCGATTCTTCCCATTAGTAAATCCAGTCTTAACAGTTTCCCTTCCGTCACTCTAAAGACGTTTTCTCCATATGGAAGACTCGGGGGTAATTTTGAGAGTTTGTCCTCCACCAGCTTTCTGCATTCAACAAACAGCGGGGTGTCGTCCATCACCACGTGCAGCCCCGCGCACAACATCAGAGCCCGGTCCGCTCCCCTCACTTTTTCCCAATCATTACGGACGACCCTTCTTCCCCCTATTCCATCAATCTCTCTATGCAACGCGTCATAGTACATAGCCTCTAAAATAGCTTTGTCTTTTTTGAACCTCGCTACAGTGTAGTCTGCCATAAATATCAACTCCTATTCTATGAATTTTTCATAATAAAATTAATTTGCTAGATGCACAATTTGTACATCTAGTATCTATTGTATCATATATATATATATATATCAAGTCTTTTTGTAAAATTTTAGGCAATTTCCCTAAACATCAGTTCAACACTGCAATCTCGAAGTTTAAGTATCCGGCAAAAACGATCCAGACCAAGTACGGAATCAAAAGATAAAAAGCGAGATTTGACAAATTTTTAAACGAAATCGCCGTCAAAAGCACTAAAATCCACAAAACAACAAGCCACAAAAACGAAAAGCCAAAGAGTCCGAAACTGAAAAACAGGATTGGCCAGAAAAAGTTTAGAACAAGCTGCACTGAGTACAGAATCATCGATTTTTTAATTTTAGTCTCGTCTCCACCGGATTCAATAACTAGATAGGAGGCGCAACCCATAAATATATAAAGTATAGTCCAAACTACAGGAAAAACCCAGCCCGGAGGAGAAAATGCAGGTTTATTTATTTTACTAAATGTTTCCATACTACCCATTGACAAAAAACTAGATGTAGCCCCTACAATAAGTGGTGCAGCAATACAAGGTATAAGCGTTTTCCAATTAATTTTCATTTAAATCACCTCTAAAAGAGTATACGAAGATAACTCACCATTTATAACAAATTCAATAAAAGTTCCCTTTTTAAGGTCATTATTGATATAAATAAATTTTTTCAAACAAATCAGAAAAATAAGAATCTCGCTATTTCACCTTATATTCTATTTTTTTCTTAATTAAAAAAATAGAATATAAGTAAAATTAAGATCATAGAAATAGAACCAAAGAGGAGGAAAAATAATGAAATTTTTTATAATAACAAAAAAGAAACTATTAATAGTAGCTGGCTTCATATTTGTAGGATTTTTATCTGCATTTTTCTCTCTGAGTAATCTTGGCGTATTTGCATCTGGAAAAAATAAAAAAATTCCAATATATAGAGTAAACAAAAATGAAAAAATTGTAAGTTTATCTTTTGATGCAGCTTGGGGAAACGAACAAACTCAAACGCTTCTAGATATTCTAAAAGAGAATAATATAAAATCTACTTTTTTTCTAGTAGGTATGTGGGTAGATAAATATCCTGAATCTGTAAAAGCAATATCAGATGCCGGTCACGATACTGAAAACCATTCAGATACACATCCTCACATACCACAGCTCTCTCCTGAAAAAGCCAGATCACAAATAGAAGAATGCAATAATAAAATAGAAAAAATAACAGGAAAATATCCCACTCTTTTCCGTCCCCCTTATGGCGATTATAACAGCGAAACAGTTAATTTAGTAAATGAACTTAACATGCATTGCATACAGTGGGATGTTGACAGCTTAGACTGGAAAGATCCCTCAGTTGACGAAATGATAAAAAGAATAAAAAATAAAATAAAACCGGGTTCTATTATTCTTATGCACAACGGAGCAAAAAATACTCCGTCAGCTCTCCCTGGGATTATAAAAGCCATAAAAGAAGATGGTTATTCTATCGTTCCGGTTTCTGAATTGATATTTTCTGAAAACTATGAAGTGGACCGAAATGGAACTCAAATGCTAAAAAATAGCTAAATAAAATATAGATTTTCCTCTGATAAAATGTTAAAATTGGCATAAACTATAAAACCTAAAAAAGGGTGAAAGAAACAAAATGAAAGACTTTTTTATCGGAGAAAAATTAAGTAATCTTATGGAAGAAAAAGTTAAACTAGAAAATGAATACAGTAAACTAAAGTCTTTGGGGCTCAAAATAAATATGGCAAGGGGAATCCCTTCTCCTGAGCAAATATCTTTATCAAACAGCATGTTAGACACAATAAACAGCGATTCTGATTTCAAAACTGAAGAAGGACTTGATTGCAGAAACTATGGTCTTTCTTATGGAATCCCTGAAGCAAGGCGTTTTTTTGCAAATTTAATGCGTGTAAAAGAGGACATGGTTATAGTCGGAGGTAATTCTAGTTTAGAAATTATGTTTGACACTATTTCTATGTTCATGACTCAAAAAACAAAAAATTGCAATGCCTGGATAAAACAAAAGGAAATTAAATTTCTTTGTCCTACTCCTGGGTACGACAGACATTTTAGAATTTGCGAGTATTTTGGTATAAAGATGATAAATATAAAAATGACACCTGAGGGGCCAGACATGGATAGAGTTGAAAAAATAGTGGAATCTGATGAAACTGTCAAAGGAATCTGGTGCGTTCCTAAGTTTTCTAATCCTCAAGGAATTTCTTATTCTAACAAAACTATAAAACGCATCGCAAACCTAAAACCCAAAGCAAAAGATTTTAAAGTTTTTTGGGACAACGCCTATATCGTTCATGATTTAACTGAAGAAAATACGGATATTCTAAATATAATTGATGAAGCATCAAAAAATAATAATCACGAAATGCCAATCGTTTTTTGTTCCTTATCAAAAATAACGTTTGCTGGTTCAGCTGTTGCTGCAGTCGCATGTATGGGAGAAAATTTATCTGAATTAAAACTTAGATATAGCGTAAAATCCGTTGGACCTGACAAACTTAACCAGCTTCGCCATATTAGGTTTTTAAAAGACAATAAAGGAATTTTATCTCATATGAAAAAACACAGAAAAATACTAAAACCAAAGTTCGATATAGTGATAAACGCACTTAAAAAACATTTTGAAGGCAGCGAAATAAAATGGGAAAACCCTAAAGGTGGATATTTTGTTAGTGTTGATTTACCCAAAAACTGTGCAAAACGTACTTGTAAACTTTGTAAAGAAGCAGGAGTGACTTTGACTGATGCTGGGGCAACGTACCCATATGGTCTGGATCAACTTGACAGCAATATTCGGATAGCACCTTCTTTTCCATCTTGCGATGAACTAGCTAAAGCAATGGAAGTATTCTGTACTTCAGCAAAAATAGCATATTTAGAAACGCTTTTAAAATAATTTTGTCAAAAATATTTATTAGTATATCCATTCTGATTATTTATTTATAAAAATAATCAGATTTTTTGTTTTAAATAATATTATCAAAATGTGTCTTGAACATTTATTTATTTCAATTTGTGAATTATTTTCTAGTCATATTAAACATAAATATCAATATTTTAATTAAATTATCATTTATTCCTACAAATCAGCTCTTGAATTATTGCAATCTTGTAATTTTTTGTTATAATATATTAAGAAGGTGAATTTTTAAGGTAACTTGTTTTAAGAAATTGATATGGAGGGAATGCACTTTGACATTTAAAGAACTGTTAATTTTAAGTAAAAGGGTTCTTAATAAAAAATTTATACCTAGATTGTTGCCAAATTCTATTCCTGCTTCAGCTGTAGCAGTGTTTATTTTAACTGTTTCTCACTGTAATGGCCAAAGCTACGGTCTGTCGGTCTCATACTGCGGATCAGAGATCGCTACGATAGAAAATGAAAAAACTTTAGAAGAAGCAACCGAGCTAATGAAGAAAAGTTCTCTGGAAGATAGCGGAGAAAAAATCTCTTCTGTTCCAGCGACTGAGTATAAACTGAAAGTTGTAGGAGAAGAGGTATGCGATTCTGCGAATGAGGTAAAAAATAAAATTATAGCTCAATCGAAAAATGAGTTTGCCTATGCGGGCGGTATATATTCTGGCTCAGATTTAGTAGCAGTGCTAGATAGTTTTGATACCGCTAACGATTTAATACAATCAGTCCTCGAAGATGCAAAACTCGGGGATGAAAATGCAAAAACTAGCTTCTTAGAAGAAGTAAAGGTTGTATCTGGTTTATATCCCATGTACGAAATAAAAAAAGTTGAAGAAGTAAAAAATATAATTAAGAACGGTATCTACTCGTATTCAGAGTATGAGGTAAAAGACGGTGAAACTTTAGGAATTATTGCTGAACACTTTAATACATCGGTTGATAAATTAATCGAATTAAATAATCTTGAAAATGATAACATAAAATCTGGGGACAAGTTGTCTATTGAAATGTTGAAATTCCCTATAAACATAAAAACAGAAAGATTTGAAGAAACACAAACTGTACTTCCGTATCAGACTGTACGTAAACCTGATAAATCTCAACTTGAAGGCGACGAAAAGAAAACAATTGAAGGAAAAGATGGACTCCATACAAAAGGTGAAATAGTTTCCTACCTTAACGGAAAAGAAGTTACCAGAAATGAAGTTTTTAGCAATAAGGTAGACGCTATAGATGAATGTATACTCTACGGTACAAAGAAGCCTACCAAAAACAAAAACACTGAAATCTCCAGCTCTAAAGAAGGTAGTTTGGTTTGGCCTGTTCCATCTGCAACAACTGTAACTAGCAAGTTTGGTGTTATGGACGGGTCATTTAGGACTAAACCTCATACTGGGATAGATATATCTGGGTACAATGTAACGGGGAAAGATATAGTTGCCTCAACTGATGGAAAAGTTACGTTTGCTGGTACAGGTACTGGATATGGAAATTTTGTCCAGATTTCAGGAAACAATGGAATATGCACACTTTATGCCCACTGCGAAAAATTGTTTGTGAAATCTGGTCAAGAAGTAAAAGCCGGTGAAAGAATTGCCTCTGTTGGTAATACTGGTCACTCCACTGGAGCACATCTACACTTTGAAGTTATAGTAAAAGGAACAAGGCAAGATCCTCTAAAATTTTTCTCAAGTAAAAAATAAAAAATGTGCACAAAGGAACAGAATTAGTCTAAATAAAAAAAGTTAGCACTTAAGTATTGATCTTGTTTGCGTGTTAGTTTATAATTACACGCAAGGAGGATTAAATATGAAAGCTAAAGTAGATCAAAATAAATGTATAAGCTGTGGAATGTGCGTAAGCATCTGCCCCGAGGTTTTTAGTTATAACGAAGATGATAAATCTGAGGCAGTAGATTCAGAAATTGCTGAAGAATTTGAGTCATCTGTAGAGGAATGCCGGGATGTTTGCCCTGTTTCTGCTATAGAACTAGAGTTATAAGTTTCAGTTTTGCGCTGTTGTCTGTTTTTATATAAAAATTTATGAAAGTACACAACAAAAAAGGATCTCCCATCGACTTTTTAGTCGTGGGGATTTTTTAGAATCCATTTAAATTCAGCTCTTCCATTATTTTTGGGTAATCGAAATAAGACATATCGCAATCAACATTTCCATTTATCCCCCTGACATTTCCTGAGGAAGTTTGTTGCCAAGCACCACAAGAATACCTCGGTTGGGATACTTTATATCTAGCAAGCCACAAATCATATGTACTGAACAAGATATCACTAACTAAAAAATTTCTAACCCAGTTTAAGTTCGTATAAATTATAACATAATACCCTTTCGACCTAATTCTATCACAAAAAGCACAACAAATATCCGTAAGTTTCTCACGCCCTAAAGGAATTAGACTTTTTTCTTCTATATCAAATGCTATAGGGTATTCCAGTTTATAAGGTTTTATATTTTCCATACAAAAATCCGCTTCAAGACCAGCTTCTTCTTCGTTTCTTGCATAAGAATAATGATAAACTCCGCATTTAATACCATTTTCTTGAGCTTCTTTTATATTTTTATGAAAAAATTTGTCAATTTGATTTTCATCTTTTCTTCCGTATCCATCACGAATTATAGCAAATTCTATCCCGGCTTCTCTAACTTTTTCCCAATCAATATCTCCTTGCCACTTCGAAACATCAATCCCTCTACGTACACAGTCTCTCGGGTAATATCTATCTAAACTCAGTTCACTATTAAAAAAATATAAACCGTCGTCTTGGTAACGATATACATCTTTTGAGTAGTCCCTAGCATAAAAATTCTTACTTATAAGAACAAAAAACACAAAAATAACCAACTTTAAACCATTATTTTTTATAACTTCTCACCCTTTTCCTACTTTTTGTATAATATAATATCGTATTTTGATACTAAAATCAATAGCTTAGTTCATACTTTCAGAATATTTATAACAGCAACAGTTATGTCATCATCCCGCCCTGTACCTCTTCTTCTTAGGGTTTCCTGCAAAATTAAATCTGATAAATTTTCTATTTCTTCTTGCTTTATATTTTTTATTATAGATTCTACCCACTCGGTTCCTACATCCGTCACTCCGTCGGACATCATTACAATCAAATCTCCTTCGGAAAATATATTTTTATTAACAGAGATATTTGCCTCATCAAATATTCCTATCGGCAAAGAGGTAGTTTCTATTTTATTTACTTTGCCGTCTTTTCTAAAAAAAGTAATGGGAGCACCAGCTTTTGTAAACTTGGTAAACCCGGAATATAAATCAAATGTCATAATATCAATTGCGGCAAAGGACTCTTCACTAGTTTTTCCAAGAATAGATAAATTCGCGATTTTGACAGCACTGATTGGTTCAACCCTAAGTTTTATAAGTCTTTCAATTATTCGAGCCGTCAAGGCTCCGTCCGCAGCAGCTCGTCCGCCCGTTCCCATTCCATCACTTATAATAATAGAAAATTTCCCTGTTCCATCTTTAAAGTGGCAACAAAAATCCCCACAAAATTCTCCATTATTACAGCTATGCCGACTTATATTAACATTTAAATCTAAAATTTCTTTTTGTGAGATCCTTATGATTGTTCTGTTTTCTAAATCAAAAACAACGGGTTCACTCATCTTTTTCCCGCATATTATACTTATCTTTCTCAATATTTCGTCTTTTATTATAGTTTTATCGGATATTTTCATAACTTCTATTTCTACAAATATTCTATCTATATCGCTAACTCTACACTCAGTCCTAACAGTCTCAATATTATATTTACTAAGTAGGTTCT
This sequence comes from uncultured Eubacteriales bacterium, assembly GCA_965120375.1. Classification (GTDB taxonomy): domain Bacteria; phylum Bacillota; class Clostridia; order Oscillospirales; family Acutalibacteraceae; genus CASPLG01. The sequence goes on along the minus strand of CBCPMW010000009.1, from coordinate 32,932 downwards.
TTATTTTTCTACTTTTTTCTAAAATCTCTTTTGATCTAAACCCTTCACTTGCATAGTCAAAAAGTGCTTTAGCAAAAGAAACTTTCTCGGACATAACTCTGCACAGTTCTTTTATTCTTCTCTTTGCTTCAACACTGGCCTCATAATTCGATTTCGCTTTTTTTATGTTCTCTATTACCTTTTTGCTGTTTTTACACCTTTTTTCAATATTATAATTTATTAGTTCAGTGTTACTTCTAGACAAAATATCCGAAATAATGTTTTCGAAAATTTCTGTAGTTTGATCAATTTCCTGTTCCCAACATAAACTCTTTAAATTACATTTCCGACAAACTCTATATACTGAATCCATACATGTATTTTCTATTTCTGACATAGAACCTGAAAACATTGAATAAATTGTATTTTCAGCAATATTGGACATGGATCTAATAGTTTTTGAAATATATCCTTTATCAGCACTGTTAAAATTTTTAGACTCTATATCACAAAAATATTTATTGTTTGTAGAAAATAGTAAACTAATGTAACTTATAAATTCTTTAGGGGTTAATAAAAAAATAAAAATACCTATCGCAATTTCATAAAATAAAGAAGTCAAAACATTTGGTAAAATCGCAGAATTAAGTAAAAAAATGATACTGCAAAACGCAAAAGAAAAACATGATGCTAATTTCCCTAATTTAGAAAAAAAACCCGAAACCAGCCCTGATAAAGCATATACTCCTAAAATATAAGGAGTTCCGAAAGACGAAATTGTAACAGCTGTACCAGTTGCAATTCCCATAATACTCCCACCATAAACACCTTGTATACAGGAGGATAAAATTATTATAAAAACAGAAAGTACTCTACTAAGCGAAACTTTAAAAATAACTATGGATGAAAGTGATATGAGCAGTATAAATAGAGAAACAAAAAGGTAAATAATTTTTTGTTTCTCTGGTATATCATCTATAGATAAAGTCAAAATATCAAAGGTTTTTTTAAAAAAATAAATAGAAATCGCCATAACTAGAGACTCTAAAAATACGGAATAGATGAAAAAAAAGTTAAAATCGCCCGGATAGTTAACAAAAACCCCTACAGAAAGAGAGGAAATAAAACATACAACTGATAAAAATAGACATTTATATTTTTCCTTTAAAACGGCATCAAAAATCCAAATAAATGTATTGATCATTAATATTACGGAAATATATCCAATACCTTTGCTGAGTTTATGTAAAAACAAATACCCTAAAATAGCTCCTAAAGTTGCTGGAAAAGTATACGTCTTATTAACTGCTATGGCCATAGATACGCCAAAGGGATTATACCTACCCAATATAACTTCTTGAGACGATATAACCCCTAACAAAAAATGTAAAAATTTGAAAATAAAATCTCTAAAAAAAGACTTTTTAATTTCTTCTTTTATATTTATTCCTTTCCACACACCAAAATTAAACATCCCATCACACCCAAAATAATAGTGAAAAATTTTTACTATAATGAAAAGATTATATAAATAAGTGAGTAAATTTGGATGTCACAATATGCGGAATGATTATATTTTTTATATAAATAATAATTAATTATATATTATTTTACTGTATAATAATAAGCTAGTGTTCTCTGTATTCGAATTCTAGCTTTTTTTATGTGTCTCGACACACAAGAAATACAAATCCCTAATGCATCTGAAATTTCTACCATTTTCATTCCTTTTTCATAATACATAAAAAGACACTCCTTTTGCCTACCAGTCAATTCTCCATTTGCCACTTTCTCTATAATTTGAACCATTCTTTTTCTTGTTTCTGTGTTATCACTTGTAAATTTTGCTTTGAAATTTTTCATTCCTGCAAGGTTATCCGTAAATTCATTTAAAGAAACTTTGCTAGCCATCTGATCCCCCTCCATATTTTCCCATTAAATACTCCCCAACATGTTTTAGGTCGAGATACATATTGTATAGAGTTTTTATTCTATAATAAATGTCTATATTTTCAGAATTATTAGTATAATTATACTGTTTTTTTAATTTTTTTATGTATAAATTCAGCTTTTTTGCTTCCATTATGTATTCATATGCCAATTTTTTATAACACATACACACCCCTCACCACAAAACGTGTAGTTAGATACAAAAAAATATTTTTTGCGACTAACTTAACACATAGTTATATTTGTTTTAATTAAATAAATTTGGTCAGTTTTCTCCCATATACTATCATATATAATATTAATCAGTCAATATTTATTTCAATTTTGTACTCTAGTTTCAAAATTAATTTTTTTATTTCATTTATTAACCTTAAACTAATTTCTACACGTTTCGTGTTGTTAGTAGTATTATACTGTTTGCACCGCCCCAATTCACTAAATCTTTAAGTCATATATGTTTTAAACTGTATGTATACTTAACCCAATGTGTTGGTTGGGTACCTGAGTACAAAGTATGAGCGTGGTGCAGATATTGAGATGTTTGTAGGAAAAAGAAATAGATTCGGAGATAGAATAAAGAGAATAAGGCTGCGATGTGGGTGGACGCAAGCGGAACTTGCCGCTAAACTTAATATCGCTGCTTCGACAATGGGTATGTACGAGCAAGGTAGACGTGAGCCCGATAAGGAAACTTTAGCCGATATTTGTCGTGAACTTAATGTAAGTGTAGACTATATTCTTGGTGTTGAGGGAAGTTTAAAAACATCTGGTTCCGATATAGATGTTTTTATCCTCGATTTTATAGACTTTATAAACTCAAAAGATAGCCTTACATTTAGTGGAATTCCTCTAAATGATGATAAAAAAAACAGGATCACTTATGCCTTAAAAATTGCAGCAGCGATCTCTGCGTTTTCTGTTCTGGGTTATGACGGTGATTTTAAAGATATCGTGTTTAGAGAATTTATATCTAAACTGTCACGAAGATCAACTACTTCAGACTGACTTCAGCTTAGATTTATCTATTGATTTTATTGCTTTAGAAAAGTCAAAATTGAAAAATCGTTCATTTTCACACAAATCTTTCAGTGGAACTAGAACGAATGCTCTTTCTTCAATCTTTGGATGGGGTATAGTTAGTTCTGTGGTGTTTTCCCTTTCGTTCCCATAAAGCAAAAGGTCGATGTCCAAAATTCTAGGCGCATGTTTATATTCTCTTCTTCTTCCCATTGCCGATTCTATTCCTAAGCATGCACCCAATAAGGCTTTCGGTGAAAGCTCCGTTTTTAACAGAGTGCAGCAGTTTACGTAGTAATTTTGTTTATCTGGTACATCAAATGGTGGGTTTTCGTAAAATTTTGATACTTTTTTTACTTCTGTCATAGGAAGAAGTTTTAAAGCATTAATTGCTTTTTCTAAATTTTCTTTTTTGTTGCCTATATTAGATCCTAGTGCGACTACAGCTTCAGTCAAAAAAATCACTCCTCCTGCTGTTAATATTTACTGCCATATAGTCAAACTCTATATCCTTTATGGGAGCATTCGGTTTTTTTAGTGTTATTTCTATTTCTTCTATCATAGAGAATTTTTTAAATAAATTGCGAGTTACTTTTTCAGCAGCTGTTTCTATTAGATTGAATTTTTGATCCGTAATTACTTTTTTTATAAATCTCGACGCTTCTGAATAACTTATGGTTTCGTTTATGTTATCTTTAAACTTAATTTTTGGTTTATTTATAATCAAAGTGCAATCTATAAAGAACTCTTGTCCATTTTGTTTTTCTTCGTCTTTTACCCCGTGATATGCAAAAATCTTTAAATCCTTTATAATTATTTTATACTGCATAAAGCTGCTCCTTCTTGGTTTTGATTTAATTCAAATTTCTTATCTCTATAATTAACTATTTTTTCTAAAATTTTTATTGATTGGACCGCTTCTTTCACATCGTGAACTCTAACTATGTCTGTTCCTTGCAAAAGTGCTAATAAATGTGCACATATTGTACCTGCAAGCCTATCTTCAAGTTCTAAGCTATCACATGATGCACCGATAACTTTTTTTCGGGATGCCCCAACTAAAAATGCTTTTGACTTTACTTTAAATTTATTTATATTTGCTAGAATAAACAAATTTTCTTCGTATGTTTTACCGAATCCAATCCCCGGATCTAAACATATACGATCCGTGTTTATTCGGGTTTTTTCAAAGAGATTGATTTGCCTTTCAAAAAAATCACGCATATTAGATATTTTCCCGCTATGCATAACAATTACTCCGCAGCTACTATACGATACAATTTCAACCATTTTTGAATCTGTAAAACCGGTTACATCATTTATTATGTCTACTCCTAAATTTAATGATTTTTCAGCTATTTCTGGATAAAAAGTATCTACTGAAACTGGTATTTTAATTTTCCCATATAATTTTTTGAGTACTGGCTCCAGCCTTTTCCATTCTGCATCAGGACTAACTTTTAAATATCCAGGTCTAGTTGATTGCGCTCCTATATCCAATATATCTGCGCCTTGAGCCTGAATTTGAATTGCTCTTTCCACAGCTAAATCCGGATCTAACCACTTTCCACCGTCTGAAAATGAATCTGGCGTAACGTTTAAAATACCCATAACGTACTTTTTTCTACCTATTTCTAGGTTATATTTACCAAATTTAAAACTGCTACATTTATCCAAAATCATAATAACCGATACAACTCTTCTCTTTTTTCTTTATCGTAGTTCAGTATCCCTTTAAAATCATATGTTTTTGTCTTTGCCCCAAAAGCTTTTATTCCTCTAATTGTCATACACATGTGTTCTGCTTCAGCAAAAACTGCAACTGAGGCAGCACCCACTTTACTAAAAATAAAATCAGATATCTGATTTGTCAATCTTTCTTGAACTTGAAGTCGTCTAGCATAACAGTTAACTATCCTAGCTAACTTAGATAATCCTATTATCTTATTATCTTTTGGAATGTATGCTATATGAATTACCCCAAAAAATGGTAAAAGATGATGTTCACAAATTGAATAAAATGGAATATCCTTAACAAAGATTATTTTATCACCTTGATTTACTTCTTCAAACATCTTTATATGGTCATTTGGATCAGATTCCATCCCAGAAAAAATTTCTGTGTACATTTTGGCAACTCTTTTTGGAGTTTCTTTGATTCCTTCTCGACTAGGATCTTCACCTATTGCTTCTAAAAGATCATAAATTAAATTCTCTATTCTTTTTTTATCTATCATTTTTTAATCCTCTTACACAAATAACAATTTTTATAAATAGCTGATTTCAACTACAATAGCATTTAGAATTTTATTTTCTAAAATATAAATTTTTTGTCTGTCTATTCTATTTTTTATATTTTTGTCCCTGTCAACTTGAGCTAAATATTTAAAAAATTTATTCGATGGCTGACTGAAAAGCTCTTTTACAGCATAATCATAGTTTAAACCTTCACCTATAACTACGTATACATATTTAGCTTTTTTAATTATTGACTCTTTAATCTGTTTCACTACAAAATTATCTGAATCTTGACTGAATGAATTAATCCTAATGCCATTTTTATAGATATAATTATCGTCCATAGACACACATTTCGGCAATCTAAAATTATATTTGTCATTTTTAAATATATCTACTGCCCCTGTAAACTCTCTATCAATCTTATGATCTATTTTTATTTTACTATCACTAAGATTGAAATAACTATATTTCCCCATACCGCCGGAACTATCCCACGTAACATCTAAATGATACCATTTTCCATTAACTTTTACAAGGTTCCACATATGATGCTGACCGTCTTTTTCTCCTGTTATTAGCAAACAATCTACGGAAACTAAATTTAATAAAACTTTCATTGTTTTTGCAAACCCTTCACAGACAGCTTCTCCATCTATCATAGTTCCAACTACTGTAAACTTACGCCAAGCAGGCACTTTGTCTTGAGATTTTTGATACTTACACCTCTTTATTAAAAAATCATGAAAATAAAGCTCTGTATCATATTCGGATAGTCCTGATGGAACACTTTTTACAGCCTCAGATAATTCTATTTTTAGTTGTTCAATTATTTCTTTGCATTCACTAGGGGAAACTACAGATTTTAGCGTTATTATAGTATCTCTACCATATTTTTTAAAATTAATACTGTTAGAAAGCCAAAAAATTTCAGGATTATCATATTGAAACGCCCTGAAAACTTTTCTTATCGTATCTCTGTCAATTGAGTATCCTTTAAGTACTATTGACTTTATTTCATACTCTCCTGTCTCTTTAGCATTTTCATTTATACAATAAACATTCTCTTTCATTAAATTATATAACTTTACTTCTTTCTCAGAATTTAAATCAGAAAAAAACTGCTTTTTACCCGACCTTGAGTAAAAAGAATGAAAGAGACCGTCTCCACCTTCATCTTTAAGCCGACTGTTACTCATTTGATCTAAGTTCTCATCTACTTTCTTTTCTTCATATACATTTATTGATTCTATGTATTTGTGGTCTATACAACCATAGAATGGTAAAAATATTATAAAAATAACTAACATTAAGAAATTTTTTTTCATCTTCTCACCTCTTCCCTAGGAAAAACAAAGTTTCAAAAAACATATAAAACCAATCATCTGCATTCTACTTCATTATCAGTTCCACCAAACGTAAATCTATTTACCAGCATGGCTACAACTGTACCAATAAGCGTATCCATAACCCTTAATATAACATATAAAAAAGTACTACTCATTGGATTCCCTAGCCTCGAAACTATAACTAAGACAACAACACAACCAATAGAAACCGCTGACTTTTTATTTATTACGTTACAGATATAAATAACGATTAAAATACAGAACGGAAGTAACAATATTCTTACAAATTTAAAGTAAGGAACACACTCAGAAATTTCTAGAGCTATATAACCCATTATTCCACCTATTATTGTTCCGATAAACCTATTCATTCCAGTTTCTACCGTTCTTTTATAGGTTCTTTCCATACAAATTATCGCTGCTATGGATGAGCAAAAAATATCTTCTCTATTGAATAGAGTTGAAATTAATGCACAAAAAAATACCGCCGCAGCCGTTTTCATTGCTCTGTATCCTATTTTGTATTCTTTGTTTATTTCCATAACACTTTATCACCCAAAAACCGCCAATTTTCAGTAACTGTAACTTTCTATTAAAAATTCATCGTCTTGAACAAAAGTATTAGTATTTATAGCCCTGTACTCTTTCTTGTTTAATCTGACTACCACGGAACCGATTCCAGCGTTTATTATAAGTCTTCGGCACATTGCACATGGCGAGGCATTGTTTACATATTCTTTACTTAGAGCTTCTTTACCTACTAGATAAAGCCTCGATCCCAACATCTCATCCCTTGAGGCGTGAATAATTGCATTTGCTTCTGCATGAACAGATCTACAAAGCTCATATCTTTCGCCTCTTGGAATATTTAACTCTTTTCTCATACATCTACCTACATCGGTACAATTCCTTCGTCCTCGAGGAGCGCCACTGTACCCCGATGATATTATTTGATCATTTTTTACTATGACAGCTCCAAAATTTCTCCTTATACAGGTTCCTCTTTCTAAAACAACTTCAGCAATATCCAAATAATAGTTTTCTTTACTTGTTCTTTCCATACAAATCGCCACTTTTTACATTAATTCCTATTTTTGCTTCTTCATTCTTTGGTCTTTGTTTAATATTGTTTTTCTTATTCTAATATTTTTGGGTGTAACTTCAACCAGCTCATCATCATTTATAAATTCTAAAGACTGTTCCAAACTCATTCTACTGGGCGGTGTAAGTTTTAAAGCATCGTCAGACCCAGCCGCACGCATATTAGTCACATGTTTTTTCTTACATACATTCACAACAATGTCCTCTAATCTTGGACTTGCACCTACTACCATACCTTCATAAACTGCTTCTCCAGGACCAACAAAAAGTCGACCTCTATCCTGCGCTCCAAAAAGTCCATATCCAGTTGTTTCACCTGTTTCATGTACCACAATAGACCCTTGTTGTCTTTGTAAAATTTCTCCCTTATACGGCTCATAACAGTCAAATAAATGGTTCATAATCCCGTTTCCATTAGTGTCAGTTAGAAATTCTGCTCTATAACCCATAAGGCCTCTAGACGGTATTCTAAACTCAAGGTGAGTTGTCCCGTCTCCTTTTGTAACCATATTAGTCATTTCAGCTTTTCTTGGTCCGAGTTTTTCCATAACTGCACCAACATAACTATCTGGAACTTCTATAGACAAAACTTCAATCGGTTCGTGTTTTTTCCCATCTATTTCTTTCATTATTACTCTTGGCCTTGACACTTGGAATTCATAGCCTTGCCGTCTCATATTTTCAATCAACACAGACAAATGTAGTTCTCCCCGACCTGAAACTCTAAAAGTATCAGCTGAATCTGTTTCTTCTACTCTCATCGCAACATTCGTTTCTATTTCCTTAAAAAGGCGATCTCTTATATTTCTAGATGTGACAAATTTTCCTTCTCGTCCTGCAAACGGACTGTTATTTACCATAAAAAGCATAGAAACAGTTGGCTCATCTATTTTTACAAATGGTAATGGTTCAATTTTTTCTGGAGAGCATGCTGTTTCACCTATACTTAAGTCTGCTATACCAGAAACCGCTACAATATCACCAAGCCCCGCAGATTCCGACTCTACACGTTTTAACCCTTCAAACTGATAAAGCTTACCTATTTTTGCATTCCTTGCTTCTCTGTCTTCTGTACAAATACTAATATTTTGACCAGCTTTCACTTTTCCGCGCTCGACTCTGCCTATTCCTATCCGTCCAACGTACTCATCGTAATCTATATTAGAAAACAAAATCTGAAGCGGTCCATCTAATTCACCTCTGGGAGGAGGAACTTCTTTAACTATCGCATCAAACAGAGGTTTCAAATCGCCTTTCCTTTCATTTTTATCTAAAGATGCATAGCCCTGCCGTCCCGAAGCGTAAACCACGGGAAACTCAATTTGATCGTCATTTGCACCAAGTTCAATAAATAAATCTATAACTTCATCGACAATTTCATCCGGCCTAACTCCAGGTCTATCTATTTTATTTAAAACTACAACTGGTTTTTTCCCAAGATTTAAAGCTTTTTTCAGAACAAACCTAGTCTGAGGCATACATCCTTCAAAAGCGTCAACCAGAAGAAGAACCCCATCAACCATCATTAATATTCTTTCGACCTCACCGCCGAAATCAGCGTGCCCAGGAGTGTCAACTATGTTTATCTTTATGTCTCCGTACATTACCGCTGTATTTTTAGAAAGTATAGTTATACCTCTTTCTTTTTCTAAATCATTAGAGTCCATAACCCTTTCTTCTACAGATTCATTCGACCTAAATATTCCGCTTTGTTTTAACATTTGGTCAACAAGCGTCGTTTTCCCATGGTCAACGTGTGCAATTATAGCTATGTTTCTCAAATCTTCTCTCTTCCCCAAAGTTTCACTTCCTTCAAAATTTATTTTTCTATGTAAACTTTACTTCATATTTCAATTGCTTCTCTTTGTTCATCTAAAAGCTTTTTAAATTTCCCAAATATTTGCTCTTTGTGTCCGAAAGGAATTTTTTCGCATATTTCAAAAACTTTGTCTCTCATCCAGATACCGGGAGTGATTCTAACAGAAAAACCGCACCCATTTGCCACAATAAATTTATATGGATCGCTTCTTTCTATTCCAAACTTCATCATTATTACTAATATCACTCCACCGTGTGCAAAAACAGATGCGGAAGTAGTTCCACTTCTCATTAAATCTTCTACCAGCTTTTTTACAGCACCGCAAATTCTTTGTTCAAATTCCACACCGCTTTCGCCACCGGGCGGTTTAGTTTTCTGACCGCTTTTAAGCCATTCCTCATAATCTTCGTTCCCTTTAAGGTCTTCCGGTGTTTTTCCTTCCCATTCTCCAAAATCACATTCCCTTAAATCATCAATTACAGTAGGCTCTGCATCTGGATATATCACTTTACACGTCTGAATACATCTAGTAAGAGGACTACTATAACACGCGTCTACCTTGGGATAAACACATTCTCTTTTTAATTTTTCTAATTTTTCTATTCCTTCAGTGCATACTTTAACATCCGTAACTCCAGCATATTGACCTTTTACGTTTGCTTCTGTCATCCCATGACGAATAAAATTTATAACATACGATTTCATTTTTACCCTCCATCTTTAAACTTTTCCAAGGTTTAATACGTAAGTTTTCCTTCTGTTTTAGACAAAATCCTTGAAATATTAGATTTATGACTAAACAAAATTAAACTGGCTGTAACCAGAGAAATTACGGTACACATTATAACGTAAGAAATATCACCATTAAACATCTTGAAATCTGAATACAAAACCAAAAAAGTTGCAATCGGGCACGAAGCCGCTGCAAAAATCGACGCCAATGATACTATTTTCCAAATAATAAGAACAACTAAGAAAACAGAAATTACTATAAAAAATACTCTCAAATCTATAAGCAAAGTAGTCGCCCAACCAGTTAAAATCCCTTTTCCTCCCCTAAAACCAAAAAAATAAGGGTAAATATGTCCAAGCACACAGGCAAAACTTGCTAAATAAGCGAAATAATCTATAACGTCGCTACCTGCTGGTTGTTTTTGTATAAACAAAAATATAACTTTACTAAGCCAAACAGCTAAAACCCCTTTTGCAAAATCTCCCAAAAAAGTAAGGATAGCAGGCATTCTTCCAACTGATCTTAAAACATTTGTAAAGCCGGCATTTCCACTTCCCATCTCTCTTATATCTTTGTTTATCCCGAACTTCCTTGTAACTAAAATCGAAAAGTTTATTCCGCCAATTAAATACGAAGCTACAAGGACAAAAAACAGCGGTCCATAATAATCAAAAATCTTTAAAAAATTTCCCACAGTAAATTTTACCTCCTTATACGATATTTGAAACCAACCTTTTACTTTTTTCTCTTATTACAAAATGTATCGGCGTCCCCTCTAAACCAAATGTGTTTCTAATACAGTTTTCTATATACCTTTGGTATGAAAAATGAAAAAGTTTAGATATGTTTACAAAAAACACAAACGTAGGAGGTTTGACACTTACCTGCACAGCGTAGTATATTTTCAGCCTTTTGCCCTTGTCTGTTGGAGGCTGAGATCTAGCCATTGCATCATTTACTATACCATTCAATGTTCCAGTTGAAATTCTATATGTACAAGAATTCGACACAAAATTAATAAGCTCAAACAATCGATCTATTCTCTGCCCTGTTTTAGCTGATATAAAAATTATAGGTGCATAAGACATAAATTTAAATTTGTTTCGTATTTTTTCTTTATATTTAGACATAGTTTTATCAGTTTTTTCTACAAAGTCCCATTTATTTACTGCAATTACACATCCTCTCCCGGCTTCGTGTGCAAATCCTGCAATCCGTACATCTTGCTCTGATATCTCTTCCAAAGCATCCAGCATAATTACACAGACATCACTCCTGGATATAGCAAGTTTTGAGCGAATAACACTGTACTTTTCTACAGAGTCAAAAACCTTACTTTTCCTCCTAAGTCCTGCGGTATCAACTAAATTATATTTTCCAAACTTATTTGAAATTTCTACATCTACATTGTCGCGAGTTGTCCCAGCTATATCCGAAACAATGCACCTCTGATCTCCAGAAATTTTATTTATAAGTGAAGACTTTCCAACATTTGGCTTCCCTATAACCGCTACATTTAAAATCTCATCTTCTTCATTTTCTTCATCAAAATCCGGAAGTTTATTATAAACAGCATCAAGCAAATCTCCCGTTCCATGTCCGTGAATTGACGAAACTTCTACAGGATCGCCAAGCCCAAGACTGTAAAACTCATAAAATTCAGCGACAGGTTCCCCAAGGTAGTCACATTTGTTTACGCATAAAACAGCCGGTTTCTTACTTTTTTTTACTATATCAGCGGCTTCCCTGTCAGACGCAATTAAACCATCTCTTATATTTACAACCAAAACTACAACATCAGCTAAATTGATAGCGGTGTAAGTTTGGTCCAAAATATTCGCAGTGATTGTTTGTTCTTCTGTAAAATCAAGTCCACCAGTATCTACGACAGATATTTTCTTGCCCCGCCACTCACACAGCCCAATAAGTCTATCTCTTGTTACTCCAGGGGTGTCATCAACTATCGAAATCCTTTTACCTACTAATCTATTAAAAAGTGTAGATTTTCCGACATTTGGACGCCCAACTATAGCCACTAGAGGCCTTGGCATTAATTTTCACCTCTTTATCTCTTTACACTAAAAAAACAAAGGAGGGTTCTCCCCCCTCTACTGCCCTCATCCTAAGCTTCCATTTTCATAACTTCGCGTCCACGGTAATAACCACAGCTCCTGCACATTCTGTGTAAAAGTTTATATTCCCCACACTTATCGCACTTAACTATATCAGGAGAAGTTAATTTCCACACATTAGACCGCCTTTTATTTCTTCTTGCTTTGGACGTTTTTCTCTTAGGTACTATTGCCAAAACTTACACCTCCAAACCTTAACAACAAAATCCCTAGGTTAAGCTAAAAATTGAAAACAAATTGTCTCTCTAACAATCTCACAAAGCCACATATAGGAGTATATACCTAAAAAATAAATTTGTCAACTGTAATTTAACCTTTGAGCAATCTGAGTTTTTAAATCCTCATATCCAGGTTTACCTAAAAATGCAAACATATTCCTTTTATATGCTTCCACTCCAGGTTGATTAAATGGATTAACTCCTAAAATTAAAGCAGACATAGCGCAAGATTTTTCAAAAAAATATGTAAGATATCCAAAAGCCTCCTCAGAGTTATCATCGACTTCTATTGTCATTCCCGGAACATTTCCATCATAGTGGGCAAGAGATGTTGCTTCAAAAACAAATCTATTAATATCAAAAACAGATTTTCCTTCAAGAAAATCCAGACCATCATCTTCTTTGTTCTCTTCAATAATTATATCTTTTTTGTATTTTTTTAGAGCTAAATTTGTCTCAAACAAAACTTTTGACCCTTCCTGAACAAATTGTCCCATAGAGTGAAGGTCTGTAGAATAAAGTAGCGATGATGGAAAAATTCCTTTCTGATCTTTTCCTTCGCTTTCTCCATAAAGTTGTTTCCACCATTCTAAAAAACCTGAAAACCCTGGCTCGTAAGCCGCTAAAATTTCAATCAATTTCCCTTTCCTATATAAAATGTTTCTTGCTGCTGCATATTTATAACAAGCATTTTCGTCTAATCTGCAGAACATAAACTTTTCCATGGCTTTTTTAGCACCAAGGAGAATATTATCTGTATTTGCTCCACTTACAGCTATCGGAAAAAGACCAACAGATGACAAAACAGAAAATCGCCCACCTATGTTATCTGGTACTGTAAACGTTTCATACCCTTCTTCTAGAGCCATTTTTATCAAATTCCCTTGTTTTTTACCCGTTGTACAAAAAATTCTGTTCCTTGCGTCCTCTTTCCCAAAATTTTCTTCCATAAACTTTTTAAATACTCTGAACGCAACCGCTGGTTCAGTTGTAAGTCCTGATTTCGAAATTACACTTAGAGATACCCTTTTGTTCTTACACAAATCCATTATCTCACTTATATATGCAGAACTTAAATTATTGCCGACAAAAAAAATACTAGGTGAATCTTTTTTAAGAAGGTTATAGTTCGGAGAATGAATAAAATCTATTGCTGATTTTGCCCCTAAATACGACCCTCCAATACCAATAACAACTAAAATATCACTATTTTCCCTTACTCTATTAGCAAAAAATTTTACTCTTTCAAATTCATCTTTATCATAATTAACAGGAAGATCAAGCCAACCTGTTGTATTTTTCGACACACCTTGACCACTATGTAAAATCTTATGTGCATTCTCTATTTCAGGTTCAATATTTAAAAAATCTCTTTTTTCTACAAAACCTTCCAGATATTTTATATCAAAATTTATACTCATTAAAATCCTCCCAACTATTCCAGGATAAATTCTATATCACAATTTTTATCTTTTCAATAGAAGAGAAGTTTCATAAATTGTTTATCCTAGACTAAAGAGTTAAAAATGCAGCAAGCGCTTTTTTTAAAACCAAATAAAAACTAATTTTATCTACTTTACATGATGACAAAACATCATATTCAGCTAGAATATCATCACCTAATTTATAAGTAATAACTCCTATTTTAGATCCAATATCAATTGGAGCAGTTAAATCATCACTCGTCATCTTACAGGCTACTTCTTTTTCTTTTCCTCTTGGAACTAAAATTTTACCCTCTATCTGTGGATTAACAAAAACTTCTGGAAGCATACCATTTTTAATTTTTACACTTTTAGAAAAATCTTCAGGAATATCAGGTTCTATCATTGTATATCCCGAAAAACCATAATCAAAGAGAATCGATACATCTTTAAACCTATCCTTACTGTTTTCTGCACCTAAAACTACACATATAAGTCTCATTTCATCTCGCTCTGCACAAGCCGAAATACAACTTCCAGCTTTTTCACTTGTACCTGTTTTTATACCAATTGTCCCTTGATAAATTTTTAGGAGTTTATTCGTGTTTACTATCTGAGTTTTAGAATCTCTTATGTGATCTATCCAGCTAGAAACATATTCGTATGCGCACTTATGATCCATAAGTTCCATTGACGCTAAAGCTATATCTCGGCAGCTAGTTACGTTTCCATCTTCATCAGATCCAACACAGTCTTTGAATATAGTGTTTTCCATGCCAAGTTCTTTTGCTCTTTCATTTAGCATAGCAATAAACTTTCCTTCAGATCCACCTATAAATTCAGCAAGTGCAATGCACGCATCGTTTGCTGAAACCATTGCAACTGATTTTATCAAATCTTTTACGGTTATAGTTTCTCCAGATTTTAGCCAGACATTTGCACCGGGAGTTTCTGCCGCTAAATCACTTATCGTTACCGTATCGTTTTCTGATATTTTTCCGGAATCAATAGCTTCAACTGCAAGAAGTAATATCATTGTTTTCATAACCGATGCTGCAAAGCGAACTTCACAAGAATTTTTTTCTGAGATAACTTTTCCTGTACTTTGCTCCATCAAAATGTACGATGGGGCAGCCACTTCTGGACCAAGTGTAGATGCAAAACAAATTTTATTATTAAAAACCAATAAAAATATACATAAAACTACCCGAGAGAGAACCCTCAAATTCAATTTTATCACCTCAAAACAAAATTAGTATAATCTATGCTTGATGTGACAAAACTATTCTAAGTAGTCACCTATCTGGGAGGGTAAAAATAAATGAAAGATCCAAAAAAACTTTCTGATTTTATAAATATTAATAAAAAAGAAAAAAAAATCGCCTCAGCAAAATACACTGAGCCGATAAAGCACCCATCACACCGGTCCAAAAAGGAAAATATATCTATCCCCTCTGAACTCGATATAGAATCATCAAAAGAATGGATAAACTCAAACAAACTATAGCCTACGATCTATGATTAATAAGCATACCTGTCAAGATCTGCCGCAATAGCATTGTATACCTTAATCATATCAGAACCGTATTGTTCGTGCAACCTAGTCCTACTATCTTCACTCAATTTGTCATACAAAGCAGCAGCCATACTCAACTTAGCTGCGTTAGCCACATCTTTCTGTGTTGATCTCACACAACCAAATGTAAACAAAGAAACCAAAAATGCAACTGATGATATGACAATCTGACTCACAGACATTGCTGTACTCTGATCCATATTAAAATCTCCCTCTCTAAAATTAATAAAAACCCAATTATCTCTCGTCGATGTTAATTCCAACTACACTAATCGGATTGTTGGCACTTTTTCTCGATTGTTTAATCTTATCCACAACCAAATGCCCAAGCAAAGCCACTGTTACCCCTGCGATAAAACAAATTATCTGAGATTGCACTGACTGTAAAAACTCCAATACTGCTGACATCCAACCCCAACTCCCTTCATAAAATTTTAACCAAATAACCAAACACTATGTCTGATTACATACTGGTAGCACTCAGACAGCGCAACCACCGGCAAGTCTCACCACATAAACCACTAGACACATACCATCAAACGGCGCCCCATCAGCCTTCCCACCAGTAACACTCCGCATTATACTTTACTCAATTTTGTTTATCAACACATTTATTTTTATTTCTACGTTTTGAACAAAAATATGGATGTATTTTTTAACATATAAGTATACTTGATAATAACAAGTTATAATGTTAGCATATAGTGATAAAATATTTTGTAGAGGAAGCGTGATTTTTTATGATTAAAATCAAAAGCATCCGATCTAAAATACTATTAGTTTTGTTATCCTTCCTAGTAGCTACAGAAATAGTGGTTTCTATAGTTTCTTATGCAAATATGCACAGCCTAATTAAATATTCAGAAGCGAGAGTAAAAGAATTTGGAGAATACTTATCAAACAACACTACAGAAAGCCTTCTTACACAATCTGAAAAATTCTTAGAGAGTATATCTGAAACCTCAGCAACTCTCTTTAACGAGACTTTAGAAAATATAAACAGGCAAGTTTGCGCTATAAAGACATCTACAAATAGTATAATTTCAAACAGCAGTAACTTCAAAGGTTCCATTCCTCCTTTACCGGATATGTCAGAAAACGGAAACTCATTAGACAGATCTCTTGCCTTTGAAAAGGCCTATGTAGTTGACCCAAATAATAGTGATGACTCAACAGTTTTAGTTTATGACCCTGGTCAATATCCTTCAAAATTTGAAAATAATATATATAGGACTAGTCTTACTAAATGGTTAGCTTTGTCAGAAGAAGAACGTGAAAATATTCAAAATACGAAAAGTGTGGTTTCCAATAATTTACTTCCTTCCAGCATAAAAAATGAACTTATGACAATAAGTAATATTTTTTATACGATTATGCCGATTTATAAACAAAACACTTCAATATCAGCTGCTTATGTGGCCACAGAAAGTGGAATTTTCTATAAATATGCACCCGACTCGGTACCACTCAGATTCGACCCCCGAGAAAGAGCATGGTATATGGAAGCTGTGAACAATGTCGATAGTATAGTTTGGCAAACTCCATACGTGGATAAAGAAAGTAGTAAATTGTGCATAACATGTTCAAAAGCTTACCTTGATTCAAATGGAAAAATTTTAGGAGTTGTAGCCTGCGACATGTTTCTTTCGCAGATAAAAGAATATATTTTAGATTCAAAAGGTAATGGAAATGATTTCTCATTTATAATCAGCAGTACAGGCAACATTATTATGCATCCTGATTACGATGAAAATGATGATTCTGCCTATTTAAATCCTCTTGAAAGTGATATAGATTCCACCTACCGCAACGCAATAAATAACATGATAGAAGGAAAAACCGGCACTGAACAAGTTAAAATCAATGATAAAGAATACTATTTGTCATACTCACCTATCTCAGAAACTGGCTGGTCTTTTGGAAAAGTAACAGAAATGGATACAATATTAAAACCAATTAATGATGCAAAATCAGTTATTGACAGCGAACTTGAACGCAATCAAAACAATATAATCAAAAAAGCTAGAAATTTACTAATATGGATATTTATTACATTTATCGCTTGTTTACTGACGAGTTTTTCATTTTCAGTTGTAATATCAGAAAAAATAACCAAGCCAATTAAAAAGCTAAAAGAAAATGTGAAAAAAATAGGAAACGGTGACCTTTCTGTAACACTTACAGTAGATTGTGATGACGAAATTGGGGAGCTCGCTCTTGCATTCAGTAATATGACAAAGGATCTTGATTCTTATATAAAAGAACTTTCTGAAACAATTTCTGAAAAAGAGAAAATTAAAAGTGAACTTTCTATTGCAAAAAAAATTCAGCTAAGTATGCTTCCTTGCATATTCCCAGCTTTCCCTGAACGTGACGATTTTGACATTTATGCTTTAACTGACCCCGCTAAAGAAGTTGGTGGAGATTTTTACGATTTCTTTTTCGTAGACGATGATAACTTAGCAGTAGCTATTGCAGATGTATCTGGGAAGGGTATTTCTTCTGCACTTTTTATGGTTATATCAAAAATTCTAATAAAAAACCAACTTTTAGCTGGAAAATCACCTAAAGAAGCTCTAGAAATTGTGAATAATCAATTATTTGAAAATAATAAGGCAGATATGTTCGTAACTGCTTTTATCGGTTTATATAATATAAGAACAGGAGAATTTATATTTTCAAATGCCGGACATAATCCTCCGTTTCTTTACAGAAGTGGTAGAGATACTTTCGAAATAGTTAAAATGAATCATGGTTTCGTTTTAGCTGGGCTTAAAGACCAAAAATATAAAAATTATAAAATAAATCTTTCTGAAAATGATATTTTATTTATGTACACAGATGGCGTAACTGAAGCTTCTCATGACAATGAACTTTTTTCAGCAAGTAGACTAAAGAATATATTAAATAGCGATAATGTCAAAATTTTAGATATTCAATCAATAGTTCATATAGTTAAAAATGAGATATCTAAATTTTATGATGGAAATCCAAAACTGGATGATATAACAATCATGGCGTTAAAAATTATGAAAAAATTGGAAAAATAAATATTTTTTATTTATAATGTGAATTTTCTGACCAAAAGCTGCTTGTTTCGAGATTTTTTATTTTTAGTATTGACATTCTTAACTTTAGATAATAGAATATCCTAGTAATGTTTTGCGAGTGTGCTGGAACAGGCAGACAGGCACGTTTGAGGGGCGTGTGTCTTTGACGTATGGGTTCAAGTCCCATCACTCGCACCAGGTTCGGGGATAGGATCTTCGTTTTCAAACATTTCTATCATTACTCCAAGAGGTTTTTCCGTAGCTTTATCATCGTTTTCTACTTGAATCGGCTTTAAATTTGCACTTGAAAGAGTTTCCTGATATGTTTTTTGAAGTCTGTTATATAGATCAATTTCTCCGTCTCGCAAAGATTTTTGTTGTTGTAGTTTTATGATGCACAAATCTCTGACCAGACTTTCTCTGGCGATCCCGTCAATAATAACTTTAGATTTCCATTCAGAAAATTTATTGTTTAAAAATTGATATTCTTCCTGTGTAAATCCAAATCCCCAAATTTTTACAAGTCTTTCGGATATGGTATCAGATTTTTCTTTTTTCATTTCAGGCTGTTTGTAAGTCTCACTAAACAAATAATCGTCAAAAGTCTTGTGCATATACGGAAGTAAATTTATTTTAGAAAGAATAAGAACTCATGCGGTTTGTAGAAGGATCGATTTTTTCGGACTTATCAAAAAGAGTGTCGCAAAAATAAATATCTAGCAGCATACAAACACGTTTTATAGCGTTATATTCATCTCCACCGAACTTTTTTAAATATTTTTTGTAAATGTTAAAAACATAATCCCTACAAATAGTTAAAAGCCCGCCATTTCCCTTGTAAATCGGAGAATGTGACGGAGTAAATTTTCGTGCCTTTTCTAAATATGATTTTCCACAAACCGAACAGGTATATTTCTTTTCGGATTCCTCGTTTTTTATTTTTTTCATGTTTCTAAAGTTTTAGCGGCGAATTTTAGCTTTGCTCCAGGCTTTATGTAAACTCTTTTTCCACCTTTTATTGTCATAGGTTCAGAATTTTGCGGATTAGTCCCGATTCTATCTTTAAATTCTTTTGTCCCTATTTCACAAAATCCATGAAAGTTTAATGTTTCGCCTGATTTAATCAATTCTACGATTAAATTTTCCAGATTATTTATAAATTCTTCTGTTTTACATATTTTTGTATGAGTTTTTTCTGCATATTTTCTTATAAATTCTTGTCTTTTCATATTTTCCTCCTTAAAAATAAAAAGAACCCTAAAGAGGGGTTCTCAAAAGATATTCAGCCCATAATATCATTTTACTACTTAAAAAGTAACATTTAGTAACAAGTTTAATTTATAGATTGTGATAAAATAATAGTATTATAAAAAACAAAGGATGATTATCTTGCAAGAAATCAATGAAAAAATAATACTGAATATACAAAAAGAACTTTTTAAATTACAAGACTTAAAATATCAAAAATTTCAAGCAAAACTTATTCCAAATATTAATCCTGAAATAATAATTGGCGTTCGCACTTCGGAGCTTAGGAGACTTGCAAATAGACTTTTTAATGAGAGCGATTTTGTAAGTTTTTTAAATATTCTTCCTCATAAATATTATGAAGAAAACAATTTGCATGGCTTTTTGATAGAGAAAATTAAAAATTATGGCAACATGATAGAAAGACTTGAAGAATTTCTGCCATATATAGATAACTGGGCAACATGCGATTTAACCCGCCCTAAACTACTTAAAAATCATTTGCCGGAACTGTTCCCCAAAATTGAAAAATGGATAAATTCAACTCACACATATACTGTTAGATTCGCTGTGGGAATACTTATGAATTTTTATCTGGACAGTAATTTTTCGGAAAGATATTTAAAAATGGTAAGCAAAATAAAATCGGAAGATTACTACGTGAATATGATGATAGCTTGGTATTTTGCAACTGCTTTAGCAAAACAATATGATTTTACGGTAAAGTACATAGAAGAAAAAACTATGAATAGGTGGGTACATAACAAAACTATTCAAAAAGCAATCGAAAGCTACCGTATATCGGAGGATAAAAAACGCTACTTAAAAACATTAAAAATAAAAAATTAGTTTTGCAATATCAATTATTTTTTAAATAACGATAAAGTCTCATGTTTAAGTTATACGGATTATTATTTCCACCGATACTAAAAGCTGTTTTCTGCCAGCTAAAGCCATGGATAAAGCGATAAGTCATAATTTGCCGGACTAAAGAATCATCTACCGTTTGAATGTATTCTGTAAGCCTGTTAAGCTCAAAAAAGCACTTTTTTAGGTTTAAATCTAGTAAACATTTTAAATCTGCGATTTGTGATGTATATTTTCCAACTTTATCAGAAATCCCGTTACCGTGCGGCATACCTGTTATTCTCACGCTGCAAGATTTAGCCATGGTTTCTAGCTCATAAAGGCGTTTTCTTTGCATTTCTATTTCTTTTTTTAAATAGTAAAGTTTCGATAATTCTTTATTTGTCATAGAAATACTCATCTCTTTGTTTAAAATTTTACCGATAACAATATTTTTGTATTCAGTAATTTGTATAATTGAACACAAATAAAATATATTATTATTGTAATATTTAGCTAAATATTTCTATGGCATATTTTGTCGATTTTCTTAGTTTTTATGAATTAGCCCACATAATAGCACCTTCTCGACTTGCCGCTACAGTTTTTTCTATCACTTGTAGCATAAATGGAGTGCAATATCCTGTAGTATTTCTTATAATCATAAAAATTAAAGTAGTAATTTCTAAAATCAAAATTAGTACAAAAAGTATAATTAAAATAACAGATAGTAGATTTAATATTGCATCGCAAACTTTTTTTATTAATTTAAAACTTTTATTTAAAAACATAACAATTTATGAATCCTTTCCTATATTTATTATTTTTATATTTTTCTTTTTTTCTGCGAATTCAAGTGTTTTAAATGCTCCGCCACGGTTGTATTTTACATAAGCAATCAAAAAATCGGAATTTTTAATCATCCATTCATTACGTTTTAAAATGGCAAAGCGAGGCGGAATTTTTTCAAGGTTTGGATAAAAAAATTGGTCAAATTTTTCTGCTATATATTTGATGTATTCATCATTTTCTTTTGGCATATATGATTGTACCCAATATGATTTTATAAATGGGTACTCTTTTTTTAACTCAAAAACACAATCGGCACAGAGAAAATCAAAACTGCCTTTGCATCCGTTATAGAAATTAGTAACACTCTCATTTTCAATGAGATTTTCTATTTCTTTTTTTAATCTTTTTTCTATTTCCTCTTGTTCATATATCTGTGCGTGTCCCGCAAATGTACAGGTTTTCATTTTTATTCCTCTATCTTATTTCAATTAGAAATTAATATTTCATAAAGAAATATAAAAGGGCATAAAATCTTAAAAAGAGGTGACAATATGCCGATTGACATGGGACAAAAAATACGCCAATTAAGACTTCAAAAAGAATGGAAGCAAAAGGACTTAGCCGATAGACTAGGTGTTAATGAATCTACAGTAAGTCTATATGAAAATTATATGCGAATACCGCCTTATGAAATCTTAATAAAACTTTGTTATATATTTGGTTTATCGGCAGATTATTTTTTGGGTATAGATTTAAATGATAGAATTCGTACACCATTACAGGATTTAACAGAAAGTCAAGTTAGAGCAGTTTTAACTATAATCGACGAATTTAGACTATCAAATACAAATGGGTAAACATGGAGGTTATAACTTCCATAATTTTTACTGTCAAGAGGTGGCTTTTTATTTTGATAATTTTTAATAAGTTATGGGAGTTAATAGAGAATAAACGTCTCAACATATAAACTACGAGAAAAATGCGGTATTGACAGTAAAATGATTAAAAGGCTTAAATTTAATGAAAATATAGAAACAAAAACTCTAAATAAGTTATGTAATGTATTAAAGTACAAACTTGAAGATATTGCAGAGTATGTGCCCAGTGTGAGATAATAATTAATAAGCAAATTATAATATAAAAATAAAAATTTAGCAACTTATAGAATTGTTTATACATTGTATGAGAGCACCTAATATTTTAATGTAAGGTGGGCTGTACAATGGTCAAACATGAAGATAAATATAGAAATTTAGCAATTAATATTTCATACATAGAAAATTACGAAGATTAACACAAATTCAACTTGCTGAAAAAGTTGGAATTAGCAGGACACATTTAAGTAATATTGAAGCTCCAAATTTGCCAACTACTTTTTCAAGCGTAACATTATTTGATATTGCAGATGCACTAGGCATATCTCTTAAAGATTTATTTGATTTTAAATTTGAGTACAAAATAAAATGATAAAATAGGAAAGGAAGTATTAAATTATGGATGAATCAATAAACGAACTTAAAAAGATTATGGAAGATGAGCCAAAAGAGAAAAAGAAAGCAAATCCGCAAAAATGGGCGGGCTTTATTGAAAGTACAGTTGTAAATTTTTTTGATGAACATAAAATAGAAAAGCTTGCTATTGAGGACGGAAATGGAAATAAAGCAAAACTACCTAGAACAAAAGACAATGGTATAAAAATTGAGTATTCATCAACTGTTTTGATGTAATAAAAAGCCTCGCCTAATTTGATATGCATCTCAAAAGCTAGACATTTTTTGGGAGCATATCATTAAGTGAGGTTATTTTTGTATTCCATATTTTTTACGTATATATTCAAAAAAATGTTCTAGTTCGTATTTAGCATTATTAGGAATTTTGTCGGTTAAGAAAACTTTTGGTATACTTAATTTCCCCCTATTATTATCAGTTTTATGGAAATACGCTTTTTTCTTTTTGAAATCAATTTCCGATACTTCAAAACCTTCCGATTGCCATGAATCAGCAAATTCACGTTTGCTTTTTCTATGCCAAAATGATTTATATTTATAAGCTAATGAGCAAAGTTTACCTTTTAAAATTTTTTCAATTTCTGAAAATTTTAATGCAAATTTATTTTCATTACATTTAGAAAAATAGTCTTTGAGTGCACTATAAGATATTTTACTAGTTTCTTTTAAAGTATCATCTTTTTCAGTTATTTCCTTTGCAATTTCAAAAACATCAATATTACTAGGATTTTCAATATCTGTTTGAATAAATATAGCTTCATCTTGTTCACAAGTAGAATGAATATATGCTAAATTGCTTGTCGAATTATCGTCAATAGATTCTCTATGAATGAGTTTTATAGGTTGTTCTTTAGCCATAACTTTGCCACAATAATAACATTTACCGCTTTGTCTTTTCCAAACTGATTTATATCTACCATTAATATTTTTTTCGTCTTGACTTTCCGAACGTGATTTAAAATATTCAGTATCTATGTATGGATTTTTACTTAATATTACTGGGTTGTGAGCAATCAGAATTATATCTTTCATACGAACAACACGAATGTCTTTGCGCTGAGGTAGTGTATAAACTTTAGTACCATCAAAATCTTCATGCCAATATGTAGAAATAAGTTGTTGCTTAGTTTTATTAGGGTATAATTTTTGCATAAGTTTTAGAAGTAACGCAGAAACCAGACTATCAATATGATGAAAAACTTCTGATGATTTTTCTATTCTATGATATGCTGCCCATCCTTGAAGTCTTGCATTTAAGCCTTTAATCAAGTTCCTTTGTGATTGTTGCTTTCCATTATTTAAAATAAAATCTTTTAGGTTTTGTTCAAATGATTTGACTGCTTTTTCAGAAGGTGTAACACATAGAATTCCATCACGTTTGCAATAATTCCTAGATAGATAATCAAAACCTTCCGAAACATGAATTATTTTGCTCTTAGTTTCTGAAAGTCTTAAACCTCTAATTGAAAGAAATTTTTTTACGGCACTTTTTATTTTATATGCAGATTCTTTACTTCTAGCGGTAACGATTATATCGTCTGCATAACGTACAAACTCACCATCCCCATAATCTGGTGTTTTATATCTAGGTTGCAAGTTAAATATAGTTTGTCTAAGACCGTCTAAAGTCATATTAGCAATTATAGGGGATATCGACATGCCAAGTGAAATACCTTGTTCGGTTGGAAAAAGTTCATTACCGAAAATAAATCCCGCTTTTAAAAATGACCGCAAAACATCTTTATTCATGGGGATATGTTTCATAAGCCATCCATGACTTATAGAATCGTAGCAAGATTTAATATCGCCAATAAAAACCCATTCAGGAGAATCAGGATATTTTAAAGCTTCAGAAATAAAATGATGAGCATCTAAGGCACTTCTCCCATTTCTAAATGCAAATGATTTTTTATCAGCACTAGCCTCTGCTACTGGGTCAAGAACAAAAGAATACAAAGTTTGTATAGCACGGTCTTTTACAGTTGGTATACCAATATGGCGTTCTTTCATTTTATGCTTATCTTGAATTATTATTCTGCGGAATGGTTTCGCTTCATAATCTGCAGCATTTAATGACATAGCACCACGCATTTTATCTGCATCACTAATCCAAAGCACACCATCAATTCCAGCACCAGCATTATTTTCGTCAGTAACTTTGTGGACCGCTAAAGCACGGATTTCAGTAATATTTGTAATTTTATCTTGTAAAGAACGAACACCATTCGAGTCATGATTTTTTGCTAATATAGACAGTTGCTTTTGAAAGTTCTCTAACATCTTATAGTTGCGTTCCCAATCCATACTCCGCCATAATTTTGCGTAATATTTTTCGCTAAAGTCATTTAGGTTAGCCATTTTTTACACCACCTAATCTCTATACTTATAAATCCAGTTCCATACCAATAGGACAATGGTCTGAACCGCTAACATCTGAATAAATATCAGCACTTTTTAAATTGCTATATAAATATTCAGAAATTAAAAAGTAGTCTATTCTTGCACCGGTATTTTCATTACGGCTATTGCGAGAATATGACCACCAAGTATAAATATCTTTTTGATGTGGATATAGAATTCTGAAAGTATCTTTTAATCCAACGTATTCAATCAGCTCACAAAAATTTACTCTATCCGATTCTGAGAAACCTTTAAATTTTGAACTTCGTGGTATTTTGCTGTCAATTTCAAGATGTGTTGCATTAAAATCGCCACATACAACAAGAGGTTTAATGTTATTAAGTTTTTTAAGATATTCTTTGAAATTTTCTTCCCAATCATCACGAAAATCCTCTCGCACAAGTCCACTTTTTGAATTTGGAGTATAAACATTTATCAGATAAAAATTATCATATTCAAGTATGATGAGCCGACCCTCACTATCAAATTCAGGAATCCCCATGCCGTATTTTACACTCAAAGGTTCGTGTTGAGTAAATATTGCAGTTCCAGAGTAGCCTTTTTTGTCACTAAAACTAAAATAACTTTCATAATTTTTAGGTTTAAAATCATTTAATTTTTCCGCAAGTTTAGTTTCTTGAATACAGAAAAAATCAGCATTTGTTTTGTCAAAAAACTTTTTAAATCCCTTGTCTAAGCAAGATTTAAAGCCATTAACATTCCATGAAATAAATTTCATAATATAATCATCTCCGTTTCAGGTTAGTCGGTTAATATTATAACATGGTACAGTTGAACATTTTTTCACGAATAGTAGTGCTTTTGTAATAATAAAATTGAGATTTATTATAATTTTGACTGCTAATAGTATATTGGATAAAATAGTAGTAATAGTGATTGCAAGGTGAGAAAATGGAGAATTTAAACGGAGTTGTAGAGAGAATTACATATCAAGATGAAGAAAGCGGATTTACAGTAATAAAAGTCGGAGTTAAAGGATTTGCTGAACAAATTACGTTTATTGGAAAATTTATATCTATTAATGTTGGTACAGTAATAGAGGCAAAGGGAGAATTTATAATAAGCAAAAAATTTGGTAAACAATTTAATGTAACCGAATATACAGAGAGTTTGCCAGCGAACATTTATGGTATTGAAAGATATTTAGGTAGCGGTTTAATAGAAGGGATAGGAGCTAAATTTGCAAAACAGATTGTAAACAAGTTTGGAAAAAATACAATAAATATAATAGAAAATGACCCTATGAAATTACTTGATATACCTAAAATAGGCAGTAAAAGAGTGAATGCAATAATAGAATCATGGCAAAGACACAAGAACATAAAAAATTTGATGATATTTTTAAGTGATTGCGGAGTTTCAACATCTATAGCACATAAAATTTACAAAATCTATGGAAAAGAAAGCACACAAAAACTTAAAGAAAATCCTTATGGTATAGTAGATGATGTTTATGGTGTAGGATTCAAAACAGCAGATATTATCGCAACTAAGTTAGGGCAATCAAAAGAGTCGTATAATAGATGTAGAGCCGGAATTTTTTAAATTTTTTAGTTTCATTTGATGTGCCCAGTATTGTTTTTGTAATTCTTTACCAAAGGTTTCGCTTAATAATGCATCGCAAAGTTTTTTGTAAGACTCTAACATTTTTTTATTACTTTTAATTTCCTCGATTTTTACCGTTTTTGGAAAAACATTAAACTATAGTTTGGATGACTATAATTATATATGTCTTTGGGGAGGTATATAAACAACGATCGTACAAATAAGTAATTCTTTTTCACTCTAACTTTAATTTTACAATGGTTGTAAGTTAAAGTTATGGTTTTATGTACATAATTTCTATTTTTCATAAGGCTTTTTTCTCCATATAAATTTGCATTTATATTATATCATTGCTTAACACTATATATCAATAATATAAGATTAAAGATTTTTAGCTTTCAATCAAAGAGCAAAATGCGTATATTATATAAATTATTACGATTTTAAATATTAATAATGGAGAAGTTTTTAAAACACAAATTTGTAAAAATTTTCACTGCGATATTCTTTCTAAAAAAAGCACATGGTTTACAAATAAGTGGTACTAACTTATTTTGCCCACAGTTTTGCCTACAATCCCAAAGGACATAAAAGCTTATATGGAAAAATGATTTTTTAACAAACGTAAAGTCTGGGTCATTGGTTCGAGTCCAACAGGGGGAGCTATAGAGGTTGTATGTAGAGTCGCTAGTTGATTTGGTTTTGTAAGAATTTTTGCCCAGAATTACAGAATAGAAGCCGTGTTGCTGTGGATTAATAGTTTTTATAAAGAGGGGTTACAATTGGAAAGGTAAATCACATAGAAAATTGTGGTTGAGTTTTGCGGTCAGTTTAAAAAAAGTAAGGAAAAAATCGGAGTTTACAAAGGAATAGGTCCGTAAAGTAAAGTGGCGAGTATTGTGAGATCAAGTTTGAATTGGTGGGTGTTTTGTTGTCCACAATTGCTCCCGTAAAGTTATATGAAATTTATTGTGTAAGTGTTGACCGATTGGTAACTAAGGCATAAATTGTAGATTTATTGTATTTCATATTTTGAATGTGACACCAGCTTTAGATGATTGTAGTGGATGTACAAAATTAGACATAATGCCAGATGGACAACTTGATGTGATTTTTGATTATACAAAAACTCAGAGAATTAATTAAACAATTACCGTAGACGCGAGGATGAAGCTTGTAGTAGCGATAGCATTATGTATTTTTATGAGAATGGTTGCCAGTTTAAATTACGTTTGTCTATGTTTTTTGTTTGTAAGTTCAAAGCTTAGGTCCAAGAGGTTAAAAATTTCATTTTTCAAAACACTTCCGTCGAGGATTATTGTTACCCAGTGTTCTTTATTCATGTGGTAAGCCGGCATAAATCCTTTATTTTTGATAAGTGAGCCTATTGTTAGCGCATCACATTTTATGTTTAAAATGTCAACTTGTTCATTTCCTTGTATGCCGAGTTTGTGTTTCTGAACATCCATTATTATGGCATACCATTTTAAATTGTGATGGTGCCTCAAGACTGCGTAATTAGGAAATTTTTGCCATAAATATTCTGGAAGAGTGTTAAATTTGTTTTTTACATAACTAAAAATTTCTTCTCGATTGATTTTTTTAGAATCCACGATCTCACCTCAAAGATACAACAATTTAAATTGTATCATGTTTTTACTTTATTTGTGATTTAATTTAAAAGTATTTCATTGAAAATTAATATTTAGTATTAATATATTAAATTAGCTCTATAATCAAATATTGTATTATATTAATAGTCTTAATTCCCTATTATTCCAACTTATTTTAAGGGTAGAATTGTGTTTAAGCAAAGTTTAATTTGGATCGAAATAATAAGAGCTAGGAAAATTGTTATTTTGATGGGGCACAATCATGAAAAATATAAGATTTGAAATAGTATTTTGAATAAAATGAATATTTTGTTATTAAGAAAGATTAATCATATAATTATTGTTGACAAAATATTAAAATGGTGATACAATTTAGTAGAGGATGCCAATTCTAGTTTAATTTTGCTTTAGGAGTGATTTTATGTAATGTGTAGGAAAAAATTGGTGATGATTGTTTGTGGGTGTGCGTGTTTGTGTATTGGTTTAATTTTGCTTTAGGAGTGATTTTACGTAATGTGTAGGAAAAAATTGGTGATGATTGTTTGTGGGTGTGCGTGTTTGTGTATTGGTTTAAAACTTGCTGATAATAGTATTTATTTTGCGCAAGATGCAGATAAAGTTGTTGAAAAGAATTTTGTAAGTGAAGATGTTGTTGAAAAGAATTTTGATGATCAAATGGTGCAAAAGATTTTAGGTTGGTTCAGATGTGAGGATGTTCAAGTTGAGGACGCTGGGATGCTTGATATGCTTAAGTCAAAACTGAAGGTAATAAAGGAGAATCTGAATAGTGAGTTGAGTAAACAGAACGCGTTCAGTAAGTTGTTTAGTAGGGATAAGGGGTCAGAACTTATACTTAAAGTGGAAGGCCTTTTGAGGGGATTGGAGAATTGGAAGAATTTAAACTTAAAACAACCGGAAAATAAAAAGTTAACTAACGAAACTTTTGACGAGTTGAAAAAAGCCTGCAAAGACCTAGAAGTGGCTATATGTGGGCTTAAAAATTCCAAACTTTGTGGTCAGAAAGAAGAATTACGATATATTTTAGAAAGATCAAGAAGACTTGCGTTTGTCTTTGATTCTCAGTCGGAGCGAGGCCAGAAGTTTTTGTGTGAATTTAGTGAAAGTATCAAACAAGGAAAGAGAAAATTGATAGAAGACGATAAGCTGCTGGCTGAGATGAGGAAACTAAGTGACAAGTATGATGCCCTGAGTCGTTTTCGTGCTAGATATTGTAGTGGCTATGCGAGTAGCTACAAAGATGTTGTGTGTAACTATGAAGAACTGGCTCGAGGCGGTTATCGGAATTTATTAGAACATATGACAGTAGAAGATTTAAGTAGTGTGGAAGAATCGTCTTATTTCGATGAAAACGGAGAAAATAATCCATTTCGTGTATATAAGTATACTCTGAAATTAACCGATAATACGCTTCTTAAATTACTGAAAGAGTATTATCTTGGTTTATCTTCTGATGAGTATAGTAGGGGAATACTAGAGACAATTGTAAAAAACAGTGGGGAGGATGTAGGATTAGATTCCATATCGCGTACATCATATAAGTGGTTTATATCCTTTAGTGGTAATGTGGTTGACAATATAAATAGAGTAAATAAATTGATGGAAAATAGTGCAAACTCGGAAGCAAGATATTGTTTCCTGAAAAATTTAACATTGGACACCTTAAAATTAAGTGAAGATGATTTGTCTAAAAGGTATCAACAAGTGGTCAGAGCTTATGAAATTCTTGACATTTTAAAAACTACAAACCGGGACAAAGATTTTACGAAGGAAGATCTTTTGCTGACAAGGGTTCTCTATGACAGAGATTTTGACGAAACAAGAGAGTCTTATATTAAGACGATAGAAGAAGCACTGCCTTTACTGGTGAAGCAAGAAAATGCTGGGCAGGGGGAACGTGACGGGAAAATTAAGAATGTTTTGGGAGTACTTGATAAAATCGAGGGAATGAGAAAAAAAGTTCTCGCAAATAGTGAAATTACAACAGCCCTTTTGTCAAAGAAGTCCTTCGATGATTTAAATTGTGAAGAAAAAGAACTAGTCAAAAATACAAAATTTTTAGCACATTTGTTTTTAGGTACGGGTACGGAGGAATCATACCGTAATAGAAACAGATTCATAACTTGGCTCAAAGTCAGAAAGGCAAAAGAAGTGATAAAAGAAAGAGGTTTAAAGGAAATAAAAGGTGAAAAATGCAGGAATTTGAAAGATGTTGTGAACAAGGAACTCCCTGTTACTGGTGAGGATTTTACTGAGTTTTTAAATCTTTTCTATAATGGTGAAATGGAACAATATGTAAATGAATTTATTCACTTGGATCTTGAAGGTAAGCAGGATGAGTCAATAGGTTTTGACGAGTGGCTAGTTGGTAGAGCGTGGGACGATGAAAACGGGCTTAAAAAGCTATTTAAAAAGCCGACGCCGTATTTAAATATTAATATTACCCGAGATAGAGGGCTTCATCCTATGGGGGGAAATAGCGGACATACTGCAGAATCAGAATTTAAAAAGTTGTTAGAAAAACATAAAAAGGAATTTGGATTTGATCTTGATTACAATAAAGAATTCTATGACCAAATATTCAAAGAAGTGAGAGAATCTTTGAAGAAGTGGAAATATCGTGGATGTGGTACACCAGATCGTGGATGTGGTACACCAGGAAGAATAGTACAGTTTCTCCGGTGGAAAAACGGTTTTAATATAAGTGGAGAATGGGATTGTGGAACGAGAACGAATGATCCGAGTTTCTTCTATGTGCCGACGCAAGACGATATAGAGGCTTTTAAAACATTAGAAAAACTTGTCGACAACGGAGAAGGAGAGTGGCCAAAAGGAAACTGGAGAATAGGCGGGAAATTAGAATTTAAGGAACTGATTGATGGTTTAAAAACTTTAAAAAATTATGTAGATAAAAATGTTCTGGTTATTCAAGGTAAAGGTGGAGAATTGTGGGACGAGTGCGGATGTTTGGTAAGTAATTTAAAAAAATCGGATATCTTACGTGGAAAAATTGATGAGTTTGTAAAAAGACTTGAAAATAATGAAGAACCAAATTCAGAAGAAAAGAAAGAATTTGGAGAACTTTTAAAAAACTATACAGAATTAAGTGTACGTTTTGATGATAAAAAATCAGAAGAATTAAGTACTTTTTTACTTGATTTTGAAACGTGGCAATGGGATAATTATGGGGATTGCATGAAAGAATTTATTGAAGAGATCAAGGAGTTTAATAAAGACCCAGAAAGATTTTACCGTGAAGCCAAGTTATGCCCTGTGATAGATCATATGGTGCGAGAAGATAATTTTGCAGAATATCTCGTTTGGTTAAATACAAAATTTCATAGGGATATAAGTACGGGAGGTAGTGGAGAGTACCACTGGTGGACTGGCCGTAGTGGGGGTGGTTCTTCCCGCTTCGAGTACCCTTACAATTTTTCAAAGTACTCATATTTCCTAGCCGAAATGGGTTACAACGGCCAAGACGCAATGAAAGACAAAGAATTGTTTAAAAAGGTGAAACAGAAAGTCAAAGATGTAGGAAGAGAAAACATTTTAAATAACGGATTCAAAATTAATAAGGATTTAATTTGTGGTTGTTAAACGTTCTTGCATCAAGCGTGGATTTTTTGGAAAACAAAGGCGCCGGCAGTAATATCGCTGCCAGCGCTTTTTTCGCTGCAAGCCGTCTGAAGTCAGCAAAAACGAAAGAATGAAGTTTATTGCTTAAAAAACGGAAGACGGCGAATTAAAAGGTGATATCTCATTCTATTGCAGGGTTCTCCATGTCAGCAGACAGGGATTTTACTAGTATCTTGCCAACAAAGACCGTCCATGGAAATACCGGGCTCTGGCGGACACGCTATGATGGAAATACTTTCTGAAGATAAATGCAATGATACTTATGGCCGTATCCGCATGTATCAGGCATTGAGCCTGAAGCAGCCGGAAAACGTGGATATCCCCAGTGAGCGCACGGTTTATCGCATCACGGAAGAAATCGGGATCAGCCATCGTCCCAGAGGCAAGCCGAATGGAATCACGAAAGCAGACAAGCAAGCCCAGAAGTCAGACGATCTCTTAAAACGTGATTTCCATGCGGAGGAACCGCTAACAAAATGTGTCACTGATATAACGGAAATCAAAGCCAGTGACGGAAAGCTATATATTTCAGCCATTTTTGATTGCTTTGATTCCAGCGTGATTGGCTTAGCCATGGACACCAACATGAATGCCACGTTATGTGTGAAAACACTGCACAACACTGCTAAGGCATACAGCAAAGCATGAACAGTGCAGCAGGCAGATGCCATGATAATGCCCGCTGTGAAAGCATGTGGGCGAGAATGAAATCCGAA